>JANNRF010000122.1:0-24285 GCA_031401135.1 Deltaproteobacteria bacterium | reverse complement strand
CCACGACGCCGCGCGGGTTGAATAGGCGCGCGAATTTCTCGCGGATTCGTTGTTCTTCGCTCGCCTGCGGCTCGCTGCGCGCCGGGCTGCGCCCGGCTTGCGGCGTGGCTTGGGAGCCGGCAGTCAGCTCCACCAGCGCATCCACCGCAACCGGCTTCCCGTTCGCGATCAGCACGGGATTCAGATCCACGCTCGCGACATCGCCGCGTTCGACACCGAGCTTGCCAAGCCCGACGAGCACATCCGCGAGCGCTTCGAGATCGACCGCCGGCTCGCCGCGCCACGGCTTGGTGTAGAGCGCAGCGCTGCGCAGCTTCCCAACAAGTCCCTTCGCTTCCGCGCGCGTGAGCGGCGCGGCGGCGAACACCACATCGGAGAGCGCCTCGGCCGCGACGCCGCCGAGGCCCAATAACACGCACGGCCCGAACTGCGGGTCGCGCACCATCCCCGCGATCAGCTCGCGCTTGCCGCGCACCATCTCGGCAACCAGCAGCTGAACCTCACCGTCCGCGGGCCGCACCTTCGCGAGCAACTCGCTCGCCGCCGCGCGCACCGCGTCCGCATTCGCGAGGCCAAGCCTCACCAAGTCACGCTCGGTCTTGTGCGCGATCGCGTCGCCGCACAACTTCACGACCACGGGGAAACCGATGCGCGCCGCCGCCGCCGCCGCGCCCGCTGCGTCGCGCGCCAACTCCTCGCGCGAAACCGGCACGCCATAACGCGCGAGCAACTCCTTCGACGCGTGCTCCGAAAGCGTTTGCGAAGCCACGAAATCTCCCGGCCGCGCGCGAGGTCGGTGCTGCGTACGCGCGAAAGGCGCTAACTCTACGCGAGCCCCCCTGCGATTTCATTGAACGAACGCGCGCTTACGCGCCGCTTCCTCGCAAAACGGGGGCCTCGATTGGAAGAATTCCTCGCACTCGCACTCGCCCGGCTCGACGCGCTCTTCCAGAGCTGGCTGATCGAACCGATCTCCGCCGTGATCTTCTTCGATCTCGCGTTCTGGGACGACGGCGCGCCGGGCGAACTCGTGCTGCCCGCAGTCGTCTGTTGGCTGATCGCCGCCGCAGTCTTCTTCACGCTGCGCTTCGGCTTCATCAACCTGCGCGGCTTCCGGCACGGCGTCGACGTCGTGCGCGGGCGCTACACCGGCCCCGAGGCCGCGGGCGAGATCTCCCCATTCCAAGCGCTCTCCGCCGCACTCGCCGCGACGCTCGGCCTCGGCAACATCGCGGGTGTCGCCACCGCGGTAGGGATCGGCGGCCCCGGCGCGGTGTTCTGGATGGTGCTCGCCGGCTTCTTAGGCATGAGCGCGAAGTTCGCCGAGGTGACGCTCGCGCAGATGTACCGCGAGCGGCGCGCGGACGGGCACTTCTCAGGTGGCGCGATGCACTACTTGCGCGCCGGGCTCGCCGAGCGCGGGCTGCCTCGCGTTGGCGCCGCGCTCGCCGTGCTGTTCTGCGTGATGTGCATCGGCGGCAGCTTCGGCGGCGGCAACATGTATCAGGCCAATCAAGCGTTCGTGCTGCTCGCCACAGTCGCGCCGCCGCTCGCGAGCATCGGCGGCGCCGCGGCGATCGGCCTCGCGCTCGCGCTGCTCGTCGGCCTCGTAATCATCGGCGGCATTCGGCGCATCGGCGAAGTCGCCGCGCTGCTCGTGCCCGCGATGTGCGCCCTCTACATGCTCGCGGGCCTCGTCATCCTCGCACTTCACGCGAGCGAACTGCCCGCCGCGTTCGCGACGATCGTGCGCGGCGCGTTCTCCCCCGAGGCCGCGTACGGCGGCGCCGCGGGCGTTCTCATCCAAGGCTTCCGCCGCGCCGCGTTCTCGAATGAAGCCGGCTGCGGCTCCGCACCGATCGCGCACGCCGCTGCCACCACTAGCGAACCCGTGCGTCAAGGCATGGTCGCGCTGCTCGAACCGTTCGTGGACACCGTGATCGTGTGCAACATGACCGGCCTCGTGGTCGTCGTAACAGGCGCCTACCTCGATGCCGGCGCCGGCAACGGCATCGCGATGACCTCGCACGCCTTCGCGAGCGTGCTGCCCGGCTTCGAGTACGTGCTCTCGCTCTCGGTGCTCTTGTTCGCCTACGCCACGATGATCTCGTGGAGCTATTACGGCGAACAGTGCTGGACGCACCTGTTCGGCGCGCGCTCGCTGCTCGCCTACCGCGTGCTGTTCCTGCTCTTCACCGCAGCCGGCCCGCTGATCGCTGCGAGCGCCGTGCTCGAGTTCGGCGACCTGATGATTCTGGGAATGGCGTTCCCGAATCTGGTGGGCGTGGTGTTGCTCTCAGGGAAGATCAAGCGCGCGCTGGATGACTACTTGGCGCGGCTGCGGGCGGGTGAGTTCGTGCCGGTCGCGTGAGGCGTCAGGCGCGGGGCTCCGCGCCGAGTACCGCCTCGAGGCAGTCCCCCGCCGCGACGACGCGGCGCACGCTCGCCTCGCAATTCACGCGCAGCCGGCCCTGCTCCTCCGCGCGCGCGATCTGCGATCGCGACCAGCCGAGTTCGCCAGCGAGCAGACGATCCCAGCGCGCGCCGCACGGCTCGGGCTGCTCGATCTGCGCGCACAGCAAACCATCCGCGGGAAGCGGCGGGCGCTCGACGCGAAACGGAACCTCCGCCCCGCGCCCGCTCGCGAACGCGCTGCGCCGCACGAGCGCGGGCTCATCGCCCTGATAACCCTCGAGCAGTTCGCGCGAGAGTTCCGCAACGCGCACGCGGCGCAGGACGCGCTGTTTGTGCGTCTCGGCGCAAGCGGGGCACCGATAGAGCAACCACACGTCGAGGCGCCCGCCGTTCGCGTTCACGCGAAAGCGTTCGGTGCAGACGAAACACGAAGTTCGCGCACAGCGCGGGCACGCGAGGAGAAGCGTAGGAAGCGCGAGCGTCTCCACGCGCCAAATAACTTGCAGCACGGCCAGAGTCCCGAACGGGACGCGCGTGCGAGCGCGAAGACCGGCAGCCAAACGCGATCAGGAAGCCCGAAGTCGGCGCGCCGCCAGACCTCGAACGCCACGACCGCGCCCCGCGAAAGCGGTGTGCGAGCACACCGGTTGCGTGAAGGGAGAAGTGCGAGTCGAGATCTGGCTAGTGCGCGGGGGTCATGCAGTTTGCTCGGTGCTTCGGCGGCGCGGCAGAGTGCCGCGGCGCGCGCAACGTATCGGATCCCTAACGCCCTGAGAAGCGGATCCGGTCATCCAGCACAACCGCAAACACCAACGGTTCGCGGCTCGTGATGGTGAACGCGTGCGCGCTGCCGGCCGCGCGGTGCACGACGTCGCCCGCGCGCCACACCGCGCCGGTGCCCTCTTCCTCCGCCGTGCCCGCGAGCACGAGCGCCCACTCGTCGCCGTCGTGGGCGTGCTCGGCGAAGCGCACGCCGGGCGCGACCGAGACGAGGCCGCAATCAGCCTCCGCAACGCGCGCGCCGCCGTCGAAGTGCAAGAGGCGCACGCCGGCAAACGGGAGAGCCAGCGACGCCTGGCCATCGACCCAGGGCGCTTCGTTCGCGCGCGCCGCGAGGCGCACTAGTTCGAGCCCACGCTCGGGCGGAAGATCGAAGAACCTGGCGACGCGCTCGGCGAAGCCTTCGAGCGCGCTCTCGCGACCGATCGAGCGGAGCAGGCTCGCGCGCAGCTCGGCGCGCGGAGCGACCGGGTCGGTCGCGATTTCGTCGTGAACGATTAGGTCGGCCTGCAGGGCGTTCGGGTCTCGGGCTCTCATCGGCGTGCACTCCCCTGCTCGTTCGGTTCGGCGAAGCCATGGCGCAGTTTCGTCATTGCCGCGGCCAAGCGCGATTTCACGGTGCCGATCGGGATGCCGCAGTGCGTGGCCATCTCGCTGCACGTCAGCCCTTCGAAGTACGCGAGCTCGACGAGCGTGCGCTGCGCGTCCGGCAGCGCATCCAGCGCACGCTTGGCGCGCGCGCGGTCGGCGCCGTCCCAGATCGGCGGCGCACTGGCACCGCCTGCTTCGTGCTCCGCAAGCAATAACAAGCCCCGGCGGCGCGCGGCTTCGAGCGAGCGCAAGCGGTCGACCGCGCGACTGCGCACGCGCACGAGCAGCCAGCTGCGCACCGTGCCGCGGCTGCCATCGAAATCGCCCGCGCGCTGCCAAGCCTCGACGAACACGTCGTGCACGAGATCTTCCGCGTCTTGGCGCGTCTTCAAAATGCGCAGCGCGACACCGAGCATCGCGGAAGCGTGACGGTCATAGAGTTCAGCGAGCGCCGATTCATCGCCGGTTGCGGCAGCGGCGATCAGGCCGCGGTCGCGATCCGCCTCCGCTTCCGAACCCTGCTCCATCCGGCGCCTCCGCGAGCCCCATCCTATGTCCGCCGCCTTGCCTGCGCTCAGCGAGTCGGCGGACTCTCTCGAAAGGGCTGCCATGCTGCTTTCTCTCGGGTCGCTCGAGGTCTTCGAGATGCGGTACGGAGCCGAACGCCGAGCGGACCGGCGGGAGCGCAAACTTTTCTATCGATCCGGCCCGATGCGCGGCTTCGTATTGTTGAGACGGGAGGTCGCTTGGCGAGCACGGACGGCAGCGGCGACGCACATGGCGAGCTCGCGAACCTGGCGTGGATCGAGGCGCTCGGCGCACTCGACCCGGCGGATCGCGCTCGGCTCGCGGCGCACCTGCGCGACGGCTGCCCGGCGTGTCTCGATGCGCTGCGCGGAGGCAACGATGTGGTGGCGAAACTCGCGCACCTGTTCGCGCCCGCCGAGCCGTCCACCGCCCTACGCGCACGCATCGAGCGCGCCTCTGCGCGGCGCGCACCGAGCGAGGGCGCTGCGGCTCGCCGCGCACCGCGGCGCGTGCGCATCGCGAGTGCCGCGAGCTGGGTCGCTCTCGGCGTCGCGGCCGTGCTCGGCTACGCGGGCTGGCGCCAAGCAGCGCTGCTACGCGACGAACTCTCGAGCGCGCGCGCGGAGCAAGCCGGCGCGCGCACTGCGCTCGCGCAAGCGGAGACGCGCGCTGAAGCGCTCGAGCGCGATCGTGCGGAGCTGAGCGAGCTGCTCGTCGCCGTCGGCGCGCGCGAGGCGCGCGGCATCGCGCTCGCGAGCGAAACCGGCGCGGGCGCGCGGGCGTTCGTGACAGGTGAACGCGTCGTGCTGCTAGTGCACGACCTCGCGAGCGCGCCGCCAGAGCGCACGTATCAACTATGGGCGATCGAAGGCGGCGTGCCGCGCAGCGCGGGCGTGTTCGACACTGACGCCGAGGGGCGCGCGCGCTTCCGCGCGAAGCTCACTGCTGCGATTCGCGACGATGCGGTGCTCGCAGTCACGCTCGAGCCCGCGGGCGGCGTGCCGCAGCCGACCGGTCCGATCGTACTCGCGCAAAGGTAGACCCGCGCTCCCGCCTAACACGTCACGCAGCGCGGCGAAATGCGAGCTGGTCCGATTGCGCCTCGGCTCCGTAATCCGAGCACACCACGGACCGCGCCGGCAAGTCGCTCGCTCGGTTCCCAACAACTCGAGACTCCACAGGAGACCGACATGCACTCTCTTCGCACGACAGCCGCGGCGTTCGCGGCGCTCGCCCTGCTCGGCGCCAGCCCAGCCAGCGCAGCCAGCCACCGCGAGGCGCCCAAGATCGCGCTCGATCCGGCCGCCGATATCACGGACGTGTACGCGTTCGTGTCCTACGACCAAGACAACCTGAACCGCGCTCCCGCGGATCGGAAAGCGACGTTCATCCTGAACGTCATCCCCGGCCAGGAGCCCGGCTCGGGCCCTAACTACTTCGACTTCGACGACGAGGTGGTCTACCAGATCATCGTCGATAACGACCGCAGCGGCGGCGGGCTCGACGATCTGGTCTACGAGTTCCGCTTCCAGACGCAGATCACGGATCCCACGAAGTTCATTCGCCCCGTCGCACTCGCGCCGGTGACCGAGCTCGAAGGCCCGGGCGCCGCCGGGCTCGCGAGCATCCAGCGCTACACGGTCGCCGAGCTGCGCAATTGCCGGCTCAAGGAAGGCGAGCTGCGCGATTGCCAGCGCACGCCGCTGTTCGGCGGCGCCTCGCTGCCGACCGTGCCTTCGAACATCGGCCCGCGCACCACGCCCAATTACGCCCAGCTCGCAGCGAAGGGTGTCTTCAGCGACGCCGCAACCGGTGCGCGCGTGTTCGCCGGCCAGCGCGCCGAGACGTTCGCGATCGATCTCGGCGCTGTGTTCGACACGCTGAACCTGCGCGTCGAGACCCCGCCCGGCGCCCCCGGCCGCCCGCCGCTGCCGGTGAACACCGTCGCGGAGGACGCGAACGACGCCGTGAACTCGTTCGGCAGTAACAACTTCAGCGGATTCAACGTGAACACGATCGCGCTCGAAGTGCCGATCCGCAGCCTGACTGTGGACGGCCAAGCGGCGAACAGTGCCAACGGCACGATCGGCATGTGGGCGCGCACGCTGCGCACGAAGCGCGTCGGAAAAAAGATGAAGCTCGTGCAGGTCTCGCGCATGGCGAACCCGCTCGTGAACGAGCTGATCATCCGCTTCGGCAGCAAGGATTTCTGGAACGCCACGCTGCCCGAGCAGGAGTCGCTGTTCGTCGAGCAGTACCGCAACCTCGCGGTAGGCGACGCGCTCGAGCTCGTGTCGGGCGTGCCGGTGCCCGACGCACCGCGCGACGACATCGTCTCCCTGCTGCTCCAGTACGCGAACGGCACGCCCGGTGCGCTCTCCGACTTGTTGCGGCTCGACCTGAACGTGCCGCCGACGCCGCCAAGCGCGATCAAGCGGCTCGGCCCGTTCGCCCACGATGCGGCGGGCAACCCGACACCGACTTTGTTCGGCGACCCGGCGGGCTTCCCGAACGGCCGCCGGCCGAACGATGACGTGACCGATGTGGTGATCCGCGCCGCGGGCGGAGCGAACTTCATCGCCAACTACGTGGGCGATGGCGTAGGCATCAACGAGCAGGGGGTGACGGCGGAGTTCCCGTTCCTGCCGACGCCGTTCGATGGCCGCAACCGCAAGCACATCGACCCGGGTGAATGATCGTTCGCCAGACCCGTTGACCCAAACAACCGCGGAGAGAGGCGCGCCTCTCTCCGCGGTTTCGCGTTGGGTAGAAGCACACATGCACACGCACTCCGGAACCCATATGCGCGCAGCACTTCTCGCGATCTCGCTCTCATTCGCGGATGGGGCGTTGGCGGCGCCGTTCACGCCGGCGAGCGATGAGGCGGTGCTGGAGGTGCTTCCCGGCGCGGCGGACCCGCTCGCGCGCGAACTTGCCGCCGAGCGCCGCGCGCTCTCGCAGCAGCCGCGGGATCTCGCGCGCGCGGTGGCGCTCGCCTGGCGCTACGTCGAGGCGGGGCGCACGCAGGGCGACCCGCGCTACGCGGGGCTGGCGGAGGGCGCGCTCGCGCCGTGGTTCGCGAGTGCGGCGCCGCCGAGTGACGTGCTGTTATTGCGCGCCACGCTGCGCCAGCACCGGCACGACTTCGCAGGCGCCGAGGCGGATCTCGCCGCGCTGCTCGCGCGCGAACCGAGGAGCGCGCAGGCGTGGCTCACGCGCGCCGTCGTCGCGAAGGTACGCGGCGATTTCGCGCTCGCGCAGCGGAGCTGTGCGCCGCTGCTGCGTTTCGCGGACGCGCTCACCGCGACCACCTGTCTCGCGGACGTCGCGAGCCTCACAGGCCGCGCGCGAGCCGCGGAGGCTGCACTTGCGCGTGCCCTCGCGGCGGCGCCAGATGCGCCCGCAGCGCAGCGGCAGTGGGCGCGCGCGTAACACTTGCCGAGATGCGCGAGCGCCGCGGCGACGCGCGCGGCGCGGAGGCGAGCTACCGCGCCGCGCTCGCAATCGCGCGCGACGGCTACACGCTCGCGGCGTTCGCGGATTTGCTGCTCGCCGCCAAGCGCCCGCGCGATGTGCTCGAGCTGCTCGGCGACGACCGTCGTGCCGACGGCCTGTTATTGCGCCGCGCGCTCGCCGAGCAGCAGCTCGCTGCGCCGGGCCTCGCGGCGAGCGTGCGCGAGCTGCGCGCGCGTTTCGCCGCGAGCCGCCTGCGCGGCGAGAGCCTGCACGCGGGCGAGGAAGCGCGCTTCGCGCTCGCGTTCGGGGATGCACGCGTGGCGTTGGCGCTCGCGCGGGAGAATTTCTCCGTGCAGCGCGAGCCGCGGGATGCGCGCGTGCTGCTCGAAGCCGCGCTGGCAGCGCGCGACGCCAGCGCGGCGAAGCCGGCGCTCGCCCTAATTGCGAGCACCGGGCTCGAAGACGTGCGGCTCCAGCCGCTCGCTGCGCAGCTGGCGGCGCTGCGATGAAGACGCTCTTTCGGGCACTGCTCTTCGCGCTGCTCGCCGCCTCCGCGGCGCACGCGCACAAATCGAGCGATGCGTACCTGACGCTCACTGTGGACGGCGCGAACGCGCGCGGTCGTTGGGACATCGCGCTGCGCGATCTCGAGCTCGCGGTCGGCCTCGATTCGAACGCGGACGGCCGCATCACGTGGGGCGAGCTGCGCACGCGGCGCGCCGCCATTGACGCATACGCTCTCTCGCACCTGGCCGTCCGCGCCGGCAACGCCGCGTGCGAGACGCGCGTCACGGGTCATCAGGTCGATCGCCACACGGATGGCGCCTATGCCGTGCTCGCGCTCGCAATCGCGTGCCCGAACGCGGCGCCGCTCGCGCTCGAATACGACCTGCTCTTCGCGCTCGACCCGCAGCACCGCGGCCTGCTCCGAATCGAGCGCGTCGGCGAAACCGCGAGCGCCGTGCTCTCGCCCGCGCAGGCGCGCTTCGCGCTGTCGGCGGCGCCAAGCGCGTGGCGCACGCTCGCCGATTTCGCGCGCGAAGGTGTCTGGCACATTTGGACGGGCACCGACCACGTGCTGTTCCTGCTGTGCTTGCTGCTGCCCGCGGCGCTGCGCCGCGAGGGCGGCGCCTGGCAGCCCGTAACGCGCGCGCGCGACGGCGCGTTCGAGGTGTTACGGGTCGTCAGCGCCTTCACGCTCTCGCACTCGATCACGCTGGCGCTCGCCGCGCTCGGGCTGATCGCGCTGCCCTCGCGCCTCGTCGAATCCGTCATCGCCGCCTCGATCGTGATCGCCGCGCTCGACAACCTGCGCCCGTTTCTGCGCGCGCCGCGCTGGTCGATCGCGTTTGGCTTCGGCCTCGTGCACGGCCTCGGCTTCGCGAGCGTGCTGGCGGATCTCGGCTTGCCCCAGGGCGCCCGCGCGCTCGCGCTCGTCGCCTTCAACCTCGGCGTCGAGTTCGGGCAGTTCGCGATCGTCGCCGCGTTCCTGCCGCTCGCACTCGCGCTGCGCCGCAGCGCGCTCTATCCGCGCTTCGCGGTGGCCGGCGGCTCGCTCGCAGTCGCGGGCCTCGCGAGCGTGTGGCTTTGGGAGCGCGCGCTGGGTGCTTAGGGGCTCGCGACTGGGATTGTCTCGACGGCGTCGAGACGATCGCTCCTCAATGCCCCATCGCCCGCGCATGATCCGCATCCGGATCCGTCCTCGTCGCGCGCGCCACGCTCAGCACGTTGCGCTCCTTGAACGCGGCTCCGCGCACCGGGCACGCCGCCACTTCACAGCTCGCGCAGTGCACCGGCCCGCACGGGTCGAAGTGCGCGACCACTTCGCCCGGCTCGGAAAGCCCCGCGAGCAGGCGCGCCTCGACGATCTCGCTGATCTCGTGCAGGCGCTCGGCGTCGTAGTAACGCGGCACCACCAGATGCATGTCCGTGTGCACCGTGGCGCCAGAGCGCCACGCGCGCAGGCCGTGCACGTCGATCCATTCTGGGGGGCGCTCGCGCGAGAGAGCCGCTGCGAGCGCGCCGAGCAGCACCGGGTCGGCTTCGTCCATCAGGCCGCGCACGGCGCTGCGCGCGACCCGGAAGCCTTCGCGCACGATGTTCGCGGCGACGAGCAGCGCGACTACTGGGTCGAGCCACGCAACCCCCGTAACAGCCAAGAGCCCGAGCCCCACCAGCACGCCCGCGCTCGTCCAGACGTCCGCGATCACGTGCTTGCCGTCCGCGATCAGCGCCATCGAGTGCGCAGCGCGGCCCGTGCGCAGCAAATAGAAGCCGAGCGCGGCGTTACCAAGCGAGAGCGCGCCGAGAGCGACGAGGCCAAAGCCGAGATTGTGCGGCGCGCCGCCCTTGATCAGTTGCCCGATCGCCTCGATCGCGATCAGCACCGCAGCGACCACGATCATCGCGCCCTCGATGCCTGCGGACAGGAACTCGACCTTGCCGTGGCCGTAGGGGTGATCGCGGTCGGCGGGCCGCGAGGCGACCAGCATGCTGAACACGAGCATGCCCGCGGCGGCGATGTTCACGGTGGATTCGAGCGCGTCCGAGAGCACCGCGACCGAGCCGGTCAGCTGCCAGGTCGCGATCTTGCCGAGGAAGATCGCGCTGCCGACAACGAGCGAAATCCAGGCGGCGCGGCGGCGTGCGGCGTGGTCGATCGGCATCGCGGCACCCTAGCCACCCGCGTCCCGGAGACGCCAACGCAGAGGCGCGGCTCACGCGGAGGCCACTGTTCGATCTTCGCTCGGCTTCGCCTCGCTGCGCGCGGCCAAGCGCCGCCTGCAATCGGGGTCGCGTCGAGTTGGAAACGAAAACCGTTTCCGGGTGCGGCCGCGGGCGCCAGATCAAGCCCGGGGCGGTGTTCGCCGATGGCTGCACCCATCGCGAACGAGGCGACACACATGCCGGCATCCGTGAAGGGCTCCGCGTTCCAATCCGCGCAATCGGATGTGCTGCGGCTGATCGACGAAGGCCGCATCGACCTCGACGAAGTCGGTGACGGGCTGAGCGACAAGGACCGCGGCTGCCTCGACGCGTTCGTAACACCCGGCAGCTGGATGCCGATGGCGACGTATGGGCGCCTGCTCGAGCTGCTCGCGCGCGTCGAGGGCGGCGACGATCCTGTCGCGTACCTGCGGAGGCGCGGGCGCCAGGCGGCGAAGCGGCTGCTCGGCGGGGCTTATCAGGGTCTCGCGATGGCCTCGGGCGCGCTCGATTTGAAGGGCGTGGAGATCGTGATTGGAATCCCGCGCCTGCTTTACGACTTCATGAAGTGGGACGCGCGCGAACTCGCGGGCGGCAGCTTCGAGATTCGCGTCTGCGAAGCGGCGGATTACCCGAACGCCGCGCTCCATACCGCCGAGGGGTTCCTCGAGCTGTATGGCGAGCTCACGTGCGGGCGCATGCCGCGAGTCGTGAGCGCGCGCCCGAGTGCGAGCGAGATCGTGATTCGCGTCGAGGCGGCGTAGCAAGCGGCGCTTCGCCGCGCGCAGCGAGGCCACGCGAGCCCTGGGCTCGCGTGAGCCGAGCGGAGATCGAACAGTGGCCTCGGTGCTTGCTGCGCCTCGGCGTTCGCATCCCCGCGACGCCGGTACTCAGCAAGCGGCGCTTCGCCGCGCGCAGCGAGGCCACGCGAGCCCTGGGCTCGCGTGAGCCGAGCGAAGTCAGCGCGGTAGCCCCGGACGCGAAGCGGACGCGCACGCGCTTCTCGATCCGCCGCCCGCGAGGCGCGCCGCCCCGGCCGAGCGCGCTGCTGCACCGCTCCGCCTCGTTTCGAGTCGCACTGGCGGCCCGACTCCGCCTTTTCGCCCGGGCTCGATCCTTGCTCGTGCACAGCGCCAAGGAGGGCGACGTGAGCGACGAGCGAGCATTGGTGAAGCGGCATTTCGAGGCGCTGCTGCGCGAGGCCGAGGCCCACGGAGCGCCGCCCGACGTGATCGGGCGACTCGCGCTCGAAGAAGTAGTCGCGATCTGGAAGCGCGATCGCGCGTGGCCGGATATCGCGGCGGAACTCGAGTTCGCCGCGCGCGGGCTCGACCCCGACGCCGATTTCGAGTTCATGCGGCCCTGAGTCGAGGCGCAGCTGGCGCGGAGGCCACTGTTCGATCTCCGCTCGGCTTCGCCTCGCTGCGCGCGGCTCGCGCCGCTTGCCTAGCGCTGCACCCAGCGCGGGCGCAGATCGAAGGTCACGTCGCTCACGAGGTCGCGGATCAGGAGAGCGCGCGCTTCCTCTGCGGGAGTCGCGCCGACGCGGCGCACGCCGAGAGTCGTTAGGTCGATTCCCGCGAGCGAGATGTTGCGCCGCGAGGACGCGCTCCACACCGTGGCGCCGCTGGCGCCGTCGAGGATGCGCACGGTGAGCGAGGTGGTGAGCTTCGCGGAGGCCGAGGCAGTGCCGTACTCCGGGTTGATCGAGATGCGCGGAGAGGCCTTCTCCTCGATCACCTCGCCGAGCACGATCACGTCGACATGGGCGCGCGCGGCGAGGGCGCGCACGGCTTCGGGATCGAGCGAGTCGCGGCTGGCGCCGGGGAAGGCTTTCGCGAAGGAGCCGAGTTCGAGGAGTGGCGTGCCGGGCTGCGCGGCATGCACGGCCGCGATGAACTCGCGCGTTGCCGGCTCGCCGAGGCCCTTGGCGCCGCGCCCGCCGAACTCGACGATGCCGAGCGTCGAGTAGCGCGCGAGGTCGAGGCTCGGAGGCACGTACTCCGCGGGGCTGCGCGATGCGCAGTTCGCGGCGAAGACGGTGAAGAGCGCGAGCGGAATCAAGCTGAGAAGCGAACGGCGAGATTGCACGGTGGAACCTCCGACCCTGCCCGCTTCGGCTTCGAGCCGCCGCGGCTTGACTTCGCGCGAGCACCAAAATCGCGCCACGCGCCGTAAAGATGCTCGCGAGGGTGGCCGACGCGAGTGCCAGAGGAGACCCGCGATGGCTGCGTCCGGCGTTCGAGGCGCTCTGCTCGGTGTGGTGCTCGTGGTTCTCGCCGCTCCAATGCTCGGCGAAGTCTTCAAGTGGACCGACAAGAACGGCGCAGTCCACTACACGAGCGACATCAATCAGGTGCCGCCGGGCCAGCGGGACCTCGCGCGAGCCGCGGCGAACTCGGGCAAGGGCTCGCTGCAACGCATCCGGTCGAGCGCGCCAAACCTGCGCAGCGCACGCAGCGCGCCGAGCAGCGGCGCGATCCGCACGGCCTCGCCCGCGTCGCCGGCGCCAGCTGCGGAGGAACGAGTCGAAGGCAAGAGCGAGGCGCAGTGGCGCGAGCAGGCGCAGCGGCATCGCGCGCGCATCGCAGTGCTCGAGCCGATCGCCGAGGGCTGCGAAGATGAGCGCTTCGACTGGTCCGCCGGTGATGGCGGCCGCAAGTATCGCGCGGAGCAGGCTGAGGCCGAGGCCTGCGATGGCACGCGCCGCGACCTCGCACTCGAGCGTTCGCAGCTCGAGAATCTGGAGGAACGCGCGCACCGCGCCGGGGTTCCGCCGGGCTGGATGCGCGAGCCGTGAACGCGCACCGCGAAATCCGCTGGCTCGCTCTTGCGTGTGGTTTCGCCGCGCTTTGCGGGGCGCCCGCCTCCGCTGACATCTACGAGTGGACCGCGGACGACGGGAGCGCTCACTACACGGACGTGTTCGAGCTGGTCCCCGCGCAATACCGGGCCGGCGTGCGCATCACGAAGGGTGAAAATGCGGGCGCTCCCCAACAAGTGGCGCCTGCTGCGCCTGCGGCGCCTGCGCAGACACCAGCCGCCACCGCGGCGCCAGCGGAACCCGCAGCCATCGCAGGCTTGACCGAAGCGCAGTGGCGCGCAGAGGCGGAGCGCCTCGACGCGCTGATCACCGCGCTCGAACCCGAGGCGAAACGCTGTGAGGGAGACCACATCAACCTCTCGCCGGGTGACGGCAGCCGGAAGCGGGCCGCCGAGTTGGCCGAGGCTGAGGCCTGCGTGAAAACGCGTAAGGAACTCGCTGACGCGCACGCCGACCGCGAGACGCTCGACGAGAACGCGCATCGCGGCGACGTGCCGCCGGGCTGGGTGCGCGGGGACTAGGCGGGCCTGCGCGGCGAAGCGCCGCTTGCTGGCGAGAGGCGCCGCGAACATGCGGGCATCGAGGCGCAGCCAGCGCGGAAGCCTCTGTTCGATCTTCGCTCGCCTGCGGCTCGCTGCGCGCGGCGAAGCGCCGCTTGCTGGTGAGAGGCGCCGCGAACACGCGGGCATCGAGGCGCAGCCAGCGCGGAAGCCACTGTTCGATCTTCGCTCGCCTGCGGCTCGCTGCGCGCGGCGAAGCGCCGCTTGCTCAGCGCTTAGGCGGGCAATCAGGCTGTGCCGGGTCGCAGCCCCAAGCGCGCTGCGCGTTTTCCTGATAAGCGCGCTCAGTCGCGAGCATGCGCTCCTTCTCTGCGCTGCACTTCGCCTCGCTCGTGGCAGTGACGCACTGCTCGTAACGCGTGCGGGCTTCCGCCATGTCGTCGCGCGCGTCGCTCACGCACGCAAGCGCGAGCAGCGCGGCCAGGGCGATCGCTAGCGCCTCGAGCGCGAGGGGCGCAGTTCGGCTCGCGAGCTTCCTCATTCCGGCACTTCCTTCGGCTTCGTTCGATACTTCTCGAACCACGCGACGATGTGGTCGGTCTTCGCGATCAGCTGCGAGGGCCGGCCCACCAGTTCGTGGGACGCCTCGGGCACGCGCACCAGCAGCGTGTCCACCTTGCGCAGCTTCAGCACCTGATAGAACTGCTCGGCCTCGGAGATCGGCGTGCGGTAGTCGAGCTCGCCGGTCATCAGCATCGTCGGCGTGGTGACTTTGCCCGCGAGCGAGAGCGGCGAACGGCGCCAGTACTCGTCGCGATTCTCCCAGGGCCGCGAGGCAAACCAGTAGCGGTGAAAGAAGGTCGTGAAATCCGAGGTGAGCGCGAAGCTCGTCCAGTTGATGATCGGCTTGGCGGAGACGGCGGCGCGGAAGCGCTGGGTCTTGCCGACGATCCAGGCGGTGAGAATGCCGCCGCCCGAGCCGCCCGTGACGAACAGGTTCTGCTCGTCGATGAAGCCTCTCTCGATCGCGGCGTCGACCCCTGTCATCAGGTCGTCGTAGTCGTGCCCCGGGAAGGCGTGGTGGATTGCATTCGCGAACGCCTCGCCGTAGCTCGTGCTGCCGCGCGGGTTCGCGTAGAGCACGACGTAGCCCGCCGCGGCGTAGCGCTGGAGTTCGGTCGAGTAGTTAGGGCCGTAGGCCGCGTGCGGGCCGCCGTGGATCTCGAGGATCAGCGGGTACTTCTTCGCCGCGTCGAAGTCCGGCGGCGTCACGAGCCAGCCCTGGATTTCGCGGCCATCGTGGGACGACTGCCAGTTGAGCTCCTCCACCGCGCCGAGCTGCTTGTGCGCGAGCACGTCTTCGTTGAGCTGCGTGAGCGTGCGCGCGGCGCCGCCGCTCATGACGGCGATGTCCGCAGGCCGCGTCGGCGAGTTGACGGTGAACGCGAGCGCGCCGCTGCGCGAGGGGCTGTAGCTGCCGCTCGTGTACGGGCGACCGAGGTCCGTCCCCCCGAGCGCGCTCGCTACCGCGCGCACGCGCCCGTCGAGCGCGATGTTCGCGATCTTCCGCACGCCGCGTTCGTCGTACATGAAGTAGAGGCTGCGCCCGTCCGCCGCCCAGCGCGGATCCTGCACGTCCTCCGCGAAGCGCGCGCTCACTTCACGCGGCTCCGAGCCATCGGCGTTCATCAGATAGAGCCGCGTCGTTTGATAACTCTGCTCGCGGTCGTCGAAGCCGAGGTAGGCGATGCGCTTGCCGTCGGGCGAGAACACGGGGTTGAAATCGGGCCCGTTGCGCGTGGTGAGCGCCGCGAGAGCGCCGCTCGCGACGTCGACCGCGAACACCTCGCTTTCGACGGCGTCGAACTCCCAGTCAGCGGCGCGGCTGCCTGATAACAGCAGCGTGCGGCCATCGGGGCTGAACGAGAGCGGGCCCGCGTCGTTGAAATCGCCGCGCGTGAGTTGCCGCGAGGCGCCGCCGTCTGCCGGCACGATGAACACGTGCGTGAAGCCGGATTCGAGATAGCCCGCGCCGTCGATGCGGTAGGTGACGGTGTCGATCACCGTGAACGGCGGCGCCCACTTCGCGCCTTCCGGCGCGGGCGGCGGCGCGGCGAGCGGCTCCTTCGCCTTCGGCACGAACATCGTGAACGCGAGCCAGCGGCCGTCGGGCGACCAGGTGAGGTCGCCGGGCCCCTCCGTGAGATCCGTAATCAGTGCCGTCTGCCCCGAGTCCATCCAGCGCACGAACAGTTGCGGCGAGCCCTCCGCGCCAGAGACGTATGCGATGCGCGTGCCGTCGGGTGACCAGCGCGGCGAGCCATGGCGCTGGCGATCCGAGCGCAGCGGCCGGTGGTTCGCGCCGTCGGCGTCGATCGCCCACAGGTTGCTGCGCGGCTGATCGCTGAGGATGTCGAAACTCGAGCGCACGTAGACGATGTGCCGGCCATCGGGCGAGATCTGCGGATCCGCCGCGAACTCGAGATCGAAGACGTCGCGGGCTTGCAGCGTGCGCGCGGCGGTGGCGTCTTGAGCGTCAGGCTCAGCCGGCTCGGCGATCGCGCCAAACGAGACGCCGAAAAGCATCCCTGCGAGCGCGACGTCGAGAAAAACCTTGAGCTTCATGCGATCCGTCCTCTTTGAGCGCTTGGCATTGCGCTTGTTGGGGCGCTCACTCGCCGCTCGCGCGAGAGCGTGCGACCAGATCCGTTGCCGCACTCGCCCACTCCGCGTGCTTGAACACGAAGCCGGCTTGTAGCAAGCGACCCGGCACCACGCGCCGGCTTTTCAGCACCAGCTCGGATTCGGTGCGCAGCACAAATGCCGCGATCTCGAGCATCCATGCCGTAGCGGGCAGCCCGAGCGGCATACCCCAGGCGCGGCGCAGCGCTCGCATGAACTCCGCGTAGGGCAGCGGGTTTGGCGATGCGAGGTTGACCGCACCCGCGATCTCTTCGTGAGCGATCAGGAAGTTCAGCGCGGCGAGAAAATCGTCTTGGTGAAGCCAGCTCACGAACTGGCGGCCGCCTGCGACGGGGCCGCCGAGGCCGAGGCGCGCGAGCCGTGAGAGCGTTGCGAACACGCCGCCTGGCGTCGACGACATCGTCATTGCGCTGCGCAGCGCGACTTTGCGCGTGCGCGGCGTGGCAGCCTCCGCGAGCGCGCGCTCCCAGCGCGTCGCGACCTCGATGCTGAACCGCCAAGTGTCGGGCGCGTCCGCTTCACTGCCGCCGAGCGCGCCGTTCTCGTCATTAGGCGCGCCGAGCGTGTGCGCGTAGATCGTGGCGGTGCTCGCTTGCAGCCACACGCGCGGCGGCTGCGCGCACTGCGCGATCGCCTCGCCCACGACGCGCGTCGATGCGAGCCGCGAATCGAGGATGCGCGCGCGGTTCGCGGGCGTGTACCGGCAATCGACGCTCGCGCCCGCGAGGTTCAGCACGGCGTCCGCATCCTCGAACTCGCGCGCCCAGCCGCCGAGCGTGCGCCCGTCCCATGCAGCAGTGCGCCACGGCGCGGCCTCTGGCGCGCGGCTCAGCACGACGACTTCGTGGCCGTCTCGCGCGAAGGCGCGCGCCACCACGCCGCCGACGTGACCGCTACCGCCGGGGATTACGAGCTTCACCGGCTACCGGAAAATCGCGTACGAGTTCGTGTCGATCAGGCGAACGCACAGCCAGATCGCCCAAAGCGGGAACACGAACCAGAGCACGTTCGTGGCGCCCACCACCGCGAGGATCGAGGCGCGCGAGTGACCGACGTGGTTCTTGTTATTGAAGAACTGGAAGAAATAGACGGCCGTGCCGTAGAACATCTGCCAGAACACCGCGATGCCAAGTGTGCCGAGCCAGCGCGCGGGCATCAGCTCGTAGGTCATGCCCCAGGCGAAGATCAGCGCGGGGATCAGGGTCGACCAGGCGTTGCCGACGTCGATGTTCCAGCCGAACGCGCGGCGATCCGCGTAGCCGCGGTCATAGAGCGCGTAGCTCGACCACACGCCCGTCCAGGTGCGCGGCGAGAAGAGCTTCGAGAACGGCACGCTCGACGTGAAGTACGCGGCCGCGTGCTCCGCCTCGCTGCCCTTCTTCACGATCCGCGCCGCGTCCCACTCGCGATGGATCTGATCGATCTGCCCGTGGAGCACGAACTCCCACAGGTTGACCATCAGGTTGACCACGAGGAAGCAAGCGAGGACTGCCTGCGCCGCGTTCACGACGCCGTGCGCGGCGTAGTGCGCGCCGATGTGCAGCGAAGTGAGCGAGACGACGAACGCGACGATGGCGAAGTGCAGCGGAATCAAGCGTGCCTCCGGGCCGGCAGTGAGTAATGGCGCGCCATGCTCGGGGGAGAGCGCGAGGCTGTCGAGGGCGATCGGCGGACGCGGAACGCCTCGCAGTCAAACCTCGCTCAACGGGACTCGCGCCTGCCCCGCCGCGGCGCAGCCAAGAACCCGGATGAAATGCGAGTGCTGCTCGCGCAATAATGCCTGAGCACGCATGCGGACCGGTGCCCAGCCGTTGGTGCGCCAGGAAGCAGGTTCCCGACACGAGGGTCCTCAAGTGCCCCTATTCACGCCCTGGGATTCGAGCCCCGAACAGACGGCTGCGAAGAAGATGGTCAACGACACCGCGGGGCGCATCGCGACCGTCCGCGGCGACATCGCCCGGATGAAACCAAAACTCTCGACGTACAAGAAGGAGACGCTCGAAAAACTCGTCCGTGAAAACAACGCCAAGCTGGCTGCGGCCTACGCAGCGAACATGGTGCTGGTGGACTACTCCAAACGGCCCGAAGCGTCTACTTGGCCAAGCTCGAAACCGCACAGAAGAAGTCGATCAAAGAAGTGGAGGACAGCATCAAGGCGCGAATCGCCGCGATCAAGAAGGAGGCGGCCGCGCAGGAGAAAGCCGCGCTTGCGTTCGCGCATGATGGCGGCGGCAAAGGCGGCGGCTCTCGAGCAATTACGGCGAGGCTCCACGACGAGTACAAGCAACTGGCTGCAGCGCTCGAAAAGGAACTTGCGGTGGCAGCGAAGGAAAAGCCTGCCAGTGCCGCTCGCACCGTGTGATCGTTCTCTGCACTCGAGCGAGCCGACGAACGCGACGATGGCGAAGTGCAGCGGAATCAAGCGCGCCTCCGAGCAGGCAGTGAGCGATGGCGCACGATGCTCAGGGGCGAGCGCGAGACTGTCGAGAGCCCGGCGCCGGCCGCGCGTTGAATCAGCGCTCCCCGTTTTGCGGGTTGCCGGCAGCGATCTCCGCGAGCGTCGCCGCGAACATCTCCTCTGCCCGCGCGCGTTTGGCCGCGAGATCCTCCGGCGACGCCACGTACCAGAGCGTGCGCAACTCGTCGGCGAGCGCGCGCGGCAAGTCGTAGCCGAGGTAGCGCGCGCCGAAATCGAAGCGGTCCGGGCAGTGGCGGATGCGCAGCAGCGTAATCAGTGGGTTCAGCGTGTGGCTCACGTAGAAAGCGTGCGCGTCGATCGCGTTGCCGCGCGCGAGCTCCTTCGTGACGAGCGATTGGAACATCGGGAACGTCACGCGCAGGGTCGCGAGGCGTTCGCGGATGTGTTCCGCGTGGGCGCGCCGGTCGAACAGCGGCGGCGCCGCGACGCCGTGCTTGTCAAACAGCACCTGCCGCTCGCCGTGGCGCTCGCGCTCGCCGGACGCGTTCGCGTGGCTGCGCGGCCAAACCTCGAAGTCCACGAGCAGGAACTCACCAGCGTCGCGCAAGCGGTAGAAGGCTTGCTTGTAGCGAAAGCCAGCGGCGGGCGGCGCTTCCCAGCGCAACTCGATCGGCGAAAGCGCTGCGAGCGCGGCGTCGAGTACAACGATCGCCTCGGCTTCGCGTCCATCCTCGACGACGAGCTCGAGATCCAGGTCGCTCCACGCATCGACACGCCCGAATGCTGCGGAGCCGGCCTCCGAGAGCGCGAGCGCCCAGGGGCGAGGCGCGAACGTCGACGCGATTGCATCGAGCAAGCGCTCGCGGGTAACCGAGCCGCTCACAGATGCCTGCCGTCGCCGGTCATTCGTAGCCCCCCGCACGTTGCTTCGTCGACGCACAGCGTTGTCGATTCGTGCCGCGCGGTTCACGTCGTCACGCGAACGCGCATGCGCCAACCGATCTGGGCCTAGCGGTGCCCGCCGCGCGTCAATCTGCTCCGCGTTCTCCAACCACTCTCCGACCACCGGCTTCGCATCATCCAGATCGCTTCGCGTTACGCCGTCCCGTCTCCGTCCAGCACTTCCCTCATCGTTGCGCTCAGGGAGGCGATGGTGAAGGGCTTCTGCAGGAAGCCTGCGAGTCCTCTGTCTGGGAAACGCAGCAACGCTTCGTGCGCGTTGAATCCGCTCATCAGCACCACGCGCGCGTCGGGGCGCAGCCGGCGCAGTTCGGTGAATGTCTGCTCGCCGTCCATGTGCGGCATGGTGAGGTCGAGCAGCACGAGATCGAACCTCTCGGGCTGGGCGCGGAAGACTTCGACCGCTTCCCGCCCGTCGGCGGCCAGCACGGGATCGAATCCGATGACCCGCATCATCCGCGCGACCGTGCTCCGCATGCTCTCCACGTCATCGACGACGAGCACCGTCCCCTTGCCCTGCCACGACGTGCCGCGAGCCGAACGCGTCGGGGCCGTATCGCTCGCGCCGGCCGCCGCCGGAAAGAGCAGCTTGAACGTCGTCCCGCGGCCCAGTTCTGAATACACCTTGATCGCGCCCTTGTGGCCGCGCACGATGCCGAGCACCGCCGCGAGCCCGAGCCCGCGTCCGGTGAATTTCGTGGTGAAGAACGGATCGAACATCCGCGCCCGTGTCTCCACGCTCATGCCGCAACCGCTGTCGGAGACTTCGAGACAAACGCAGTCGCCCTCCGGCAAGTCGGGATCCATTAGGGTGCCGTGGAGGTAGCTGTGATCCACGCGCGTCAGGCCCGTGGAAAGGCTGATGACGCCGCTCGTGTCGCCGATGGCCTCGGAGGCGTTGATGACGAGATTCATGATGACCTGCCGGATCTGCGTCGCGTCCACTTCGATCGGCGGGAGCCCTTTCTCGATGCGAAACCGGAGCACCGCCTTCTTGCTGATCGAAATCTGAAGCATTTGCGCGGTCTGCTCGACGAGCTCTCCGAGGTCGAGCTTCTGCGCCATGAAACGCCCGCGTCCCGAGTAGGCAAGCATCTGCTTGCAAAGATCCGCCGCGCGCAGGGACGCCTCGTTGATCTGCTCGATGGAATCGTGCACGGGAGAGCCCGGCGGCAGCTCGAGGGACGCGATGCTGGCATTGCCAAGGATGCTGGTCAGCAGGTTGTTGAAATCGTGCGCGATGCCGCCGGCGAGCACGCCGAGGCTCTCTAGCTTTTGCGTCTCCTGCATTTTCCGGTCGAACTGCTCGCGTTCGATCGCGGCCTGCCGGCGATCGGTGATGTCCGTATTCGTTCCTACAAATCCAACGACGGTTCCGTTCGCGGCCCGGATCGGCGCTGCCGTTCCGTAGACCCAGGTCACGGCGCCCGCCGGAGTCTTGAAGCGATACTCAAAACCCCACGCGCCCCCGCTCTGCACAGCTTTCGTCCATTGTTCACCGATCGTCGCCCGGTCGTCCTCGTGCAAGCCGTTCAACCAGCCCTTCCCCGCCGCCTCTGCCGGTGTCATCCCCGCCGCTTCGCACCAGCGCCGATTGACGTAGATGCAGTCTCCTTTGTCATCGGTGAGATAGATGAGGATCGGGGCGCTTTCGGTCAGAGTGCGAAAGCGTTCCTCGCTGTGCTCCAGCGCATCCTCCGCCAGTTTGCGCTTGGTGATGTCGGTATGAGTGCCCAACATGCGGAGCGGCTGTCCATCTGCCGAGCGCGCGGTCAGGCTGCCCAGCGACAGAACCCAGATCCAGCTCCCGTCCCTCGTGCGCTGGCGGAATTCGACGCGGTACTCACTTCGACGGCCGGCCACGTAATCCGAGTAGGCTGCGAAACACGTCTCGCGATCGTCGGGATGCAAGCGCTCGCGCCAGGCGGCATTGGTTTCGTGGAACTCAGCCGGGTCGTAGCCGAGCATCGTCGCGTAGTCCGGGCTGACGATGCATTCGCCGGTCTGGACGTTGAGATCGTAAAGCCCCTGTTGGGCGGCGGACATGGCCAGCCGCAGCCGCTCCTCGCTCTCGCGCAGCCGCTGCTCGCCTTTGCGACGCTCATGCTGCCTCACCAGGAACACAGCCGTTGCAATCAGCAGAGCGATCGCGATGGGCCCGAGGTATTTCAGTAAGTGCCGAAGGCGCACTTGTCGCACCTCGAACACGCCGAACCATTTCTCGTACAAGCTGTCGTAGGCACCCGAGGACTTGGCGACGGCGAGCCCTTCGTTGACCTGCGCAAGCAGCTCGGCGTTCCCCTTCTGCACCGCGAAGGCAAACTTCTGCGAGAACCCCGCCCTTGCAGCCAGTGCCTCGACGTTGCGAATCCTCAGCCCCTGCAGCGTCTGCAACCCGGCAAGCTTGCTGAGCAACATCGCGTCATGCTGGCCGGACGCGAGGAGCTTCAGTCCGTCCGCGGCGTTATCGACCAGCACCAGCCGCGGCGCCCAGCCTTTGGAAACCGCGTAGTCGTGCGCCAAATCGGCACTGATCACGATGACCGACTTGCCCGCGAGGTCCGCCTCCGCGTCGATGTTCGTCTCGCCTGCACGCACGAAGATCGCGCCATGCACGATCACGTGCGGCACCGAGAAATCCGCGAAACCGCGGCGTTCGTCCGACTGCGCGAGATTGATCAGCACGTCGATCTTGCCGGCTTTGAACTCGTCGAGAATCTGCCGGAACGGCCGCACCCGAAGCGCGAATTGCAGCCCTTGCTCCGCTGCCACTGTCTTCCATAGGTCGACGGTGAACCCACCCGCCGATTCGTCGGTCTGCCCGATGGCGAACGGCGGGTAGTCTTCCTCGCTGCCCACGACGAGCGTCTTCCCCGAATTCCCCTGAGCCCGCGCCACACCGGCAATCGCAACCAGGATCGACACGACCAGCACGCGGCGCGCGGCGGTCGGCCAACGGCGCCGGATCGGAGTGATCCGCTGACGGCTCGAGTGGGTCGCCACTAATTCGCTCGCTTCCCCCACGCGCACGGCATGTGCTTGATGCCATGAATGAAGTTGCTGCGCAGCATCTCCGGCTCGCCGGTGATCTCGAGATCGGGCATTCGCCGGAACAGCTCGCGGAACATCACGCGCATTTCGCGGCGGGCGAGCTGGGCGCCTAAGCAGAAGTGCGGGCCGGGGCCGCCGAAGCCGACGTGCTCGTTCGGGTCGCGTGTTAGGTCCAGCTGATACGGGCGCGCGAACTTGTCTTCGTCGCGGTTGCCGCTGCCGTACCACATCACGACTTTCTCGCCGGCCTTGATCGGTTGCCCGGAGAGCACATGGTCGTGCAGCGCAGTGCGGCGGAAGTGGATCACGGGCGAGGCCCAGCGCACGATCTCCTCGACGGCGCTGTCGGCGAGGCCCTCGAAGTTCGCGGCCCACTTCGCGCGCTGCTCGGGGAAATCGCAGAGCGCGCGCATGCCGTGGGAGATGGCGTTGCGCGTGGTCTCGTTGCCGGCGACCACGAGCAGCACGAAGAACGAGGCGAGCTCGGGCTGGGTGAGCGTCTCGCCGTCGAGCTCGGCGTCGAGCAGCGCGGTCGTTAGGTCGTCGCCGCCCTTGCCGGCTTTGTGCTTGGCGAGGTCGTTCATCAGGTCCGCAAGCGCTTTGCCGGAGGTGAGCGCGGCGACGATCGGGCTCGTGCCGGGCTTCACGTACTCGGGGTCGCCGAGGCCAAGGATCGTGTTGGTGTGTGCGAAGACGGCCTGCGTCTCGCTCTCGGGTATGCCCATTAGGTCGCACACCAGTTCGAGCGGGAGCGGCGCGGCGATGTCGGTGACAAAGTCGCAGGCGCCGCGGTCGATCACGCGATCGATGGTTTGCTGCGCGCGCTTCTGCACGATCGGTTCGAGGCGCCCGAGCGCGCGCGGGGTGAAGCCGCGCGAGACGATTCTTCGGAGCCGGCCGTGACGCGGGTCGTCCATGTTGATCATCGAGCCGAAGAACTCGGTGAACGCCTCGGGCAAGTCCATGATGTTCGTGCCCTTGCCCGAGCAGAACACTTCCGGCGTGCGGCTCACCTCGAGAATGTCGGCGTGCTTGGCGAGCGCCCAATAACCGGGGCCGCGCGGCAGCGGCATGCCCGGCGGCGGCTCGAACTCCTTGTGGAAGGAGATCGGCTTGTGCTTGCGCAGCGACGCGAACGCGGCCTCGCGCTGCGCAGTCGGGCGATTCCAGAACTCGATGTCGGAGAGGTCGACCGAATCGGCCGGCGGTAACGCGGGCAGTTTCACCTAACGACTCGCCGCTGTGCGCGACGCCGCAGGCGGCGTCGCGGCGGCCGCCGGGGCGGCGGCCTTGGCTGCATCTGCTGCCGCGTTCGCAGCCGCAAGCTCGTTGCGCTTCGCGGTGATGTAGAC
>JANNRF010000121.1:0-2081 GCA_031401135.1 Deltaproteobacteria bacterium | reverse complement strand
GCGCCCGCGCTGCACGGCGCTGTAGTAGAGGCCGTCTTCGCGCCGCGGGAAGTTCAGGTCTCGCACCTCGCGATCCGGCGAGATGACGTGCACGCGGCCGCTCCAGCGCGTGACGATCGCGCTGCCGTCCGGTGCGAGCTTCAAATCCTGTGCGAAGTCGAGCGCGGGGAATGCGTCGTCGAGGGGGATTAGGCGCCCGGCCCATTGGGGCTGCGCTTCGGTGCGTCGTGGCAAGACGCGAAGCCGCAGAAGTTCTTCGCTGCGCTCCAGTAGGAAGCCCGTGCCGTCCGCGGAGAAGGCCATGAACTGAAGTTCCGGCGCGGACCAACGCGCGAGTTCGCGGCCATCGGCGAACGCGAGCACGCGGGCGTCGTGGCCGGGCGCGCCGCCCGCGGCGGGAAGCAGATCCGTGTTCACCCAGACCGCGTCGCGCACAGGGTCGTACGCGAGGCTCTTCGCGGCCGCGACCATCCCGGCGTCCGCCACGAGCGCGTGCTCCGCGAGCAGCACGCCGCGCTCGTCGAGCACTACGACAGCGCCGCTCCCGCCGTCGCGGCCATAACGAGTCGCGAGCACGTTGCCGCGCGGCCCGAGTGCGAGTTCGTTCAGCCCCGCACCCGCGCTGGTAAACCACTCAACGCGACCGCTCGCCGGATCCACTCGGCCCGCGTGCTCGAAGAACGTCGTGAAGTAAACCCAGCCATTAGGGTGTGCGAGTACGTCCCAGACGCCGCTCTTTGCTTCCGGCGGCCCGATCGCGAGCGCGGGCAGCATGCGGCCACGCGCGAGATCGAAGCGCCCGAGTTCGCGCGGCGCGCCGGCGCGAAGCTCCGCGGTCGCGTCGCCGCCGGCTGCACGCAACGCGCGCCAGAACGCGCTGACGCCGAAGTAGAGCATCTCGCCGCGCGCATCTCCGAACCAAGCGCACGCGCCGTGCGCTGGCGCAGCCGCAGCTATTAGGGGCGAGCGCGGCGCCGGAGCTGCGCCTCCACAAGCGAGGCACAGCGCCAGCGCGACCAAGCTCGGCCTCAGAACGGCGACTGATCCCCCGCCCACGTGTACCCGACGCGCGCGCCGAACGTGCGCGGCGCGGCGAGCCAGAAGGTGCGGTGCGTGGTGGCGCTCTCGAGGTTGGTCTTCACGTTCTGCCGGTCTTCGACGTTGTCCACGTACACCTCGCCCCAGAGCCCTGCCCCCGCCTCCCGTTCCCAGCGCATCGACACGTCCGTCCTCGTGTACGCCGCCTGGCGGTCGAGCGGGTTCTTGTACTGGCGGTGATAGACCTCATCACGCCACGCGAAGTCGAGCCGCGGCGTGAGCAGGCCGTTCGCGCCGAGGTCGATCGCGTACTCGGCGCCGAGCGAAACGGTCCAGTCAGGCGAGCGGTTGAGCGGGTTGCCGTTGAGGTTCTCCGCGAAGCGTGGGCCCTCCGTGAAGGGTCCGTCGGCCGGCAGCGGTGGCGGCGGCAACGGGACGCACGTTATGCCGGCACACGGACGGTGACGGCCGCCGAGTCGGCCCGCGGGATCGAAGCCCGTCGGGTTATCAGGGCCGAGGCTGTTGTCTTCGCTGAAGAAGTCCGAGGCGTACTCGGCGGAGAGCCAGCCGATCGCGCCGTTCACACGCAGCTGCTCTGTCGGCACCCATATCCCTTGGATCTCGACGCCGAACACCTCCGCCTTCTTGCCGTTCTCGGTGCTCGCGACGTTGTTCTCCACCTGCGTGATGAACTTGTTGTCGTAGTCGTAGTAGAAGCCCGCGACGTTGAAGACAAGTTCATCGGCGATCGTGGTCTTCGCGCCGATTTCGTAGGCCTTGATCTTCTCGGCGTCGAAGCCGGGTGTGCCCGTGTAACCCTCGACGAAGTTGAAGCCGCCGGGGCGCTCGCCGATCGCGAAGCCGACGTATAACAAGGCCGAGTCGGTCGGGCGGAACTCCGCGCGGATGTTGCCCGTGACGGAATTCCAGCTGCGCATCGTGTCCGGTATCGCAGTGTTCGGAGCGACCTCGCCCGGGTCGTCGAAGTCGAAGTCGCCGTTCAGGTCGATCCCCTGCAGCACGCGATTGCCGCGTAGCGGGAG
>JANNRF010000120.1:0-3393 GCA_031401135.1 Deltaproteobacteria bacterium | reverse complement strand
GATCGCGCGCGGGTTCGATTGCGCGTGGTGGTACGAGGCCATCGCGACATCGCAGAGCGCCTCTTGCGAGATGCCGTATCGGTGCAGGAACGCGGCGGTTTGCAGCGCGCAGATCTGCGCGGGGGAGAGCAGGCCGTAGGTTGCTGTGAAGGCGGCGTTGCCCGCGGCGTAGCCCGTGCCGCGCGCCTGGCCGAAGCGGCCGAACTGCCCCTGGGCGAGCGCGCGGAACGCGACGACGTGTTTGGCGTAGCCGCCCGAGACCGCGGAATCCGCAAGCATTACGGCCGAGCCCATGCCGTTGCCGCCGCCGCCCCAGGGCTGCGCGGTGTAGGTGAGCTGCTTGCAGCCGAGCGCGGTCGCGAGCCGCATCGGGTCGTTGCGCATGTCCATGTACGAGACGAAGCCGTCGATCTCGGCGAGTTCGAGCCCGGCATCGGCGACGGCGTTGCGTATCGCGATGCAGGCGAGCTGGAACTCGCTCTCGGTCGCGCGCCCGCGTTCGTAATAAGTAGATTCGCCGACGCCCGCGACCACGGCTCGCTTCTTCACGCAGATCCTCCTCGTGTTACGCGAGCCCGCCGAAGCGGGGCAGCACCTCGGTCGCGAAGCGCTCGATCGAGCGCATCAGCTTCGCGTGCGGGATCAGTCCGTTGTACGTCCAGGAGAACAGCCACTTCGCGGGGAGGCGCTTCAGCAGACGCTCGAGCTGACGCGAAACGGTGTCGGGCGAGCCCACCAGGATCATGCTGTCTTCCATTAGGTCTGGCAGTGCGCCGGTGGTCGGGTGCGCCATGCCTTGATCGAAGCCGAACGGCGCGAACCAGGCGGCTCCCACGAACGCCCCCGAATCGCGCCAGAGCGCGTGCGCCTCTGCGTCCGTGTCGGCGATGATTACGTCGCGCAGCACGCCGATGCCGTCGCCGAGCGGCCGCCCCGAAACCTCGGCGTAGAGCTCGAACAGCGCGCTCTCGCGCACCGGGTGCAGCTGCGGCAGCACCGCCGTAATGCCTTCCTGTGCGCACCAGCGGATGCTGCGCTCGCTCGAAGCGAACGGCTGAAAAATGGGCGGATGCGGGCGCTGCAGCGGCTTCGGCACGACGCCGATCTCCCGCACGATGCCGTCGCGCACGCCCGCGCCGAAGCGTTGCGTGGCTTCGAGCGTCCAGGGTGTCTTACCCGGCGGCACGCGCCAGGTCTTGCCGTCGTGCGAAATCAGATCTTCGGTCCAGGCCCGCTTGATCAGCCCATAACACTCTTCGAACGCCTCGCGGTTGGCGGCGTCGATCGCGTCGTGCTGATGCGGCTGCGCGCCGTGGATGCCGTGCGTCTGCTGCGCGAGCACGTCCACCCAGCGGCGCTGATAACCGCGCGCGAACCCCGCGCAGGCGCGGCCGCCCGACATGTGGTCGAGCATCGCGATGTCTTCGGCCACGCGAATCGGATTGTCGGCGGGCAGCACGATGCCGAGCTGGCCGACGCGGATGCGCTGGGTCTGCATCGCGATGAAGAGATCGAGCAGCACCGGGTTCTGCGAGATCTCGACGCCTTCGACGTGGAAGTGGTGCTCGGTGAAGTAGATGCCCTCGTAGCCGAGCCAATCACCGAGCCGCGCCTGCTCGCTGAGCTCGCGCAGCATCTGCGAGTAGAGGTCGCGTCGCAGGCCCGCGCAGCCCGCCTCGATCTCGGCGCGGCTCCCGATCGAAGGCAGGTAGAAGAGCGAAGTCTTCACGCGCGAGCTCCTAACAAGGGCCGGACCTCGGACGCGAAGCGCGCGAGCTGTTCCTCGCGCTCCTCGGGCCGGCCGACCACGTCGACGATGATGTTGCGCACGCCAGCCCCGTGCAGTTCCGCGATACGCGCCGCCACGTCGGCGGGCTTGCCCAGCGCGGCATAGCGCTGCGCGGCGCGGCGGAAATCCATCGCGTAGCGGCGCGAGAGGTGCTCGGTCGCGCCATCCAGCGCATCTTCGAAGCTGTTACGGACGAGCGTGAAGAGCAGATGCCCGGTGTGAAAGCGCGCGAGGGAGCGCTTCGCGCGCGAAGCCTCGGCCGCGATCTTCTCGAGCCCAGCGCGGTACTGCTCCGCCGTCACCACGTACGAGATCCAGCCATCCGCGAGCCGCCCCGTGCGTGCGAGCGCGCCGTCACTGCGCCCGCCGCAGTAGATCGGGAGATCGCGCTGCGCGGGCGGCGGCAGCATGCGCACATCCGCGAGCGGGTAGAAGCGCCCCGCGTGCGTGACGCTCTCGCCGCTCCAGAGCTTCCGTAACAGCTCGATGCTCTCCGTCATCCGCGCTCCGCGCTCGCCGATCGGCACGCCGCAAGCCGCATATTCGTTCTTGAACTCGCCACCCACGCCGACGCCAAACTCGAGCCGCCCGCCGAGCATGCGGTCGAGCGTGGCGACCTGTTTTGCGACCGGCACCGGGTGGCGCAGCGGTAACAAGTAGACCGAGGTGCCGAGCCGGAGCTTCTTCGAGAACGCGCCGAGCATGCCGAGCTGAATCAGCGGGTCGTAGATCGGCACGGTGAACGCGACGTGATCGCCGACCCAAAGCGAATCCCAGCCTTGCGCCTCGCAGCGCTCCGCCGTCGCGCGCGCGTCATCGACGTTCGTGACAGTGGTGATGACGCCGTACGTGAACTGAGGCGCGAGAGGGAGGTCCATCGCGGCACGGTAGGCCGCGAGATCGCCGCGCCGCACGTGCCCGCAACCAACGTGACGGGGACGCTCCACGACGAAAATTGCGGGCGACGGGTTTCGAGCGCGGCGGAGGCTCAGCGAGCTACCCGGAAGTTTCGTCGTGGAACGTCCCTGGGGTGTTCGTCGCGTTTGTCAGGGGGCGTCCCCGAAGATGCCGCCGTCCACGTCCACGCCCACCGGCGCATGGTCGCTGCCGCGCACGTTCGGCTGGATGAACGCGCTGCGCACGAAGGGCATCGCCTCGGGCGACGCGAGCACGTAGTCGATGCGCCAGCCAATATTCTTGGCGCGCACGCCGAAGCGCTGGCTCCACCAGGAATAATGACCGGCGCCTGGCTCGAAGGCGCGGAACGTGTCGACCCAGCCCGCCGCGAGCCAGCGCGCGAGTTCGCGCCGCTCGTTCGGCAGGCAGCCGCTGGTCTTGCGGTTTTCTTTCGGGCGCGCGAGGTCGAGATCGGTGTGCGTGGTGTTGAAGTCGCCCATCACCAGCACGTGCGCGCCGTCCGCGCGCAGTTTCTCGAGCCGCTCGAACAGGCGCTTGTAGAAGCGCAGCTTGAACGGCACGCGCGAGTTATCACGGTCCTTGCCGTTGCCGTTCGGGAAGTAGACGTTCGCCACAACAAGTCGCCCGAAGCGCGCGAGTTGCACGCGGCCCTCCGCGTCGAACGCGCGCTGCGCGAGCGAAGTCTC
>JANNRF010000119.1:0-20331 GCA_031401135.1 Deltaproteobacteria bacterium | reverse complement strand
GTCATTGCCGCAGTCGGCGTAATAACCGACGGCCGAGGCGCACACCAACACCGCCGGGCGCTGGGCCGCAGGCAGCGCGGCGAGCGCGTCGACGATGCTGCGCGTCGAATCGACGCGGCTCGACCAGATGCGCTCGCGGCGCGCGGCGGTCGGCACGCCGCCGAAGACTGGCTCGCCCGCGAGGTGAACGACCGCGCTCGCGCCCTCGAGCCACGCCGGCTCCACGTTGCTGCCGTTCCACGAGAACGCGCGCTCGGCGCCTGTGAGCTGGACGCGCGCGGCGTTGCGCGTGATCCAGCGCAACGGGCGGCCTTCGGCGCGCAGCCGCTCGGCGAGGCGCCCGCCAATTAGGCCGGTGCCGCCGGTGAGGACGACATCGCCCGCCTCGCTCGTCATGCCCTGGCCGGCGCGAAGGTCTCGTACACGCGCAGCGCCTCCGCGGCGCTGGTCGCGAGCGGCGAGAGCACGGGCGTCGTCACGCCCGCGGCGACGAAGCCGGCGATCTGCTCGCGGCACTCGTCGGCCGTGCCGATGATCGCGATGCGGTCGACGATCTCGTCCGTAATGGCTGTGGCGACCGCCGCGCGGTCGCGGCGCGCGAACGCCTCGGCGATTGCTTTCGCTTCTTCCGGGAAACCGCACCAATCGAGGAACGCGTTGTAGACGGGCGCCGCCAGGTAGCCGCCGAAGGCCATGCGCACGAGCGCGCGCGCCTTGGCGCGGTCCTCGGTCACACACACCTGGAAGCGGCACACGACTTCATCCTTCGAGCCGTCGCGCCCGGCCTTGGCCGCGCCGCGCCGGTAGGCGGCGAGAATCTGCGGCATCGCGCTCGCGGGCTGAAAGTTGATGATCAAGCCCTCGCCGATTTCGCCGGCGAGTTCGCACATCTGCTCGCGCAGCGCGGCGAGGTAGACGCGCACGGGCTTGCTCGCGCGCGCGCCGATGCGCAGCCCGTGCGAGTGGAAGTGCTTGCCGTCGTAATCGGTCTTCTCGCCCGAGAGCGCTTGCCGCACGATCGCGACGGATTCGCGCACGTGGCCGAGCGGCGCGCGGAAATCGACGCCGTTCCATTCGCCCATGATCGCGTGAGACGAAGAGCCGAGGCCGAGGATGAAGCGGTTGTTACTGAGCTGCGCGAGCGTCGCGGCGCTCATCGCGAGCACCGCGGGCGTGCGGTTGTAGACCGCCACGATCGCCGTGCCGATCTCGATCGTGCTCGTGGAGACCGCCATCGCGCCCGCGAGCGAGAACGAATCGGGGCCCGCAGTCTCCGCCATCCAGATCGCCGGATAGCCCCATTCGGATTCCGCCCGCTTCGCGAGCGCGACGCAGCCCAGCGAATCGACGAACGGCGCGGGTAGCGTGATCGCCATGCGGCCAAGCATTTTGGTTCCTTCGCTCGGCTGCGCCTCGCTGCGCGCCGCGCTTTGCGCGGCTTGCGGCCGCGGGATCGAGGCAGTTGTTGGAAGGCAGTTCCTAGCGCGGGCCCATGCGAATCGCGCCGTCGAGGCGGATCGTTTCGCCGTTCAGCATCGCGTTCTCCGCGATGTGGCACGCCAACGCCGCGTACTCCTCGGGGTTCCCGAGCCGCGACGGAAACGGCACCTGCTTGCCGAGCGAGGCGCGCGCCGGCTCGGGCAGGCCCATCAGCATGGGTGTTAGGAAGAGGCCCGGCGCGATTGTGCAGACGCGAATGCCGGCCGAAGCGAAATCCCGCGCGATCGGCAGCGTCATGCCCACCACGCCGCCCTTCGAGGCTGTGTACGCGCACTGCCCGATCTGGCCCTCGAAGGCCGCGACCGAGGCCGTGTTCACGATCACGCCGCGCTCGCCGCCCGCGTTGGGGGCGTTCTGCAGCATCTTCGCAGCCGCGAGCCGGATCACGTTGAACGTGCCGATCAGGTTGACCTCGATCGTCTTGCGGAACAGCCCGAGGTCGAAGGGCTTGCCTTCCTTGTCGACGGTCTTGCCCGCGGTGCCGATGCCCGCGCAGTTCACCACCACGTTCACGAGGCCGAACTTCGCGGCTGTCGCCGCGACCGCGGCCGTCACCTGCTGTTCGTTCGAGACATCGGCTTCGCAGAACTGCGCCGCCTCGCCCAGCGACTTCGCGACGTCCGCGCCCTTGGAACGCGCGAGATCGAGAATCGTGACGCGCCCACCGCGCGCGACGATCTCCCGCGCCGTCGCCTCGCCGAGCCCCGAACCGCCGCCGGTAACGATCGCGGCGCTGCCGTGCAGATCCATCGCGTGCCTCCGAAAGAAGGCGCGCAAGCTAGCCCGAGAAACGCAAGAAAGGGTCTGACCCCGTGTTGCGTTTCTCAGGCCGCGGCGCGCAGGATCGCAGTGAGGCGCTCGCACACTGGGCCCGGCGCGGGCTCGCTGCCGATGCTCGCAGCATCGAGGCGCGCGATTGCCTTCGCGCCGCGCACCGAGTTCACCGCGATCAGCTCGCGCGCGCGAGAGAGATCTGCGCGCGTTAGCTCCGCCTCAGCGATTTCGGGCAGCGCCTCGCGCAGCAAAGCGAGGGCGAGGCCGCGCACGCAGCCGAGTGCGAGCGCGGGCGTGAGCAGCGCGCCGTCCTCGCGCACCAGCACGACGTTCGCGCGCGCGCCCTCCACGAGCAGCCCGCGTGTGTCGAACAGCAGCGCCTCCTGCGCGCCCGCAGCCAGCGCGGCTTCGCGCGCCGCCTCGACATCGGGACGCGCGAGCTTCGCGCCCGGCGCGACCGCGTGCGGGCCATCGTGCCACGCCGAGATCGCGTTCCATGTGCGCGGCTCGGGCCCGAGCGCGCGCGTTGTGCCGATCAGTTCGAGCGCGCCGCCCTCTGCGCCGCGCCGGGCTTCGAGCCGCACGATCCCTTGCGCCGTGCCGAAGCGATACGAGCCCAGCCGCACGAGCTCCGCGAGCAAGACCTCCGGGTCGAGCGCGCCGAGCCCGAGCGCCGCGGCATCGCGCACCAGCCGCTCCGCAGCGCGGCGGCCTAGCGCCACGCGCACGCCGCTCCAGCGCGCGGTCGTGTAGCAGGAGTAATCACTCAAGCGCGCACTACCGCGCCCACAACCGCCCCGCCCCAGGCTCAGCTGCGACGCGCAGCGTCGTCAGCTGCAGCCCCGGCCATGCGCTCCCGCAACCACCGGGCTCCCGTCAGCGCTTCTCCAGCGGCACTATGGACCTCTTCGTCGGCCCCTGATAAATCTGCCGCGGCCGCCCGATTTTGTGCTTGTGCTCGTGCATCTCGAGCCACTGCGCGATCCAGCCGGGCAAGCGCCCGATCGCGAACATCGCCGTGAACAGCTTCTCCGGCGTGCCGATCGCCGTGTAGATCACGCCCGAGTAGAAATCGACGTTCGGGTAGAGCCGGCGCTCGACGAAATATTCTTCCTTCAGCGCCAACTCTTCGAGCTCGACCGCGATCTCGAGCAGCCGGCTGTGCACGCCCATTTTTTGGAGCACGTCCGAGCACGCCTTCTTGATGATCTTCGCGCGCGGGTCGAAGTTCTTGTAGACGCGGTGCCCGAAGCCCATTAGGCGCGAGGTGTCGTCGCGGCTCTTGGCGCGCTCGACGAACTGCTTGGCGGTGATGCCCTCGCCCTCGATCTTTTGGAGCATGTCGATCACTTCCTGGTTGGCCCCGCCGTGGCGCGGTCCCCAGAGCGCGTTGATGCCCGCGGAGATCGCGGCGAACAGGTTTGCGTGCGACGAGCCCACCAAGCGCACCGTGCTGGTCGAGCAGTTCTGCTCGTGATCGGCGTGCAGGATCAAGAGCAGGTCGAGCGCCTTCTCGACCACCGGATCCACCTGATAAGCCTCGCACGGCGTCGCGAACATCAGGTGCAACAGGTTGCCGACGTAGTTGAGGTCGTTGCGCGGATACATGTAGGGCTGGCCGAGCGCCTGCTTGTGGGCGTAGGCCGCAATCGTCGGCAGCTTCGCTACGAGCCGATGGATCGAGACTTCCACCTGGCGCTCCGAGCGCGGGTCGAGCGAATCCGGGTAGAAGGTCGCGAGCGCGCCCACCGCCGCCGAGCACGCGGCCATCGGATGCGCGTCCTTGGGCAGCGAGCGGTAGAACAGCCGGAAGTCCTCGTGCAGCATCGTGTGGTAGCGGATCGAATGCGTGAAGTCGGTCAGCTGCTTCGGCGTCGGCAGCTCGCCCCAGATCAGCAAGTACGCGACCTCGAGGAACGTGCACTTCGCGGCGAGATCCTCGATCGGGTAGCCGCGGTGGTGGAGGATGCCCTCCTCACCGTTGATGAAGGTGATCGAGCTCTCGCACGAACCCGTGTTGCCGTAGCCCGGGTCCATGGTGATTAGGCCGGTGCTGTCGCGCAGCTTGCCGATGTCGATGGCGCGTTCGCCCTCGCTGCCCTCGATGATTGGCAGGGAGATCTTCTTCCCGTCGTAGTGAAGCTCGGCCGTCTTGCTCATCGGGTGATCCTTTCGGAACGCACGCGCAGCTCGCGCAGTGAAGACCGGTGTGATTGCGAACTTCTCAACGCAACAGCGGCTCGGAAATCGCGCGCACTATAGACAAGCCGTTGCGACGCCAACTAGTGGATTCCTCTGGCAACCTGGACTTTCGTGGATGGAGTGAGCCGGCTCACGGCGCGCTGCGAGGTCCGATCAGGACCACTCGCCGCTCCCCGCTGCGGAATCCGCGGATTTCTTCCCCGAGCTCGATGCCCGCGAGCTTTCTCGCGCGGGCGACGATCACGCGCCCGCCCGACGCGAAGAATGCCTCCGCATCGGCGGGCGCCGCGAGTTCGACAATCGGGTCTTCTGCGTAGTAGGCGAGTCCGCCCACCAAGTTGTGCTCGTCGTAGAGGCCGATCGCTTGGCCGGCGGGCGTGAGGCTCGAGGCGGCGGTCGCGATCGGGCGCACGCTGCGCAGCGGATCGATCGCTGGGAAGAGCAGCGCGAAGACAGCGAACAGCGCGGCGTAGGCGAGGCCGATCGGCACGAACACGAAGCGCAGCGCCGAGGAGCGGGCGCGCGCGAGCGCAAGCCAGGCCGCTGCGGCGAGCACGATCGAGCCGAATAGCGTGAGCCCGAATGCGCGCAGCAGGCGCAGATCGATCTCGGCGAAATCGCTCGGCGAGAGCAAGTCAGTCTTGAACAGCTGGGGCAGTGGCGCGCCGCTCCCGAGCTGGAGTGCGAGCGCGCCGAGCGCGGCGAACAGCGTGCCCACCCCGAACGCGAAGAAGGCGAGACGCTTCGGCGCGCGCGCGCGGCCGGCGAGCCAGCGTTCGAGGCCGCCGGCGCAAAGCAGCGCGGCGGCCGGGAACGCAGGCAGCAGATAGAGCCCGCGTTTGCCGCTCGAGAGCGTGAAGAACAGGAAGCTCGCGCCGAGCCAGGCCAGCAGGAAGCGCCAGGCGCGGCGCGTCTCGGGAGTCGTGCCGGCGTCGCGAAGGATTTTCCAGGCACCGACGCCCGCGACCGGGAAGAGCAGCGTCCAGGGCAGGAAGTCGACGGGCAGTTGATAGAGGTAGTAATAGAACGGCTGGTCGTGGGCGATGCCTAAGAAGTAGCGGCCGATCAGGTTCTCGCGCATCGCCTCGTCGGCGAATCCCGGAGGCGCGAGCGCGGTGGCGGCCGCGATCCAGGCGACGCCCGGTGCGATCGAGAGCAGTGGGCCCCACCACGGGAAGGCGCGCAGCAGTTCGCGCAGCCGACCCTCCCACGCGAGATAGGCAACGATGATCGCCAGCGGAACCAGGAAGCCGACCGGGCCTTTCGTGAGCACAGCCAGCCCGAGCGCGAGGTGGAAGAGCGCCGCGTTCGGTGCGCGCCGCCCGATGCCGCGATCGAGGCGCCAGAACGCCGCGAGCGCGAGGCCTTCCAGGAGCGCGAGCAGCGGATCGAGCTGCACCCGTCGCGCGAGCCGCGCGAACTCGTAGGTGGTGAGCAGCAGCGCCGCGCCGACGAAGCCCGCGCGACCACCGAGCAGGCGCGCGCCGAGCGCGAGCGTGAGCCACACCGTCAGCAGGCCGGCGAGCGCCGAGGGCACCCGGCCAGCGAACTCGCTTACGTGGCCCTCGGCCGCGCCAGCCGCCGCCGCCAGCCAGTAGTAGAGCGGCGGCTTCTGCGTGTACGGCTCGCCGTTCAGGTGCAGCAGCACCAGCCCGCGCGGCCCGTTCTCGAGCGCGCGCACCTCGTCGGAGATCTGCAAGTAGCGCGGCTCGTCAGGCGCCGAGGCTTCGAGCGCACCGAGTTCCGTGAACAGCAGCGCCGCCGCCGCGCCCAGGAACAACGCGCGCAGCCAGGGCGAAACCGGAGGCGACGACGCGAGCATGCGCGCAGGGTAGACGCAGCCGCGCGCTCTGGTGCGCCAATTTTCCTACAGTGCGCCGACACCCGCAGGCGAGGTCCTCATGCCGAAGAACGCACGCATCGTGATCACAGGCGCGACGGGGCAGGTGGGCCTGCCGCTGACGCACGCGCTGGCTCGCGAAAACACGGTGTTCGCGCTCGGGCGTTTCGCGAAGCCCGAGGACGTTGCGAAGATCGAGGCGCTCGGCGCGCAGGCGGTGCGCGTCGATCTCGCGACCGGCGATCTCTCGGCGGTGCCGAGCGACGCGGATTACGTGCTGAACTTCGCGGTCGTCCGCAGCAACACGCCCGATTTCGACGGCGACCTGGCGATGAACGCCGAAGGCGCGGGCTTGCTGTTCGGGCACTGCCGCCCCAAGCGCGCGTTCGTGCACTGCTCGTCCGCGGCGGTTTATCAATGGAAGAACGGCGAGCCCGTGAGCGAGGGCGACCCGCTCGGCGATCACCATCGCGTGATGATGCCCACCTACAGCCTGTGCAAAATCGCCGCCGAGTCCGTGGTGCGCTTCTGCGCGCGGCAGTGGAACGTGCCCACCACGATCGCGCGGCTCGGTGTGCCTTACGGCGATAACGGCGGCTGGCCCTGGTACCACCTGATGATGATGAAGGCGGGCGTGCCGATCCCGCTGCACGCGAGCGGCCCGAACCGCTTCCCGCTCTTTCACGAAGAAGACTCCGCGCGCACGCTCGAGACGCTCTTCGAAATGGCGAGCGTGCCGGCCACCGTCGTGAACTGGGCGGGCAGCGATGAGACCTCGATCGAAGACTGGTGCGCGGAGCTCGGCAAGCTCACGGGCCTAACAGCCAAGTTCGATCGCACCGAGAAGACGCTCGCGCCGCTGCCGCTCGATGTGCGCAAGCTCGAGGCGCGCGCGGGCAAATCGCGCGTCGCGTGGCGCGACGGCATTCGCCGCATGGTGGCGGCGCGCAATCCGGAGTTGTTGAGCAAGCCGTGATGCGAAGCGATCACGGCGCGCAGCGAGCCGCAGGCGAGCGAAGCTCGGCCCCGAAACAGTGAGCCTTGGGCCGTACTTGTCCGTCGTCGTCCCGTTCTACAACGAGCGCGACAACGTCGAGCCACTGCACGCGGAGCTGCTCGCCGCGCTCGCGGTCGTGAACGGCGGCTTCGAGCTGATCTACGTCGACGACGGCAGCCGCGACGGCACGCGCGACGTGATCGCGAAGCTCGCGGCCCAAGATGCGCGCGTGCACGCGCTGCACTTCGGCGAGAACGCGGGGCAGACAGCCGCGCTCGATGCCGGCTTCCGCGCTGCGCGCGGCGAAGTGATCGCGACGCTCGACGGCGACGGCCAGAACGACCCGGCGGATCTGCCGCGCCTGTTAGCCGCGCTCGCCAGCGCCGACGTCGTGAACGGCGTGCGCATGAATCGCCAGGACGCCTGGCAGCGCAAGCTCTCCTCGCGCGTCGCCAACGCGTTTCGTAATTGGGCGACCTACGAGAACGTCACCGACGTCGGCTGCTCACTGCGCGTGATGCGCGCGAGCTTTCTGAAACGCGTGAAGCTGTGGCGCGGCATGCACCGCTTCCTGCCCACGTTGTTACGGCTCGAAGGCGCGCGCGTGATCGAGCTGCCCGTGAGCCATCGCCCGCGGCGCGCCGGTGTCTCGAAGTACGGCATCGGCAACCGGCTCTTCGTCGGGCTCGCGGATCTGATGGCGGTGAGGTGGATGATCAAGCGCCAGCTGAAGTAGACGGCGCGTTCAGCCGCCTGCGAGCTTCACCGTGTAGCCGCGCTGCTCGAGCGCGGCGACGACCTTCTCGCGGTGGTCGCCTTGGATCTCGATCACGTGGTCCTTTGCCGTTCCGCCCGTGCCGCAGAGCCGCTTCAGTTCGCCTGCGAGCTCCTTCAGCTTGTCCTCGGCCAGCGGCACACCCATTATGGCGGTGACGGTCTTGCCGCCGCGCCCCTGGGATTCGCGGCGCACGCGCACGATGCCGTCGCCACGAGGTGCGCGCGGGCTCTCGATCTTCGGCGCGACGCGGCCTTTGCCTGTGGAGTAGACGGTGCGGTCGTCGCGGGCGCTCAGACGAGTTCTCCAGCGCGCGACTTGCGCGCGAATCGTTCCAAGACGTGGCGCATCGTGTCTTCGCTCTGAATCCCGCCGAACGGCCAGCTGCCTAACATGAACGTCGGCACGCCAGACACCTGTTCCTCGCGCGCGAGTTCGGTCTTCACTTCGAGTTCGCGCTTGCCGCGCGTGAGGTCGCGCTCCGTCAGCGGCAGCGCGATCTCGCTCGCGAGCCGCAGCACGTCAGCATCGGCGAGGGCGAGCTCGTTCTCCTCGAACAGCGCGCTGAAGGCGCGCTCGCGCCAGGTTTCGCCGCGGCCGGCGCGCTCGGCTGCGAACGCGGCGGCGTGAAGCGCGCTCGAATCCGGCCAGACGCGAGGCACTTGCAGCGCGACCCCGAGATCGCGCGCGACGCGCAGCGCGTTCTCGCGGCGCACGTCGGGAATCTCGGCGCCCACCTGATAAGGGCCTGTCAGCCGCGCGAGATCGAGCGGCGACCACACCAGCGCGATGCCGAGTTCGCCGAGCGTGCCACTCATGCGCTCCATCACGCGGTGCGCGACATAACAAAGGCTCGATGCGAAGTCGTAGTGCACGCGCACGCGCAGCGCGCTCGGCTCGTCAGCCATTAGTGCTCTGGCGCCCCGCGGAAGAGGCGCGCGTGCTCGACCATCAGGCAGAGGTCTTCGACCACCGCGATACCGGCCGCCTCGAGCTTCGCGGTGGATGGATGCGCGATGCCGAGTTGCAGCCACACAGCTTTCGGCGGCTGCGGCATCGCGAGGATCTCCTCGACGTGGCCAGCAATGTGCTGGGGCGCGCGGAACACATTCAGCATGTCGATCGGCCCCGCGAGTTCGCCCACGCTCGCGACCGCGCGCTCGCCCAACACTTCGGCGAGTTTCGGCGACACCGGCCGGATCGCGTAACCGTGGCGCTGCATGTAACGCGGCACACGAAACGCGTCTTCGTGCTCGCCGGCCTTGATGCCGAGCACTGCGATCGTGCGCGTGTGCTCGAGCAGCGCCTTCAACTCGCGGTCGGTGCGCAGGGGCATCGGGATCGCCTCATCGGAGTGCGTTTTGTGCGTTGCCCCCACAATACGTGGCCGATAAGGTGCGCCGCCATCAACGCCGCCGGGGGAATGCACGTGCGAACCATCGCTCAGGGTCTGTTCATCGCGGCGGTCGTGTCGGTGGTGGGCGTCGCATCGCCCGCAGTCGCCGCCGCCGAGGGCGAGTTCGCAGATCCTGCACTGCGCACGAAAATCACGACGCTCACGAACGGCCTCACGCTGCTCACGCTCGAAGATCACGCCACGCCCACCGTCTCGCTGCAAGTCTGGGTGCGCGTCGGCTCGGGCGACGAATCGCGCTTCACCGGCATCGCGCACCTGTTCGAGCACATGAACTTCCTCAGCTCGAAGAACCTCGCGCCGCTCGGCGCCGAGGCCTACACGCGGCTCGTCGAGGAACGTGGCGGGCGGATCAATGCCTACACCTCGCGCGACGTGACCGTGTACTTCGAGGATGTCGCGTCCGAGCACTTGCCGCTGATGATCGCGCTCGAGGGCGAGCGCTTCGCGAACCTGCTCGTCACCGAGCAAGCGCTCAAAGCGGAGCGCCAAGTGGTGATCGAGGAGCGCCGGCTGCGCTCGGAGAACGACCCCGAGGGCCTCGCGTTCGAGACGCTGATGGCGCTGACTTATCAGGCGCACCCGTACCGCATTCCGACCGTCGGCTGGATCAGCGACCTCGAGAAGGTGACGGCGGCCGACTGCCAGGCGTTCTGGGAGACCTATTATGCCGCGAACAATCTGGTGATCGCGATCGCCGGCGATTTCGACACGGACGCAACCGTCGCGCTGGTCGAAAAGCACTTCGGCGGCCTGCGGCGCGCCGCGACGATTCCGCGCAATCCGCAAGAAGAACCCGCGCAAGACGGCGAGCGCCGCGCGGTGGCCCACTACCCGGTGCAGGCGCCGATCGTGCTTGCGGGTTTTGCCGCACCGGCGACTGGGCACCCCGATTCGGACGCGCTCGATATCGCGGCAGGCGTGCTCGCGAACGGGCGCACCAGCCGGCTCTACCGCGAGATGGTGTTCGATGCGCCGCTCGCGCTCGAGCCGCAGGCCTTCTACTGGGAGTTGCAGCGCGCGGGTCTATTCATGGCGGGCGCGACGTTGCGGCCCGGCGTCGATGTCGCGAAGGCGGAGCGAGTGTTATTCGCGGAGATCGCGCGGCTCGCGGACGAGCCGCCTAGCCCCGAGGAACTGCGGCGCGCCAAGCGCACGCTCGAAGTGAGCTGGATCCGCGGGCAGGGCAGTGCCCACGCGCTGGCCTCGCGCGTCGCGCAGGATTACGTCGCGTTCGGCCGCATCGAGCCGCTGGCGGAGAAGCTCGCGGCGATCGAGCGCGTCACGGCGGAGGACGTGCAGCGCGTAGTGCGCGAGTACCTGGCGCCTAACAAGCGCAACGTGGTGCACGTCTTCCCGCAAGCAGAGCAGGAGGGCCGGCCGTGAGAGCCGCACTGCGCGCTGCTCTAATCACGACTGCGCTGAGTGCGCTCGCCAGCTGTGCGAACGCGCCCGCCGCGCCCGAGCAAGTGGCGCCCGCACGCGAGCCGTTCGCGTGGGAGTTGCCCCCGGTCGTCGCCGCCGAGAAGCCGATCGTCGACGCGGCGCGCTTGCATCGCGCAACGCTCGCAAACGGTTTGCAAGTGCTCGTGCTCGAAGATCGGCGCTTGCCCGAGTTCTCGGCGGGTCTGGTCGCGCTGCGCGGCGCGGCGCTCGAGGGGTCCAGCGAACTCGGCCTCGCTTCGTTCACCGCGGCGCTGATGGAGCGCGGCGCAGGCGAGCGCGATGCGTTCGCGCTGGCCGCCGCGGCCGAGGATCTCGGCGCGGACATCGGCGTCTCGTCGGATTGGGACACGCTGCGCGCCTCCACCTCGGGTCTCTCGCGCGATTTCGATGCGCTCTTCGAGCTGCTCGCCGATGTCGTGCTGCGCCCGCGCTTCGCCGCGGCGGACGCGAAGCGCGCCGTGGCCGAGCAGCGCGCCGCGCTCGCGCAAGCCAAGGACGACCCGGCCGCGCTGGCCGGTCAGCACCTCATGCGCGCGCTCTATGGCGAGCACCGCTTCGGCTCGCCAGCGGGCGGAGTCGACGCCACGGTGGCGCGCTTCACAGCCGCCGACGCGCGCGCCTTCCACGCTCGGGTTGTTACGCCGGCGGGCGCGATTCTGTGGGCCACGGGCGATCTCGACGCCGCGGCTTTCATCGCGCGCGCTTCACTTACCTTCGGCGCGTGGCGTGGGGCAGAACTCGCAGCCGCGCCGCCTGCGCCGCCCGTGCCTGCGAAGCGCCGCGTCGTGATCGTCGACCGCCCCGAGCTCGGGCAAGCGCAAATCGCGATCGGACACGAGGGCATCGCGCGCACGGACGCGCGGCGCCTCGAAGCGCAGCTGTTCAACACCGCTTTCGGCAACGGCGGCTTCTCGGCGCGCCTAATGGCTCGTATCCGCGCAGCGGAGGGCCTCACCTACGGCATCGGCTCGCAGTTCTCGCAGCGCCGGGCGCCGGGGCCGTTCGCGATCACCACGTTCACGCGCGTGCCCGAAGTGGGGAAGTTGCTCGCGAGCACCTTCGAAGAACTCGAGCGCTTGCTCACAGATCCGCCTGCCGGCGAGGAGCTCGAGCGAGCGCGGCGGCTGCGCACGGGCGGCTTCCCGCTCGCGCTCGAAACGTCTCCCGCGGTGCTGGCCGCGCTGCTCGACCTCGACGTGTACGGCCTGCCGCGCGACACGCTCGACACGTACCGCGCGCGCATGCGCGAGATCAGCGAGGCGGAGATCGCCGCGGCTGCACGCGATCTCATTCACCCCGAGCGCGCCTCGATCGTGGTGGTGGGGCCTGCGGACGCGCTGCGGGAACAGCTCGCCAAGTACGGCGAAGTCGAGGTCGCGGCGCCCTAAGGGCGCCGCTGGTTTTTTTGGGGCGAAATCCAAGAAGGGGAAGCCCCTTCTTGGATTTCTTGTCGGGGCTCGTTCGGGTTTCGCGCTGAATCACGTCTTGAAGCCTTGCCGTCCGACCGATCGGTCGATTAAGGTGCTCGGCGGATCGACCGATTGGTCGAAACCGTCGAAACGGTCGAAACAACTTCAGCGAGGCCCCCGCAGCGTGCTTCCCACCTCACGCGAGAAGATTCTGGACGTCGCTGAGGCGCGATTTGCGCAGCGGGGATATGCGGGCGTTGGCCTGCGCGAGGTGGCCGACGCAGCGGGGCTCGGGAAGTCGTCGCTCTTCCACCACTTCCCGACCAAGGCCTCGCTGTATGGCGCGGTGCTCGACCGCGTGATCGAGCGCATCGAAGTGCGCATGCAGAGCGCGCTCGCAGCGAGCGGCGATCCGCGCGCGCAGCTCTCGGCCGCGGTCGTCGGGCTCGTCGACACGCTCGCCGAGGATCCGCCGGCCGCGCGCCTGCTGCTGCGCACCGTCTTCGAAGACGACGACCTCTCGCCCAGCGAGACGCCGGAACTCGTGGCCGCCGATCAACGCCTCGACCGCCTGATCGCGCGCATCGCGCGAGTGATTACGGCCGGCATCGAGTCGGGCGCGTTCCGGCCGATCTCGGTGCCGGATGCAATTCAGACGATGATCGGCGCGATCGTCTTCCCGTTCGCTTCCGGCGAGTTCGGCAAGAAGCTCGCCGGCGAAATCTTCAGCGCCGAAGCGATCGCGCGCAGGAAGCGCGAGATCCTGACGTTGATCGAACACGGTTGGATGCGCCCGAATTCCCAAGGAGAGAAGTCGTGAATAAGTTCCTGCCCGAGCACCGCAAGCTAATCGGTTCCTTCGAAGTGGTGGAGATCGCGGACCAGCGCGAAGCGGCGCGCCTGCGCGCGCACGTGAACGAAGACGTCGGCATCGCGGTGAACTGGACCTGGGAGTACGGCAGCGAGGTCGCGGAACTGCGCAACCTCTACGAGAAGGGCAAGACCGCGCAGTGGAACGCGGAGACCGACCTCGATTGGTCGATTCCGGTTTCCCCTAATGACTGGGTGATGGCGGCCGAAGGCTCGCTGCTCGCGCAGGCCACCAAGCTGATGGGCAAGGACGAGGCTACCCAGAAGGCCGCCGCCTTCGACGAGCTGAACTACCTGCTCTCGCAGCTGCTGCACGGCGAGCAGGCCGCGCTCCAGCTGTGCGGTCAGCTCGTCAACATCTGCGACAAGATGGATCAGAAGTGGTACGCCGCTTCTCAGGTGATCGACGAGGCGCGCCACGTCGAGGTGCTCTCGAAGTTCCTGACGCGCAAGATGAACGGCATCTACCCGATCGGCGCGACGCTGAAGTACCTGCTCGATCAGCTGCTCGAAGCGCAAGGCATGCAGAAGAAGACGCTGGGCATGCAGACGCTCTTCGAAGGCACCGCGGTCGGCATCATGGACCTAATGCGCACGTTCTCGCGCAATGCGTTCGTCAGCGAAATGATCAAGCGCGTCGAGCAAGACGAAGCGCGCCACGCCGCGTTCGGCGTGCTCACCATGCGCCGCGTCGTGAAGGAGGCCAGCGAGGCCGAGCGCAACGCGATGGAAGACTGGGCGTTCGGGATCCTCGAGACGCTGAACGCGAACCAGCAGCTCGACATGCTGCGCGAGCTCGGCCCGAAATACGGCATCGACCCGATCGCCTTCACGCAGATCCTGACCTCGCTGCCGAACCACGCGGAGCTCAACAGCCCCATCTTCATGCACACCGTGATCCCGAACTTGCAGCGCCTCGGCCTGCTCACCGCGCGCACCGAAGCGGGCTGGCGCAAAGTGGGCATGATGGTCGATTCGCGCGGCGGCTCGCCGGTGGGGAACCTGCCGCTGGTGGCGTAGCAAGCGAAGCGAGCAGGGATTCCTCCAATCACTTGCAGGCGCCGAGTCGCCCGACCGCTGCGTAGTACTTATGGTGCGCGGGCGACCGCCGAGATCGAGCACGAGGGATCATGCCTAGCGCCAACGAGTCGAAGCACGCCGGGTCGAGGATTGAAACTCGTTTCGCTGGCGTCTTGTACATCGCGGCGGTTGCGTTCTACGCGCTTGCGATCTCGTGGGGCGAGCCGCTCGCGCTCGCGCCCGGGCAAGACATGCCGTGGGGGTCCGATGAGCTCGGTCCATTGGGTGCGATCGGCGAGTTGCATCGTCTGTTGATCGCACCCGACCCAGACTCCACCAATCCGCAGTATCCGTTGGTTGCCCAAGTCCTGCAGGCCGTTCCTGTCGGCGCGTACCTGGGCTGGCTGCGCCTCACGGGCGGCTTCGCGTCTGCGAGCCCGGAGTACCCGTACGGGCTCACTGATCCGGTCGCAGCGCTCGCGACGATGACGCTCTTGGCGCGCCTCCCAAGCTTGTTACTGGCAGCGGGCGTTGGCGTGCTCGCCCTGCTCACGGCGCGCGAACTCTGGGGCGCGCGCGCAGGGCGATTCGTCGGCGTGGCAACGCTCTTGTTCTACCCCCTCGGCTACTACGCACGCACGAGCAACGTGGACGCGCCGGCGCTGTTCCTGACGGCAGGTGGGATCTACGTGTTCGCGCGCTGCCTCGCGCGGGGTATCGACTCGCGCAGGCTGCTTGCGTTCGGGGCCTGGGCCGCCTTGGGCATCGCCACGAAGGACGCGAGCGTCGCCGCGTTCGCAACCTGCGGCGGCGCGCTCGCGGTGCTCGAGCTCCGGGCGCGCTGGCGCGAGAACGGCGCGCTGCTCGCGACCGCAAAGCTCTTCTTCCCGGGGCTCGCGGCCGCCATCGCGATCTACGTCGTCGCGAGTGGCCTCGTGCTCTCCGTCGAGCGCTTTCGCGCGCACGTCGACTGGGTCACTGGCTCGACGGCGGCGCTCGTCTACCCGCAGACACTGGCCGGGCAGTCGAGCTTTCTCGTCGAGATCGTCATCCACGTGCTCGACTCGCTCGGCACGCCGCTACTCGTGCTCGCTGTCGTTGGGCTGGCGATTTCTTCCCGCTCGCGTCCGCGCGCGCTCCTGCTGCTCCTGCCGGCGTTCACGACGATCGCGCTCACGATCCTGCCTGTGCATTTCGTGAACATCCGATACGTGCTGCTGCCGTGCTATTTGCTGCTGTTGTTCTCGGGCGCGGCGGTGAGCGCTCTCTCGTCGAGCCGGTCGGCTCTCGCAGCGGCCGCCGCAAATGTCTTGCTCGCGGGGGTGATCGGTTGGTCGCTGGTGCGAGCGACCGACCTCACGCGCCAGATGCGGGACGACAGCCGCCGCTCGCTCGCGGCTTGGCTCACCGAGAACGCGCGCGACGGCGAACTCGTGGCTTATTGGGCCGCGCCGCAGAAGCTGCCGCGGGTTGCGCGGGCGCTGCGCTTCGTCGAGGCAGATCTCCGCTGCGCGGAGGCCGCCTGGCGAGGCGCGGACGCGCCGGCATTCGCCCTAATGATTCCGCAGCAGCACTTCGAAGGCGCACACGAGTGGACGCTGTCGGAGGAGAAGTTCGCGGCCTTCCGCGACGGACGGCTCGGTTACGAACTCGTCTATCGCGACGACGGCGTGGGTTGGTTCGCACGCCGGCCGATCCCGTTCGTGAATCCGCCCCTGCTGGTGTTCGCGCCTTCGCAACGCGCCGCAGCGCTTTCGCCGCGAATCGAAGAACCGCGGCGGCGTCCGCTCGCGATCACTGAGGAGTGGATCGGACTCGAGCCCGGTGCGCCATCGGGGCTCGTGCCGAACCCCGCGCGCCCCGTGCCCTGCGCCTCGTGAGCCGCCTGCCTCAGGATCGTCGGGTCTCCTGAAACGCACGATCAACCCTGCGATGCAGCCGGTGCCAGAGGCGGAAGTTCTCCTGATGCAGCCGCGCCATGGTGTGCAGAATCATGCCCGCACTCAGGATGAGTGCAGCGAGTAACGCGAGGCCGGAGGCGAGGATCGCGAGGGGCACGTGATACACGTAGCCAGCGCGCAGGTAGTCCAGGATCGGCGGGATGCCGGCGGCGAGCGACGCGGCGAGCGCGAGGGCACTCAACAATCCAAAAAAAGTGAGCGGCCGGTAGTCCTTGGCGATCATCAGGATCGACTGGAGGATCAGCAGGCCATCCCCGAACGTATCGAGCTTCGACTCGCTGCCCGCTGGCCGGGTTCCATAAGAAGTCTCGATCTCCACGAGCGCAAAGCCCTTGTGAATGGCCTGCATCGTCAGCTCGGTCTCGATCTCAAAGCCTCGTGCGGCCAGCGGGACGCCCTTTGCGAAGTCTCGGGAGAAGGCGCGAAAGCCGGAGAGCACGTCGATTATGCGCACGCCGAAGAGCAGCGAAATGGTCCGGCTGATCAGGTGGTTGCCGAAGTGGTGAAAGCGCCGGAACGACGCGCTCGGGTCGAACTCGGAGAGGCGCGTGCCGATCGCCATATCCGCGCGGCCGCTCTCGATCTCCGCGACGAGCGCGCTCGCACTGCGCGCGTCGTAGGTCCCGTCGCCGTCGGCCATCACGTAGATGTCCGCTTCGACCAGGTCGAACATGTGCCGGACGACCTCGCCCTTTCCCTGCCTCGCCGAACGCACCACTGTCGCGCCAGCCTCGCGCGCGCGCGCTGCCGTGGCATCGGTCGAGTTGTTATCGAACACGTAAATCGTCGCGTTCGGCAGGGCGATCCGAAAGTCGCCGACCACGCTGGCCACGGTCAGTGCTTCGTTGAAGCACGGGATCAGGACCGCCACGTCTTGCGCTCGTTGCGAGGTCGTGGCTCGCTCCGGATCCGCCAGCCTTGCCAAGAAGCCCCCCTTCGCGACCTGCTCGAGATTCGCGGTCCATCGCAAACTTGGTGAATTTCCGCGCGAAGGTCGAGCCAGCGGGCCGAGAAAGTGGGCGCCGGCTGAAAGGATCTGCGCTCCAGCCGCGATCGCGTTCGCGCCACGCCCGCTCACTTCCCGGGACACGACTGATGCGCCCGCCCTTTCCGGTCCTCGGCCCCTGCGCTCGGCGCTCCTTCAGATCACCGTCGACACGTCGAACAACGCGATGGAAGACCGGGTGTTCGGGATCCTCGAGACGCTCAACGCGGACCAGTTATCACCGCGCACCGAAGCTGGTTGGCGCGGGGTGGACATGATGGTCGATTCGCGCGGCGGCTCGCCGACGTGGAATCTGCCGCTGGTGGCGTAGTCGAGGATTCGCAACCTTGCCGCGGCGCGCGAGTCGAAGTAACAGGTCAGCCCGCGCACGCGGAGGTTGTTGGATGTTTGATCGACTCACGCGGCGCGCGCTGCTCGCTCTCCTCGCGAACACACTCGTGCTCGCATCCGCGTACGCGGCGCGCGCGGAGTACGACCCGCTCGCGCTCGCTGCCGGTTCGGTGGGCCCCGCCCTCGAGTTCGTCGCGAAGGACGGCTCGCGCGAGATCCCGCTGCGCGTCTACACGCCCGCGAAGCTCGCTGCGCCCGCAGCGGTCGTGCTCTTCAGCCACGGCCTCGGCGGCTCGCGCGCCGGCAACGCTTATTGCGGGAAGCACTGGGCCGCGCGCGGTTACGTCGCCGTGTTTCTTCAGCACCCGGGCAGCGATGAGTCCGTGTGGCAGGGCATCGCGCCTGAGAAGCGCATGCAGGCGCTGCGCGACGCGGCGAGTCCGCGCAACTTCTTGAAGCGCGCGAGTGACGTCGGCGCGGTGCTCGACGCGCTCGCGAAGTGGAACCAGCCCGGCGGCAAGCACGCGTTATCAGGCAAGCTCGACCTCGCGCGCGTTGGCATGTCGGGCCACTCGTTCGGCGCCGTCACCACCCAGGCTGTGAGCGGCCAGCGCGTGCCGCTCGCGGGTGATCGCTTCAACGACGCGCGCATTAAAGCCGCGGTCGTGATGAGCCCGAGCAAGCCGCGGCGCGGGAGCAGCGAGGACGCGTTCGGCAGCGTGAAGACGCCGTGGCTGCTGATGACCGGCACGCTCGACACGGCGCCAATCGGCGAAGCGACGGCCGCCTCGCGGCTCGCGGTCTTTCCTGCGCTCCGCGCGGGCAACAAATACGAACTCGTGCTCGACAAGGCCGAGCACTCCGCGTTCACCGAGCGCGCGCTGCGCGGCGATTCGCAGCCGCGCAACCCCCATCACCACCGCGCCGTGCTCGCGCTCAGCACCGCGTTCTGGGACGCGTACCTGAGAAGCGACGCGGCAGCGCGCGCGTGGCTCGACGGCGCGGGCGCGCGCAGCGTGCTCGAAGCGAAGGATCGCTGGCAGCGGAAGTGAAGCCAGCGCGATCTCGCGGCGCGCTCGCCCGCTAGCTCCGCGCGCTCGCCTGCGTGATACGGTGGCGCGCTTGGAGGCGCGATAACGAGCTACGCACTGACCGGATTCTCAGACAAGGTGGCGGTTGTTACGGGCGCGGGCAGGATGCGCTCGATCGGGCGGCCGATCGCGGTCGAGTTGGCGCGCGCGGGATGCCACATCGTGCTCACGGGCACGGGCCGCGCGCCGGAGCGTTACCCCGATGACGAGCGGGCCGCGGGCTGGCGCGACATCGAGAGCGTCGCGGACGAAGTGCGCGCGCTCGGGCGCCGCGCGCTGCCGGTGATCTCGGACGTCACGAGCGAGGGCGCCGTCGCGGCGCTGGCAGATCGCGTTGTCCGCGAGTTCGGGCGCGTCGACATCGTCGTCAACAACGCCGGCGCAGCGCGCGGCGAGGATCGCGCGCCAGTGGTCGACGTCGACGTCGCTGCCTGGCGAGCCGTGCTCGAGGTGAATCTCACGGGCAGCTTCCTGATGTCGAAGTTCTTCGGCCGCAAGCTGATCGCAGCGGGGCGCGGCGGCAGCATCGTCAACATCTCGTCGATCGCGGGCAAGGCTCTCCCCCCTAACACCTCGGCCTACGCCGCCTCGAAGGCGGGGCTGCAGGCGCTCACGGCCTCGATGGCGCAGGAGGTCGGCGTGCACCGGATTCGCGTGAACGCGATCTGCCCGGGCGTGATCGACACCTCGCGCATGGACGATCTCGGGCGCGGCGAGATTTGGCACGGGCTCGTGAAGTCGGCGATTCCGCTCGGCCGCGCCGGAAGCGGCATCGACATCGCCGCGGCCGTCGTGTTCCTCTGCTCCGACCAGGGCGCTTGGATCACGGGCCAGAGCTACAACGTCGACGGCGGCCACGTTGTGAGCCACTGAGCATCGGCGCAAACGCGAGCGGTGCGGCGGCCGTGAGCGCTCGCTCCCCTAATCAGCGCGGCGAGCGCCCGTAGACGAGGCCGAAGCCTTCGGACTTGTAGGCGAGCAGCGTGAGCAGGGTGTCCGACGCACTCTGCACCACGCCCGGGCTGAGTGAGAGGAACCAGTTCTCCTGCGTGCGGTAGACCGGCGTCGTGTAGAACGGGAAGACCGCAGCGCGCCGGCGATCCTTCGAGGTGTTTGCGCCCGTGCGATGCCAGATCCGGCTCTCGAATGCGATCACGCTGCCAGCCGGCGCCTCCGCCGAGACCATTTTCACCCCGCTGTCCGCCTCCGTGGGGGAGCGGTTCCAGACGTGGCTGCCGACGACCACTTCGGTGGCGCCATTCTCCCGCGTGAAATCGTCGATGCACCAGGTGACGTTGATGCCCTGCGGCGCGCAGGGCCAAGGCTCTGGCGTGAAGATCTGATCCGCGTGAAGCACGCCGGCGGCCGCGCCTGGCCCGGTGATGTTGCCGGAGATGTTAGAGAGCAAGGCCGGCCAGCCGAGCGTCGCGCGCACCAGTTCCAGCGCGACGGGATGTTCGGCGAGGTCGCCGAACAGCGGATCGCGGTTCAGCAGATTCCACACGCGCACGTTCCCGTCGTCGCGGTCGAGGCCGAAGCCGTGCTGCTGACGGCCGCGCGCGCGGTCGTCGTCGGCAGCGCGATAGATCGCTTCCTTGGCGCGGGCGAGCTGCGCGGGCGTGAGCGCATCGGGGATTACGCACACGCCGAACTCGCGCAGGTTGCGAAGTGCCGACTCGGTGTCGCGCGTTGGCGC
>JANNRF010000118.1:0-13679 GCA_031401135.1 Deltaproteobacteria bacterium | reverse complement strand
AACGCGCGCAGCTCGCGCGCGACGAAGCGCGGCGCAGGGCGCTCGCGGGCGGCGGCGCGTGCGAGGAACGGCTCGAGCTCGGTCCGTAACACTTCGTGGAGGATGCTCTCCTCGGGGTGGCGCGGGGAATAGCTGCGTTCGTTGCAGCGTTCGGAGCCGAGACGGGTAGACGACGGGGGGCGAAGCTGGGAAGCCACGCAGAGGACGGCTTGCGAGCGCCATACCGCTGCCAAAATGGGCGCCCGAGCGCCGCCGAGGGTCGATGCCGCGCGTTCGAGACTGAGCGTTCACGCGCGATGGATGACGGTTGGTCACGCGGGAACGCGGAGATCTCGGGATTCACTCGAGTCGCGTCCATGCGCCGGTTGCTCGTCGAGTGGCGGCCCCGCGCAGCTATCTGCGAGGCATCATTCGGAGATTCCGTGGCAGGTGAGTTCTTGTGCAAGATAAAGAGTGCTGGACGGAAACTCGCAACCGCCGGCCCGACCTCGCGAATCTGTTGGACGGCCGGCTGCGCGATGTCACCCGAATTTCGCAGCAACCACGCCGTTTCGCGCGATTCGCGCCTCCACTCTTTATCTTGCAGAAAATCTCTGAGGCACTTCTTCGTGAGTCGTCGGAATCTCGACGCTTCGAGAGAACCCGAAGCGCAGCGCCATTTTGCGCGTTCCGCGAGTCGCTCCGCTTTATCTTGGGGAAACTCTGGGCGACAACGCCGAGCCTTTGCGCTGCCATCCGGCCCGCGACTAGCCGAGCCCGGCGCGCCACGGCCCGCCAGCCGGCCAGCTCTCCGACGCACCGCCGCGCGTGCGCGCCCGGTGCAATACCGGCAGCAGAAACGAACGCAGAACTGCAAGAGCGTCGGCGATTTCAGGTGCATCTGTCGCGCCAGTCCGCTGCACGAACGCGTGCCATTGCGCTGCCTTCTGCCCGTCCTCGGCGAACGCAAGTGACAGCCCAATCGGAAGCTCGGCCGGCACTTCAGTGCGCCGCCGCTCGAACGTTGCAGCGATCGAGTTGGCGAGCTGATCGGCGTCGAAGTCGTACCGCTGCGCGAGCGACCACAGGTCGTAGAAGTCCTTCTTGCGCGTGTTCGCCATGCGCAGGAGGACCAGCGCGTGAAGCTTCTCCGCGATCACCGCGTCGCGCGGGTACGCGCGAAGCCGGGCAGGGGGAAGGCCGTCGAGCGACGGCACTTCGATGACTTCGGGTGCCGGAACGACTGCATCGCCGAAGCCGATATCGACTTGAAGGCGGATGCGAGCTTGGCCGAGCCGGGCCTCGAGACGGAGCCGAACTCCGTCGTACTCCTGGCCGCCGCGGATCTCCTCGGCCTTCACGGAATCGCGCGCGAACGCGAGGCCGTCGTCGGCTTCGACGTCGCAAAGCTCGCGGAAGATCGCCTCCATCGCGCCCGTCGCCGGATCGCCAAAGCCAAGCAGATCGACGTCGCGCGTGGCGCGATGCGGGCTGCCGCTCCACAGCGAGAAGAGCACCGCGCCCTTCAGCACGAAGCGCTCGCGGTGCGGCGAGACGGACAGCCGGTAGAGGAGCCGCGCGCCGGCGTAACGCGTCAGCGTGGTGTTGAAGTCTTCGCTCGCAGGCCGACCGTTGAGAAGCCGTTGCTTGATCGATGCGGCGCGATCGCGCGGGTTCAAGCGCCCGCCTCGATGTACGGGCGGATCACGCGCGCGACGCGGCAGATCTCCGCGAAGCGCCACAGCTCGTCGAGTTTTCCGCGCGAGCGCCGGTAGTCGCGCAGCGCTTCGATCGCGACATCGAGGCCGATCTTGTTACGGTACTTGAAGCAGTCGGCGACGGTCTTCGCTTTCGAGGTGACGCGCACGTCCGCGCCTTCGATGCGGTGCGTCTCGACGCCTTCCGCGAGCGCACGCCCCGAGAAGCGGACGACGCGGAGCGGGGGTGAGTTCGCGAGCGGGCGGCGATCGCCGGGGCCGATCGCGAGCCAAACTTCGCGCGGATTCTGCGTTCCGAGATCGTGGAAGCGGAGCGCCGACAGCAGGCAAATGATGCCGTGGGGCACCCGTGCCGACGCAGCCGCGAGGTCGCGAAACTCGGTCACGTCGCCATCCGCGAGCCGGTAGAGGCCGCGGCCGACGCGCTCGATCGTGCCATCAGTTTCGAGCCGCTGAAGCGTGGTGCGCGCAACGCCGAGCTTCGCGAGATCGCGCGGGCGCACGAGGCCCTGGCGGCGCAGCAGTGCCACCGAGCGGTCGCGTTGAGTCTTGGTGCGGGGTTTGGTCATGGTTACGAAACGTCTGGGAATATAAGGTAAGTATCGACGTTATGTAACAGCGGGTTGAGCGCGTGGCGGGGGGTCATCAGCCCGCCGTCGCACGGGCGGGCAGGGCGAAGAGCTTCCGCACGGCATCCGTCGGGCGGACCGGATTGCGATGGAGGTGTGGCGTTTCACTCAGCTGCGCGGCCGCACGCAGGAGTTCGTCCGAGGCGTCGCGTGAGACCTCCGAGAGATCTGGCTCGGCGAGGTAGGCGAGGTCGTTCAGGGAACCCAGCAGGCTCTTGCTGTCGTTCTTGACGAACGTTGGGCGGAGGAACTCCTCGGCCTCTGAACGCGCGTCTCCGGGAGGTACACCGAGCTGCTCCAGCTGCCAGCAAACGGACGCGGCAAGCGCCGCGAGCACTCCGGGCAAGCGCAGCAGCGGAGAGAGCGCGACCAGATAGGTGCGCTCATTCAAGGCGATGACGAATTTTCGCCTTCCGAGCGCGAAGCTCTTTGCCGTCCAATCGCCGAGCAGCGCGCCAGGGCGCGGCAGGGAAGGCGCGAGCCGACTCGGCAGATCTCCGCGACCGCCGAGCTGCCTCCACAGCGCGCGAGTGCACAATATCGACGGCATGGTTCGCTCCGAATCAGCGCGGAGCGCGACGAAACGCGCTGCGCGCCCGTTTCCGGTTGCGGCGTTTGCTCAAGCGGATAGTAACGCTTGACGTTACTAGTGGCTCCGATTAGCCTGGCCTCGTGATTCGATCCTTCCGAGACGCAGCGACGCGGAAGGTGTTCGAGCGCGAGCGGTCGCGCCGGTTGCCGCCGGAAGTGCAGCGGCGGGCGCACCGGAAGCTCCTCTTGATCGACGCGGCTGAGAGCGTCGACGATCTCAGGACGCCGCCTGGGAATCGGCTCGAACGACTCTCAGGAAATCGCTTCGGGCAGCACAGCATTCGCGTCAACGACCAGTGGCGCGTCTGCTTTCGCTGGCTGGATGGCCACGCACACGAAGTCGAGATCTGCGACTACCACTAGGAGATCGCCATGGCACGCAGAGCACACGCGCCGATTCATCCCGGAGAGATCCTCGTGGAGGAGTTTCTCGGGCCGCTCGAGCTCACCCAGTACAGGCTCGCGAAGGACATCAGTGTGCCCGCGCGGCGCATCAACGAGATCGTGCACGGCGAGCGCGGCGTCTCTGCCGACACGGCGATCCGCCTTGCGCGGTACTTCGGAAACTCCGAGCAGTTCTGGATGAATCTCCAGGCGCGCTACGACCTCGAGGTCGAGCGCGAGCGCCTGCGCGGCCGGCTGAAGAAAGAAGTCGCGGTTCTCAAGCGGGCGGGCTGAAGGACGCGAGGGCGTCGGCGTCACCGAGACGCCGACCGATCCCCATTACGTCCACAAGCTGTCGTCCGCTTCGCTCATGAACTTCGCCTGGCCCTAGGACGACATGGGCCGAGAGGCCAGCGCGCTCGAGCTCGTCCGCATGACTTCTGAACGCCTGACGCACCCCGTCGAGCGCCAGCCTGGCATAGACGGCAGTCGCAGATTGACTGCGATGGTTGAGCGCCCGCCCAATCAGCGGCAGCGATGCACCTGCCTGCACCATCCACGATCCCAGCGTGCGCCGGATATCGTGAAACCTCGCGTCGGGCGCCTTCGCCTTCACGCGAATGCGCCTCCAGGCCTGATCGATCACGGCGACTGCCAGCGGCTCGCCCGGCCGCCGGTTGCTCGCGAACACAGCGTCGGTTCCGCGCGCATTCGGCAGTGCCTCGAGGATCGACATGGCGACCTCGGGCAGCGGGACGACATGGGGTTCCCCATTTTTCGTCTGCCCGATTCGAAGGAGACTTCCCTCGATGTCGCTCCAGCGAATCGAAAGCAGCTCCCGCTTCTGCGCGCCCGTCAGCAGCGCAAGCGCGAAGTAGGCGCGGACGTAGATGCTCGGCTCCGCCCCAAGCGCGGTCGCAACGCGTTTCACCTCGTCCGGCGTGAGCCACCGATCGCGGCTCGTCTCGCGAAAGCGCACGACGCCACGCGCGGGGTTCGGGTGGTTCGCCGGTAGCAACCCCTCGCGCTCTGCCCAACTCCACATCGACGAGATCAACGCGAGCACGCGATTCGCGACGTACTCGCCGCCGGTGCGCCCGATCGTGCGATGGAGCCCGATGACGTCAGGCCGCGCAACATCGATCGCGACCTTGCTGCCCAAGGCAGGGCGCACGTACTTCTTCAGTCGCTGCTCGTCGTCGCTCGCGCTCCGCTTCCTCGGTCGCGCGTGCAGCTCCAGGTAGGCGTCGGCGAGCTCCGAAACCGTCTTCGCCTGCCGCCGCGCCGCTCGCTCCGCGGCCGGGTCGCAACCTCGGGATACATCGCTGAGAATCAACCGCGCGCGCTGACGCGCAGCGTCCGGCGTAACAACTCCGTGCAGCCCGATCTTCACGCGTCGCGTCCGACCGCTCAGCCGGTATTGCACGAAGTACAGAAGCCTCCCGGTCGGGTAGACGCGCACTCCGAAGCCGGGCAGATCGTCGTCCCAGACGAAGCTCTGCCGGCCGCTGGGCGCGATCGATTCGACCGCTCGCTTGGTGAGACGCACGCCGCGCTCCAATCGAATTCGGGAAGCAAACGGGAAGCAGGAGAGAGAGAAATCGGGCGTGTGTCACCGTATCAGAGCTGAAACCGATATGGAGGCATAATTGGCGAATGGAAGCCGAATTATCGACTCTGGAGCGAACCGGAGAACTCAGTCGTAACAGGGCGTAACCGGCTCTCGCGAGACTCGAAATCAGGTGTGCTCGAAAGGGCACCGGGGGTTCGAATCCCTCCCCCTCCGCCACTCCAGTCTCTGCGGATCGCCGGCTTGGCGGGCGCGCGGTCGGCCGAATCTCCGGCCATTCCGAGGACTTGCGAGAGTGAGTTCTGGCGGGTCCCACCCGGAGACGCCCACGTCGCGGCGCTACGACGGCCTGAATCGCTTCCGAGGGCGACATCGCACGGCTCCGGTTCGACAACGTGACGTGCGTGACCGACGCGGACAATCGATGCTGATCGGCTGAGGGAGGTGGTGATTATGCGATCGACCCTTCTGCTTCCTTTCGGCGCCGCGAAGCTCGGAGCCGTGGTCGTCGCGCTGGCCCTCGGGCTCGTGATGCGCGCTCGCGCGGAGGTCGTCGAGTTTCCGGGCCCAGAGTTCCAAGGGAAGCCCGTAAAGCTCACCGCGTTCTACACCACTCCCGAAGGGACCGGTCCGCATCCGGTTGTAGTCCTGATGCCGAGCGGCTCGGGAACCTGGTCGAACGACGCGCGCCGGGCCGAGCAGTTCAACGAGTGGGGATTCGCGGCATTGCGAGTCGAGAGCCTCACCCCCCGCGGCTACGACGACATGTTCGACCGGTCCGGTGGTGGTGTCGGGCTCGGCGATCTGGCGCAGGACCTCGCGATCGCGATCGATTGGCTGCGATCCAAACACGAGATCGAGAGAGATCGGATCTACGTCGCTGGCTGGTCCGCCGGAGCTGCAGCGGTACTCATCCGGCTACCCCGGCTCGACTCCACGTTCGTTGCCGGAGCCATCGCGATCTACCCACCTTGTAAGCGGATCACGCGGGATTCGGACGCAGTCCCGGTCCGCCTGCTCTTGATCGTGGGCAACCAGGATCCGCAAGCTCCCGCGGCTGAGTGCGCCCGGACCTACGCCGAGCAGATCGCGCGCGGCGCGATCGAGTTCGTTCAGTACCCACACGCCGACCACCTCTTCGACGCCGAAAGCGTTTCCGCGTACAGGCCCGCCGAAGCGAAGGATGCGGTGCAGCGGGTACGCCGATTCCTCACATCCATCGGACCGGACGGGAAATCCCCGTCAGATCAGCAGTGAAGCTCGATCCAGCTCGAAGCCGATCGGAGCCCGGCGCAGGAGGTCGCGAAGCGGCGCGACACTAGTTGCCCAGACGTGCTTCGCTGCAAGCGCAGCATTCGAACTCGCATCGATCGGATCCACTCGCCCGAGGCGATCCAGGAGACCTCTGCCAACGCGAGCGCCTGTCGAATTCGGCAGGGCGTTCGCTGCTTTCAGCAGGATCGTCATCGCGTTCAGGGCGGAAAACGCCCACGAGTTGGGCACCGCCTTTGCAGCCGCAATCGGAAACACCCACGTCTGATCGAGGGTCGGGGTAGCGCGGTTGTTATTCCCGAACCACGAACGGATCAGGAGAAGCCGAAATGAAGCGACGCTCACCTAGCCTGTCAGTCCTCGGAGCGGCGACAGCCGCAGTCTTGTTTGCGGTCGCGAACATGGCGGGGACCGCGAGCGCACTGCCCGCCGGTCTCGGTTGTCAAGCGGCTGCGTCCCACGCGATCCCGCAACCGACCCAGGCACAGCTCGACGCCGCGGGCCTCGGCGGCATTCGGCTCGCGCCGCTCGCGGCGCGCCGCGACATCGTGGCCGCGCCGTTCGCCAACTCGACCTCCGTCACCAACTCGCTGTTCCCGATTGCCGATCTGGATTCGACGGTCCTCAACGGCGTCGTCGGCGGTGAAGTCTTCCACACCGAAACCACGCTGCTGCCGTTCACGCAGCTCATCGAGTGGACGCCGGGGCAGTGCGTGCGCGTGCTCGTCTCGCAGTACATGGCGTTCTTGGCGGGACGCCTCGAAGAGACGGCGATCGATTTGTACGCACAGGCCGACGACGGGTCGGTCTGGTACCTCGGCGAGAGCGTGTTCGACTACGACGAAGCCGGCCTAATCATCACGACCGAGGGAACCTGGCACGCCGGCATCGAAGGCCCCGCGGCCATGATCATGCCTTCAGCCCCGCGAATCGGGGACGCGTTCCGTCCCGAGAACATCCCCGGGACGGTGTTCGAAGAAGTCACCGTCACGCGACTCAATCAAACCTACGACGGACCGTCGGGACGAGTCTCGGGGGTGATGGTCGGCACCGAGACCCATCAGGACGGCTCGCTCAGCGAGAAGGTGTTCGCACCGGGCTACGGCGAGTTCCTCTCGGTGACGGGTCCCGATTTCGAGGCGATGGCGCTCGCGTCCCCGACCGATTCGCTCCCCGGCGGCGTGCCCGAGGATCTGGCCGACATCGCGGCTGACGCAGATCTCATCTTCGCATTGCGCCTGAGCACATCGAGGGAATGGACTCGCGCGAAGACCCTCGCACTCGAAATGCGCGACGACTGGACGGACTTTCGCGCTGGCCCCGTGCCCCCGCGGCTGGTGGCGCCGGTGGACGTCGCTTTGCGGGACCTAATCGCAGCGATCAATGCGCGGAGTCGCTCGGGAACCACCTCGGCCGCAATCGCCGCAGCGTATGCGAGCAATGACATCGAGCTCCGCTACAAGCCGGTTGCCGCGGTCGACACCGTGCGCTTCGAGCTGTGGGCACGGCGCGCCCGCTTGGACGCGACAAACGGCTCGATCGATGGCGTGCGCAGCGATCTCGTCACCCTCGAGTGGATCCGAGACCGCATCGCGCACACGCTCGATCCCGTCACGCTGACCACGCTCGATACGTTGGTGCGCGACCTGGGAACGGCGGTGCTCGACGACGACGCCGTCGAGGCTGCACAGATCGCGAGTGACTTGGTAGACGTCGTAGAAGAGCTCTGAGCTTTCTCGGAGATCGAGGTCAGGAAGCCCGCACGAGACGGGCGGGCTGCAGCGTCATTAGGTCGAAACCGACCGCGCGTGCGCGGGCGCTTGATTCCGCAGCGCGGCAGTGCGAAACCCCGGCACCCGATCGGAGCACGGCGCAAGATGAAGCTCGAGAACCAATTCACTGTGAAGGCCTCGCTGGCCGACACCTGGCGCCTGCTCACGGATCTCGAGCGCATCGCGCCCTGCATGCCGGGCGCTGAGCTGATCGGGCGCGAAGGCGATGCTTACAAAGGGCGCGTGCGCGTGAAGCTCGGTCCGGTGCTCGCGCAGTACGAAGGGCGCGCGAGCTTCATTGAGAAGGACGACGCGGCGCATCGCGGCGTGCTGCGTGCGGAGGGGCGTGAGACCAAGGGGCAGGGCAGCGCGAAGGCGACAGTTACGGCGTCGCTCGCCGAGACACCCGAGGGCACGCAGGTCACGGTGGAGACAGATCTCGCGATTGTTGGGCGGCTCGCGCAGATGGGGCGCGGATTGATCGCGGAGGTGAGTGGGAAGCTGCTCAGCGAGTTCGTCGCGAATCTCGAGCGCGAGTTCGCGGCAAGTGCGGCTCCTGCTGCGCGTTCGGATGCTGCGGCGTCGGCGCTGGCAGGCTCCGTAGGTCCCATAACAGGTGAGCCGACCGCGAGCGCAGACGTGTCCGAGCGCGGCGTCGGCGGGCGCGGCGCCCCCGAGCCGCTTTCGCAGCCCGCGCGTTCGCCGCGCGCTGCGGCCCCTGTCGACCTTCTGGCGACCGCGGGCATGCCGGTGCTGAAGCGCCTTCTGCCGATCGCGATCGTCGCGGCGCTCGTTGTCGCAGCGGCGATCGTGCTGCTCTGAGCCGGCGCCGGTTGCCGAGCGCGATCCGCGTGGCGTGAGTTTCGTTCAGCTCTCGCGCAGGCCGCTCTGGGCGTCGGCGCGAGCGGTTAGGTCGAGCCAGAACGCCGCTGCGCCGCGCGCCGCGACTTCGCCGCCCAGCCGCGCGGCCCAGAAGCGGTCGTTGCCGAGTTCGCCGCGCCAGGCCAGCAGGCGCTGCGTGAACAGGCGCAGATCCTGCTCGCGCGTGAAGCCGATCGCGCCGTGAATCTGGTGCGCGCCGGCGGCGCACAGGTCGATCGCGAGGTTCGCTCGAAGCTTCGCGCTAGCGATCTCGAAGCTCGCATCGCCGCGGTCTGCCGCGCGAAAGGCCGCAGCCGCGGCGCAGTCCACGGCCGCCACCTCACTTCCCATCCGCGCGAGCAGCTGCTGCACGGCTTGAAATTGCCCAATCGGCTTGCCGAACTGCACGCGGCCGAGGGCGTGGGCGATGGAGCGTTCGAGTGCGGCAGCGAGCGCGCCCGCGATCTGCCCGGTCCGTAACAACGAGGCGCGCTCGAATAGGCGCAGCGCCGCGCCGGCGCCGGCGGGGGCCGACTCCGCGCGCGCGCGTTCGAAGCGCAGCCGCGCGCGCGGCTCTTCCGCGAGGTTCGCGCCGCTCACACATTCGGCGGCGTGCGCAGGCGAGAGCAGGGCGATGCGCGCGTTGGCGCCAGTTCCTAACACCGCGACCACGCCCGCCGCTTCGGCGCCCCAGGGCACGTTCGCAAGCGCGCCCGTGAACAAGCCGCGCTCCGGATCGAGCTGCGAGGCGGCTTCTACTTCGAGCGCGAGCGTGAGCGCGCCCGCGGGCCGTGCGATGCCCGCCTCGGCGAGGGTCTGCGCCGCGAGCAGGCTCTCCGCGAGCGGCAGCGCCACCGCGAAGCGCCCGAGTTCCTGCGCGATCGCGAGCGCGTCCTCGAAGCAGCCGCCTGCGCCGCCCTCGGCTTCGGGCACGAGCAGCGCGGCGAGCCCTAATTCTTCGACTTGCGCCCACAGCTCCGCGTCGAAAGTCGCGCGCTCCTGCTGCCCGGCCGCGCGCACGAACGCGTCGCCGAACAGGCGGCTCACGGTTTCCGCCAGCAAAGCGCGTTCTTCTTGGCCGACTCCGCTTGCCCGCGGCTCGGCGCGCACATCGCTTGCGCTCGTACTCATCGCAGCCCCATGCCGCGCGCGATGATGCCGCGCAGGATCTCGCGCGTTCCGCCGCGCAGCGAGAACGACGGCGCGACTTGCAGCAGATGCGCGAGTACGCGCGCGAGTTCGCCCTCGCGCGCGAGGGCGTCGTCGAGCGCAGCTTGCACGAGGCGCGGCAACTCCTGCTCGAACTCGTTGCCGAGGTCCTTCACGACGGCGGCCTCGATCATCGGGTCGCGGCCTGCAGCGAGTTGGCCGGCCACCGAGAGCGACATCTGCCGCAGCGTCCAGAACTGCGCACTGGCCCGGCCGATCAAGCTGCGCAGCGGCTCCGCGGGGTCCGGCCCCGCGACCCGTAACAACTCGACGAAGAGTGCGAAGCTCGAGAGGTAACGCTCCGGGCCGCTGCGCTCGAGCGATAGCTCGCTCGTCACCTGCTTCCAGCCCGCGCCCTCGGGGCCGAGCAGCGCAGAATCCGGCACGAACACGTCGTCGAAGAAGACTTCGGTGAAGTGCCGATCGCCCACCAAGTCCGTAATGGGCCGCACGCGGATGCCGGGCGTGTTCATCTCGAGCAGGAACTGCGAGAGGCCCGCGTGCTTCTCCGCTTCGGGCCGCGTTCGCACGAGCGCGATCATCAGCTGGCAGTCGCGCGCGTGGGTGGTCCAGATCTTCTGGCCGTTGATGCGCCAGCCGCCGGCCACTTGCGTCGCGCGCGTGCGCACCGAGGCGAGATCTGAGCCCGCGCCGGGTTCGCTCATGCCGATGCAGGTGTAGGCCGTGCCCGCCGCCATCGCGGGCAGCCAGCGCGTGCGCTGCTCCTCGCTTCCGTAGCGGAGCAGCGCCATGCCCGACTGGCGATCCGCGATCCAGTGCGCCGCTACCGGCGCGCCCGCGGCGAGCAGCTCTTCGAGCACCACATAACGCTCGAGCGCGCTGCGCTCGTGCCCGCCATAACGCTTCGGCCAGACCATGCCGATCCAGCCGCGCGCGCCGAGCTTGCGGCTGAACTCCGCGTCGAAGACGGCCCAACAGTTCGCGCGCTTATGGGCAGGCGTTGCCGGCAACTCGGCGGCGAGGAACGCGCGCAGTTCCGCGCGCAGGGTCGGCACGCTGCTCGGAAGCTCAACGGAGTCGAAACGAAACTGCGCCACACGCGCACTGTAGGAGACCGACCCGAGAGTGGACGGGTCGCCCGGGCGCCGCGGCATCCGCCCCGGCTGCGTTGCGCTCCCTGCGCCGTAGCAAGAGCTACGGCTCGGTCGCGCGCCTTGCCGGGACGGCGCCGCGGCGCCCGAGCTCAACCGCCCATCTCGGGTCGGTCTCCTAGTCTCGGGTAGCGTGCCTCCACCACGAGGGAGCGTGCGAATGATCAAGCGCGTCGGCGGAAATCTCACGCTGCGAGGGGGCGCTGCTTCGCCAGCGAGCGAGCAGCTCGAGCGCGACGGCTACGCGCTGCTGCGCGGCGTGCTCGCGCCAGCGCTCGTCGAAAACCTAACAGCCGAGATCGGCGCGGTGTTCGAGAGTTCTCCCGCAGAGCGTGGCCGCCGCGACCGCGCCGAGTTCCGCTACGAGATGCTGAATCGCTCCGCCGCCGCCCAGGAGGCCGTCGCGCACGCGGCAATCCTCGCCGCGATCGAGCCGCTGCTCGGCGAGGACTGTCACGTGATTGCCAACACCGCCTGGTGGAACCCGCCGGAGTTCGCGGGCGGGCCCTGGCACTGCGACGCCGGCCCCCACGTGCCGCGGCCCGAGAGCGTGCCGTGGGACGAGCGCATCCCGTACCCGGTGTTCGCGATCGGCGCGCACCTCTACCTGAGAGATTGCCCGCTCGAGTGCGGGCCCACGGCCGTAGTCCCCGGTAGCCACCGCTCCGGCCGACTCGCGCCGTTCGATCGTATGAACGACATGACGCTCGACTACGACGGCCGACCGGCGGCGGTGCTCACCGCAAGCGCCGGCGACGTCGCGATGTTCGTCTCCGACGCCTGGCACCGCGGCATGCCCGCACAGCCCGGCGGCACGGGCCGCCTCTTCCTGCAAGCGCACTACGCGCGCCGCGACATCGCGCAGCGCATCCGCACTACCGCCGACACGCATCAGCTCTCGAGCGAAGCCGTCTCGCGCATCCGCACGCCGCGCGAGCGCAAGTTGTTGGGGCTGCACGACCCGTTCTTCTACGACGGTTGAGCGCGATCGCCGCCTCGCGGCGCTCGGTTCACGCCTTGGGTTGCCCGCCGAGCAGGCCCTTCAGCAACTCCGCGCCGAGCTGCCCGAGTTGGCCCTGCGCGGGCGCCGTGCCTTTCGGCGTCAGCTGATCGATTACAACCGGCAGCAGCTGGGCGAGGATGCCGGCGCCCTTGCCTTGACCGAGGCCGGCCTTCTGAGCGATCTGGTCGACGCGCCCCTGGCCGAGCACCTTTGTTAGGTCGGCCGGCGAGATCGGCAGGTTCTTGCCCGTCGAGATCCACGAGTTCACCGCGTCGCCGAGGCCCGCTTGTTGGAACTGTTTCTGCAGTCCCTCGATGCCCCCTGATTGGCCGCCGAGCAGCTCCATCACGCCTTCGACGAGCGCCGCATTGTTCCCGCCCTTCGCGCCGCCGGCGAGCGAACCAAGCGCTTTCCCCAACACTGAATCGAGCAGTCCCATGGGTTCTCCTTCCTTGGTGAGACCCGCAAAGGCTAGGCCGTGGCGCCGTGAGCACGGCGACAAAAACCAGTCTGGAGGCAGAATGCGAGTACGCGATGCGTGACGGCTCGCACACGCCCGCAGCGTTATCGCCTCACTCCTCGATCACGTTCGGCTTGCCTAATCCCTGCGCCTCGCAGGCCGCTTTGTAGAACGCCAGCGTGCCGATGCCGTCCGCGACCGACTCGACGTTGCCGTTCGCGTCGAGGTTCAGGTTCACGCCGTACATGTGGAACCAGACGCGCGTGCCGTCCTCGATCGCGGTGAGTGTGTGCACCGAGCCGGCGGGTTCGTAGAGGAACGAACCGGCGCGGTTCACATAATCGTATTCGCGGTACTTCCAAGCGCCGGAAACCGTGTAGCCCCAGACCGGCCCGGTGTGGCGATGCGTCTGCACCGCGTAGCCCGCCTGGAAAATGTTCTCGACGATCCAAAGCCCCTCGCCGCGCTTCACGTGCAGCACGCGCAGCTTGTTGCCGCCGCCGATCTCGACCCAAGGCAGTTCGTCGCGGCCGATGTGCTGGGCGACTTGATGGGCATAAAGGTTCATCGCGAACTCCTCGTGCGCGGACGGTGCGCGAATCGCGGGTGGTAGCGCATCATGCGAGCCGCTCAGGAGGAGCCGATGCGCATCGAGTACGCCGGCAGCGTGCACGACGAGGAAGAGATCGAGGCCGTCGTGTCGGTGTTGCGCGGCGGGCCTGCCGCGCTGCGCATCGGGAAGCACGTGCGGGAGTTCGAGAAGCTCGTCGCGGCTTCGTTCGGCAAGCGGCGCGGCGTGATGTGTAACTCCGGCTCGTCGGCGCTCTACCTCGCGATCGAGCTGCTTCGGCTCGAGGAAGGCGACGAGATCATCACCTCGCCGCTCACCTTCTCGACCGATATCGCGCCGATGGTGAAGAGCCGGCTCGTGCCGGTGTTCGTGGACGTCACGCCCGACACTTATCAGGTGGACGTGGCCGCGATCGAGCGCAATCTCTCGCCGCGCACGAGAGCGATCCTGATGCCCAATCTGACGGGCAACTGCCCGGACTGGGATGCGATCCGTGCGATCGCGGATCGCCACGGCCTGCGCGTGATCGAGGATTCCTGCGATTGCCT
>JANNRF010000117.1:0-5602 GCA_031401135.1 Deltaproteobacteria bacterium | reverse complement strand
GTGTCGATCATGTCGAGATGCGCGCCGGCGTCGCTCGCGCCCACCACCGCGCGCGGATCGCGCCACACTTTCGCGCGCAGCTGCCAGCTCGCGTCGTCGAGGCCGATCGGGCTGGGCATGAACGAGGTCTTCAGGTTCTCGCTGATCGCGAGGTCGAGCATGCAGTCGAACGGCGCCTTGCCCTCTTCCTTGGCGATGTCCCCAATCAGCCGGCCCTTCAGATCGGCGTGCTCGGGGCGATCCACCTGATCGACGATCATGCGCTCCCAGTTCGCGAGGCCGCGCAACAGGCCTGCGCCCTCGGAGTGCGCGCCTTCATCGAGCTTGCGCCGGAACGCGGGGTCCTTGAGGCGCTCGATGCGCTCGGGGATCGCGAGCTTGAACAGCTCGGGCCAGTTCGGGAGCGCGTCGAACACGAAGCCCGCTTCGAGGTTGATGCGCACCGTCGGGCTGGTGGGCGGCGTGAGCGCGACGACGGTGGCGCCGCGCGCGGCGGCATAATCACTCGCCGCCAGCTGGATCTCCGTGTAGCCGGGCTGGATCGAGTTCGGGTTCAGCAGGTTCCAGTTGAGCGGCCGGTTCGCGGCGAGCGACATGTCGGCCATGATCGAACTCTCTTTTTCGCCCCAAAGCCCAGTGCCAGGAATCGCTTCGAGCACGGTGCCCGGCAGGTCGCGGATCGCACGCGCCAGCGCGACCACTTCTTCGCGGCTCGCGTGGCGCGAAGGCACCGGCTCGCCGTCGCCGTCATTATGGGTTGGCGCGAGCGAGGTCGAGAAGCCGAGGCCGCCCTCTCGCAGCGATTGCTGAAGCAGCTCCACCATCTCCGCGAGTTCCGCGGGCGTCGCTTCGTGCCCGACCGAGCGCTCCTTCATCACCACGCGGCGAATCGCCGAGTGGCCCACCAGGAAGCCCGCGTTCAGCGCGAGCTTGCCGTCGAGCTTGCCGAGGTACTCACCGAACGAGCGCCAATCCCAGGGCACGCCCGTGCGCAGCGCCTCGAGCGGCATGCCCTCGACGCGCGCCAGCATGGGCATCAGGTACGCCCCGGCTTCGGGCGTCAGCGGCGCGATCGAGAAGCCGCAGTTGCCGCCGACCACGGTCGTCACACCGTGATAACTCGAAGGTGAGAGGGTCGGATCCCAGAACACCTGCGCGTCGTAGTGCGTGTGAATGTCGACGAAGCCCGGCGCGACCACCTTGCCCGTCGCGTCGATCACCTGCTTCGCGGCTTCGCTGACTTCGCCGAGTGCGACGATCTTGCCGTCGCGAATGCCGACGCTGCCCGCGCGACCCGGCGCGCCGGTGCCGTCTACGAGGGTTCCGTTGTCGATGCGTACGTCGAGCATGCGGGGCTCCTTTCGAGGATCGCGGCACGCTAGCTCGCGCGGGCGCCGGCGCGCCGTCCGCCCTCGCGAGGCTCCCGTAGATTCGGCACGCATGCGGGTCGCCTACCGAACTCGTCCACCTGATCTGAGTCGCCAAGAGGAGGACTCGTGGTTCGCGTATCTGCGAGGACTCACACCAGCAGAAAAGGCGCAGATCATGACCAGGCTCAATCGAGCCGCCGAGGAAGTGGCGCTGGCCGAGATTCGCGCCCGCCATCGGGGCGCTTCGGCTTTCGAGGTTCGGTGTCGGATGCCCTCTCTTCGTCTCGATCGCGACGCAATGATCGGGTTCTTCGATTGGGATCCGGACCACGAGGGCCTGCACCCACCGCTACCAGTTCTATGGGCATGCCCGGAGCGGGCGGCCGAGGCGTGAGGGTCACGCCCGCCCAGGTATCCCCAACAACCGCGCCGCCTCCGCGCAGGATGCGAGCCTCCGCCCGTGTTTCTCGCACAGCTCCTTCGCGCGGCGCACTTCATCGACGTTGCTTTTCGCCGCCCCGAAGTCCTCGAGCCCGACGCGCAGGTGGCCGCCGCGCTGCACCGCGAGCTCCGCGATGGGCGTATCGAAGATCGCGCCGCCTAACACCGCCACCGCCCAGGGCAGATCCGTGCCGCGCAGCATCGCCAGATACAGCTCGAACGCCTCGGCAATCGGGGGCGCGCTGAAGCTCGGCTCTCCGCCTGCGAGGTAGCCCCCCGCGGCGAAGTACAGCTTCACGAGCGCGCCGGCGGGCAGCGTGCCGGCTTTGCGCATGGCGAGGATCACGCGCAGGAAGCCGGGCTCGAAGATCGCGATGCTCGGGCCGAGGCCGTGCTTGCGGCAGATCTCGGTCATGTAGCGAATGTCATTAGGGCTGTTCACGTAGACGAAGTCCATCGGCTGCGGCTGGCCGTCGGCGCCGCTCGCGCCGAGGTTCACGCTGCCGGGGTCGAGCACGCTGCAGCGGATCGCACCCGCTTCGGCGAGATGCGCGGCGTGATCGAAGCGCGCCGTGCCGTCGATGCCGAAGCCGACCGTGGGGTAGAGGATCGCGTCGGGCTTTTCGGCGAGCACCAGGCGATACGCGGCGAGGTACTGCTCGGCGCAGTCTTGCGGCGTCGCGGATGGGCGCGTCGTGTGGGTGTGCACGATCGCTGCGCCCGCGGCGAAGCACGCCAGCGCGTCGGCGGCGATCTCCGCGGGAGTCTCGGGCGCCGCGGCATTCTGCTTTTTCTTCGTGACGCCATTCAGCGCGACTTCGAGGATTACGGGCGTGCTCACTACTTCTTCCCTCCACGTTTCGCGGGTTTTGCTTTCGCGGTGCGCGATTTCCTGGCGGGCAGCTTGGCACGCTTCGCCGCGGGCTTCGCGCTCTTCGCCGTGCGCACGACGCGCAGTCGCGAGATGCGCTCGTCCGCAATGCGCCACGCGCCGTCCTCGAACACGTAGCGCTCGTGATAATGCCCCCAGCCATCGAGCGTGAACTCGGGCATGTCCACCCAGTCGTTCATCGCCCACACGCCGCGAGCCTCGTTCTCGCTGATCAGCTCGATCTCCGGCATGTGGCCGTGATGCACGGTGCGCGTGGGCGCAGCCAGCAACTTGGCGAGCCCCGCGATGATCGCGTCGCGCCCCGTCCAGCCCGTGTTCGATTCCTCGTCGAAGAGGCGCGCATCCTTCGCGAACACCGCGCGCATCAGCTCCCACTGTTTCGTATCCATCAGGCGGAAGTAGCGCGCCTTCAGCTGCTTGATCTGCTCGATGGCGGCGAGCGCGTCGGCGTCGGTCTTTCCTGATAAGCGCGGCTCGAGCCATGCGGCGATGCGCTCGCACGCCCGCGCCGCCTCCGGCAGAATCTCCGCAAACGCATGCCAGACGTGGAACATCTCCTCCCAGACTTCGAGCGTGACGTCGACGCCAGCGGCGCGCGCGCGCGAAGCGAAGCGCGTCGCGTCGTCGAGCAGCAGCTCCGCGTCGCCCACCTGCACGAGCAGCGGCGGAAGGCCGCGCAGATCCGCGAACAGCGGCGAGGCGAGCGGCGTGCGCGCGTCCTTGCCGCCGAGATACGCCGCCGCCATCTCGCGCAGCGGACCCTCGGTGACCATCGGGTCGACGTCCGCCTTCGTGCGAATGCTGTCGCCCGACGCACTGAGATCCGTCCACGGCGAGATGCACACGCCCGCGGCCGGCAGCGGCATGTTCGCGTCGCGCAGGGACAGCAGCGTCGCGAGCGTCAGGCCGCCGCCCGCCGAGTCGCCGCCGATCGCGACGCGGCTCGGCGCGAAGCCCTGCGCGTAGACCCAGCGAACTGCGGCGACCGCATCCTCGATCGCGGCCGGGTGCGGATGCTCGGGCGCGAGCCGATAGCCGACGTTCAGTACGCGCATGCGCGCGAGCCGCGAGAGCCGCGCGCACAGCGCGCGATGCGTCGCGAGCGAGCCCATCGTGTAGCCGCCGCCGTGCACGTACACGAGCGCGCGGTCGTCGCGCGCGCCAGGCGCGATCACCCATTCCCCGGGAACACCTCCGGTGTTGACCCTTGCTGCGGCGCTTGCTTCGCCAATCGTCACCGGTTCGAACTTCACGTCGCTCGGCAGCGGCGTCGCGAGGCTCCCGCGCTCCATGCTCGCGCGCATCTGCGCGAGGTCGCCTTGCAGTGGATTCGCGCGCAACATCTTCAAGATCGTCGTCAGCTGTTCGCTGGCCATCAGGAGCCCCCCTCGCGAAGGATTTCGTAATGAACGACTTCGAAGCGATCCGCAGGCTGATCGCGCTCTACCCGCAGCTGCTCGATGCGAGGCGTCTCGCCGAGTGGGGCGAGCTGTTCACGGAGGACGGCGTGTTCCTGGTGTTCAACCGCACGCTGTGTGGACGCGCCGAGATCGTGAACGCCGTCGGCGGCATGCAGCCCGCGGCGCCTCTCAAGCACGCCGTCCTGAATCCAGTGATCGATCTCGTCGACGGTGACCGGGCCAAGGCCTGGACCGACTTCTCGGTGTTCATGACCACGGCCGACGGCATCCGCACGTCCAACTTCGCGACTTATCACGACCATCTCGCGAAGGGCGCCGATGGCCGCTGGCGCATCGCGCAGCGCGCACTGCTGTCGCCCGGCGATGCGCTGCCGAGCGGCGTCGATCCCGTGCCGAGCGCCTGAGAACACGCGCTACGCCGGCGCGACCGGCGGAACCCACGGCCGATCGGGCTTCCCCACCTTGTACAGCTTCGCCGCATTCTCCCAGAGCAGTTTGTTGCGGACGCTGACAGGCTGCCCGCGCAGGCCCGCGTCGATCTTCTCGCGCACGTTGCCGAACAGGCAAACCGGGTGCGGGTAGTCCGTCTCGAACAGCACGTTGTCGGCGCCGATCTTGTCGAGCAGCCGCTGCGGCGCGAACTCCTCGTAGAAGTAACAACCGTAGACCTGCCGCTGGAAATACTCGCTCGGCAGCAGCTTCATCTCGGGCCGCTGCTCGCGCACGCGCGAGTACCCGTAGGTGTAGTCGCACGATTCCAAGATGAACGGGATGAAGCCGATGCCGCTCTCGACGGAGATCACTTTCACGCGCGGGTAACGCGCGAGCACTCCGGAGAAGAGCAGATCGACGAGCTGCTTGCCGTTATCGAGGAAGAGCTGCACGGCGACCACGGCATTCGTCGAACCCATGCCGGTGATTTCCATGCGCTCCTTCGTGAAGCCGCCGTCGAAGGTTCCCGTGCCGATGTGAAAACTCACCGGCAGATCGAGATCCTGCGCCGCCGCCCAGAAACGATTCCAGTGCGGGCTGCCGAGGATCGGCATGCCGTGCACCTGCGGCTCGCCGGTGAAGAGCACGCCCTTGTGCCCGATCCGAGCCGCGCGCTCCATCTCGACGACGGCAGCGTCCACGTCCCAGAACGGCATCGCTGCGATCGGGATGAAGCGGCGCGCGTCGGCGCTGCACCAATCGATTAGGAAATCGTTGTACGCGCGCACGCACGCGAGCATCAGTTCAGGGTCGCCGAGCTTGAGGAACGCTTGCGAGCCGAAGCCGCCGACGTTCGGATAGATCGCCATCGCCCAGACGCCGATCGAATCCATGTAGGCGAGCCGCGCCTTTGCGTCATATGAAGCCGGCGGGCACTCGTCGAGGTTCTTAGGTGCGGCGGGGAAGGGCTCCTTCCAGCCCGCGACCGCGGTGAAGCCGATCGGCACGAGCGGCGTTTCGCCCGCGAGGCTCCACATGTCCACGCC
>JANNRF010000116.1:0-18944 GCA_031401135.1 Deltaproteobacteria bacterium | reverse complement strand
GACCGACCTGGGCGACGTCGCCGGGCGGCTCTACAGCTGGAACACCACGGGGTCCCTGCTCGGCGCCCTGATCGGCGGCTATGCCCTGCTCTTCTGGCTCGATCTCGACGACGTCTACCGGGTCGCCATGGGGGCCATCGCACTCGCCGCGTTGCTGACGACGCTGCGCAGCGTCAGCCTGGGCTGGGTGGCGCCAGGCATTTTTGCGGTCTTCGCGTTCGCCGCGATCGCGGTGCTGCCGGACTGGGCGCCCGAGCGCCTCTCCGCCGGGCTCTTCCGCAACCGCGAGGGTCTGCCGGACACGTTCAACGGTCCCGAGGCGCTCTTCCGCAATCACCAGAATGGCAAGCTGGTCTTCTACGACGACGATCCAATCGCCTCCATCGCGGTGGCGTCGTTCTCGGGCGCGAAGTCGCCCGAGAATCTCGCGATCATGTCCAATGGCAAGTCGGACGGCGCGATTCCGGGCGACTACGTCACGACGGCGCTGCTCGCGCTGATCCCGGCGATGATCGCGCGCGATCCGGCGCGCGTCTTCGTGGTGGGCTACGGCACCGGCGTCACCGCGGGCGAGCTGACGGCGCTCGCGGAAACCCGCGAGGTGTTGCTGGCCGAGATCTCGCCGGGCGTCATCGAGGCTGCGCCGCTCTTCGATTTCGGCAATCTCGCGGCCTCGCGCAATCCGAAGCTCCAGATCGTGCAAGGCGATGCCTACCGCACGCTGCTGCGAAGCCAGGGAAAATTCGATCTGATCGTGTCCGAGCCGAGCAATCCCTGGGTTGCGGGCATCGAGATGCTCTACAGCCAGGAGTTTCTCGAGGCGGCGCACGATCGACTGAATCCCGGCGGCGTGCACGCGCAGTGGTTCCATACCTACGAGACTGATTCAGCGACGCTCGCGCTGATCCTACGCACCTACGACTCGGTCTTCGATCACGCAGCGGTGTGGTACACCGTGGGAAGCGACCTGCTGCTGCTCGGCGTGAAAGACCCGGAGGGCGCCTTCGACCTCGAACGACTGCGCCAGCGCTTCGAGCGCCCGGACTTCAAGGCGGGCTTCGCGCGCTGCAAGATCAATTCTTTCGCGGCCCTGCTCGCACATGAGATCGTGCCGGTCGACGTGCTCGCGGCAACGCCGCTCACGGGCGATCTCCACACGCTGCTGCACCCGCGCCTCAGCAGCCTGGCGGCGCGCGCCTTCTTCGTCGGAGCCTTCGGCAACCTGCCGCCGACGCTGACGCCCGCCGCCGCGGAGCTCGGCAAGCAGAACTCGCTGCTCGCCCGCTTCACGGCCGCGCGCCCGGAAGGCTTCGACACGCCGCTGCGTCTCGAGGTGATCGAAGAAACCTGCCGGCACGGCATGAACCTGTGCGCGCCGCTGATCGCGCGCTGGATCGTCGATGAGCCCATCTCACCCGCCCGTGATCACCTGCGGGCCCGGATTGCCCGCAACCGCAAGCTCTCGCGCACGGTGCGGCTGGCGGCGGTCGAACTGCTGGTGCCGCTGTTCGAGGGCGCACCCGATGACCTGCCGGCGAAGCTCCCGCCCGCCGCCGCCGCGAAGGCGAGCAATCTCTTCATCGAGTTCTACGATCACGCCGCCCCGTTCTCGCGCGCGGCGCTGCTGGGCCTCTGGCAGCGCTGCGAGGCCGATCCCGATCAGGAGCAGGCTTGCATCGCGGCCCGCGCCAAGCTCGAAACCATCGTCGGGGACCTGCGCCAATGAGCGGCGTACGCAGCGTCGCGCTGCTGCTGACGGTGCTGACGGGCTTCAGCGGGCTCGTCTACGAAGTGACGTGGCAGAAATACCTGGCCACGCTGCTCGGCTCCCACAGCGAAGCCACCGCGGCGGTGCTCGCGATCTTCCTCGGGGGCATGGCACTCGGCTACGAGCTGTTCGGGCGCGTCACCCGGCGCATCACCGCGCGCGCTTCGGGCGCGAGCGAAGTGCCCGCCCTGCTGCGCGGCTACGGCGTGGTCGAGGCCAGCATCGGCATCTGGGCGCTGCTTTTCCCGTGGCTGTTCGGCGCGGCGCAGCGCATCTCGTTCCTGGTCCCGCCCGGCCACGAGGCGCTCTCGTTCGCGTTCGACGTCGGGCTCTGCGCTCTGCTGTTAGGTCCGCCAAGCTTGATGATGGGCGGCACGATTCCGCTGCTCACGCAGGCGCTCGCGCGCACGGTCGCCGAAGCGACGCGCGTGCACGCCTGGATCTACGCGACGAACACCGCGGGCGCGTTCGCCGGCGCGCTCGCGGGCGGCTTCGCGCTCGTGCCGTGGCTCGGCCTCGATGGCGTGCTGCGCGCGATGGGCGTCGTGAACCTCGCCGCCGGCGCGATCTTCATCGCGCAGGGCCGCTCGCACGCGCGCAGCGGAGCGGGCAGCGCGCTTCTCGCGAGCGCGGAGAGCCCCGAAGGCGCGCAGGCGCCGCTTGCCTCCCCAACGGCTTCGCTCGCGCCTTACGCGTTGATCGCCTTCCTCGGCGGCTTCGCGATGATGGCGCTGCAAACCGTCGCGAACCGCATCGGCGCGCTCTCGCTCGGCTCCTCGCACTTCACCTTCGCGATGATCGCGGCGCTGTTCGTGCTGTGCATCGCGCTCGGCAGCTTCACCGTGGCGGCGCTGCCGCGCATCCCGCGCGCGCTGATCGTCGGCTCGCAGTGGGCGCTCGTCGCGCTCGCCAGCGCGCTCTACTTCGCGGTGCCGCGCGCTCCCTACGCGGCGCACGTCGTGCGCGCGATGTTCCGCGACATCCCGCAGGCCTTCGGCGCTTATTACACCGCCACCTTCCTCGCGCTGCTCGTCGTGCTCGCGATCCCGATCTCGTTATCGGGTGCGCTCTTGCCGCTGCTCTTCCATCACCTACGCGATCGCTACGGCGATCTCGGCCGGATCGCGGGCCGGCTCTACAGCGCGAACACGCTCGGCTCGCTCGTAGGTGCGCTGCTCGGCGGCTACGTGCTGCTGTTCTGGCTCGATCTCGGCGACATCTACCGCCTCGCGCTCGCCGCGCTCGCGCTCTCGGCGGCGCTCGTCACTTCGAACGTGTTAGGCGTACGCCGCAGCGTCGCCGGCGGCGCGTGCGCCGTGGTGATCGTGGGCGCCGCGCTGCTGCCGAGCTGGGATCCTCGGCACCTCACCGCGGGCGCGTTCCGACAGCGCCAGCCCGCGGTCGAAACGTTCGAAGGCTCCCGGGAGTTCTACGCAGCGGAATCGCGCGGCACCAAGCTGCTGTATCACCGCGACGATCCGGTCAGCACGATCACCGTGATCGAGGCGCCTCATCGGGGCCGAAACACGCGCTCGATCGTGAACAACGGCAAGTCCGACGGCAACACGACTATCGACTACGCGACGATGTGTTACGCCGCGCTGGTGCCCGCGCTGCTGACCGACGATCGCGCGAACTCCTTCGTGATCGGCTGGGGCACCGGGATCAGCGCCGGGGAACTCGCCCGGCTCGACGACGCGAAGCTCGTGCGCGCGGCCGAGATTTCGCCGGCTGTGATCGAGGCGGCGCCGCTGTTCGGCCCCTGGAACCTCGGCGCCCACGCGAGCCGCAAAGTGATTCTCGAGCGCCGCGACGCGTACCGCGCGCTGCTGCACACGCAGGAGCGTTACGGCGTGATTCTCTCGGAGCCGAGCAATCCCTGGGTCACCGGCGTCGAAATGCTGTTCAGCCGCGAGTTTCTCGAAGCCGCACGCGCGCGCCTCACGCCAGGCGGCATCTACGCCCAATGGATCCATGGCTACGAGAGCGACGACGCCACGCTCGCGCTCGTGGTTCGGACGTACGCCAGCGTCTTCGAGAACGTGGCCGTCTGGTTCACGCGAAGCAACGAAGTGTTATTGCTCGGCTTCAACTCTGCGGACGGCTATCCGCCGCTCGCGACGATGCGCGAGCGCTACGCGCGGCGCGATCTGCAAACCGGCATCCTGCGCTGCGGCGCACCAACCTGGGAGGAATTTGCGGCCCACGAGATCCTCCCGCCCGGCCTGCTCGCGCCTGAGCCCGGCCGCAAGGTTCATACGCTTCGCCATCCGATCCTCTCCGACATCGCGGCACGCGCCTTCTACTCCGGCGGCGACGCGCAACTGCCGACGCTCGCCGGCAGCATCGATTCGCCGGATTCCCCTGGGCGCGGTCTGCTCGCGCAGGATCCCGCCCCGCTCGGCGACGACGCCCTGCGCGCGATCACGCGCCACGTCTGCGCGAGCGCGCGCGCGGCCGAGTGCGCGACTTGGCACGCCTATTGGGTTCACCGCTTTCCGGATTCCCCGCTGCGCGATGGAGTCTGGCGCGAAACGCGCTCGCTGCTTGGCGCGAACTCCGAAACCGCTCGCGGCCTAATCGGTCGACTGACGGGCCTCTTCCGCGGCGAAGCGCCGGTGTTCGCGGGCACCGACGCGGTACAGGCTGCGCGCCTCACGACCCGGTTGTACGCGCGGCACTTCGTGCACGCGATCCCGTTCCCGCGCGCGGGCCTGCGGAGCGCCTGGAGCCGCTGCGAGCAGGGCGTGAGTGTGCTCGCCTGTTTGGACGCGCGGCGCCTCGCCGAGGTCCAGCTGACCGCAGTCGAGGCGCCGCCCTCGACGAATTGAGCTCAGCGCACTCGGCTACGGTGCACGCCCATCCGGAGAAACAACATGGCCGAACTGATCCTCCACCACTACTGGCCCTCGCCGTTCACCGAGAAGGTGCGCCTCGCGCTCGGGCTGAAGGGCCTCGCGTGGCGGAGTGTCGTGCAGCCGAACATCATGCCCAAGCCGGAGCTGATTCCCCTAACAGGCGGCTATCGGAAGATCCCCGTGATGCAGATCGGCGCGGACATCTACTGCGATTCGCAGTGCATCCTGCGCGAGATCGAGCGCCGCCATCCGACGCCGAGCCTCATCCCGGACGGGGCCGAGGCCACGCACTGGGGCACCGCGTTCTGGGCAGACCGCGTGTTCTTCCAGGCCGCGGTCGCCGTGATCTTCGGACAGATGGCGGACTCCGTGCCGAAGGAGTTCATGGAAGACCGCTCGAAGCTCTCCGGCCGCCCGTTCGACACGCAGCAGATGAAGGACGCGGTGCCGATGATGAAGGAGCAGCTGCGCGCGCAGCTCGATTGGCTCGACGCGCAGTTGCGCGATGGCCGGCCCTACTTGTTGGGGCGTTCACCCGGCCTCGCAGATTTCGCCACGTATCACACGATCTGGTTCCTGCAGAGCTACTACCCGCCGGCGGGTGAGCTGCTGGAACCGCACGCGGGCGTGCGCGCGTGGACGGAGCGCGTCAAAGCGATCGGCCATGGGCAGCACACGCCGATGCAGCCGAGCGAAGCGCTCGCGATCGCTAAGGCCAGCGAGCCTGAGACGACGCCGGGCGTCGAGCCTGGCGAGCCGAACGGCTGGCGCGTCGGCGACCACGTGGCGGTGATGGCGGATGATTATGGCCGCGACCCGATCGCGGGCGAACTCGTGCGCGCTTCGGCGCAGGAGATCGCGATCCGGCGCCGCGACCCGGACGTGGGAGACGTGGTCGTGCACTTCCCGCGCGCGGGCTTCCTGGTGGTGCGCGCTTAGGCGCAGGCGGAGACGAGATGGCGAGCGCAGTGGCGGATGCGAGCGGCGCGCGCCGCGGCTTCATCGCCACGCCCGCGTTCGACCTGCTCTTCTTCATCCTCGCGCCCTGGCTCTGCCTGGCATTCGGCGTCGGCATGCTGCGCGTGCCGTGGTCGAACGAGCCCGCCGTGTTCATGGCCGGCGACCGCACCCGCTATGCGCTGTTCGTCGCGGTCTGGATCTACGGCCACCTCGCAGCGGTCGTATTCCGCAGTCACCTGAACGCGAGCATCTTCAAGAAACACCCGCTTCGTTTTACGCTGGTTCCAATCGCGCTCTACTTCGCGATGGCGCTCTCGCGCACGGCGTTCCTAATGGGCGTGCTGCTCGCCTCGCTCTGGGACGCCTACCACACCAGCATGCAGAACTTCGGCCTCGCGCGGATCTACGACGCGAAGGCAGGCAATCCGCCGAAGGCCGGCCGCACGCTCGACATCTGGCTCGCGCACTCCAGCTACATCGCCCCGTTGATCTTCGGGCTCTCGTTCATCCCGACGATCGAAGACCTCGACAAGTTCCAGGCCGTCGGCTGGAGCTGGCCCTCGCAGCTGCTGCACTGGCTCGACGCCAACCACGCCTCGCTCGGGCGCGCCGTGGCGATTCTCGCGGCGGCCTTCATCGCTTATTACGCATGGAGCTACTGGCAAATGGCGCGGGCTGGGCACCGCATCTCGCGCCAAAAGGTCGGGCTGCTCGTCTCGACCGCGCTCGTCACGATCCTCGCCTTCGGCTTGCTCGACGCCTTCCGCGGCTACGCGATCACGAGCCTGTATCACGGGCTCCAGTATTTCGGGATCGTGTGGTGGACGGAGCGCAAGAATCTCGGCGAGCGGCTCGGCTTCTCCAGCGACAAGGCGCTCCCGCTTGCCGCGCTGTTCGTCGTTTCAATCGCGCTGGCTGGTCTCGGCTACGAGGCCACCGTTCAGCTCGGCGTGCGCGAGGCTTCGGTCACGCCAGGCGCGTTCTGGATCTTCCCGATCCCGTTCGTCGTCTCGCTGATGCACTTCTGGTACGACGGCTTCGTCTGGTCCGTGCAGCGCAAGGAAGTGTGAGATGGCGGCCGTAACAAGCGATATGCCCGTTCCGCGCGCGAGCGGCTACATCGCCGGGCCCGTCTACGACTGGATCTGTTTCATCCTCGCCCCATTGCTCGCGATCGGGTTCGTCTTCGGCGCGAGCCTCTTCGCCTGGCCGCTCGGCGTCGTCACGGGCCCGGGCCAGCAGCGCACGCGCATCGAGTTGTTCGCCGCGGTCTGGACGTACGGACACTTGTTCTCGGTCGTATTCCGCAGCCACTTCAATGGCGCGATCTTCCGCAAGCACCGCGTACGCTTCACGCTCGTGCCGGCCGCGCTCTACGCTGCGTTCGCGTTCTCGAACTTCGCGTTGGTTGTTGGGCTCTGCGCGATCGCGGTCTGGGACGTCTACCACTCGAGCATGCAGAACTTCGGACTCGGCAGGATCTACGACGCCAAGGCGGGCAACGACCCCGCCGCGCACCGCCAGCTCGACGTCTGGCTGAACCACGTGCTCTACATCGGTCCGATCCTCGCGGGCGCGAGCCTGCTTCCCACGCTCGATGGCCTGCGCGCGTTTCCAATGGTCGGCTGGGAAGCCCCCGCCCGCGCGCTCGGCTGGATCGGCAGCCACCGCGAAGCGATTCGCAGCGTGGTGATGTTCCTTGGCGCCGCCTATGTCGTTTATTACGTGGACTCGACGCTGCGCATGCTGAAGAGCGGCTATCACTTGCCGCCGCAGAAGGGGGCGCTGTTGGTTTCGGTCGGCGTCGGCTCGATCTTCGCCTGGGGTTTCCTGCCGCCGCTCGAAGCCTTCATGATCTCGAACCTGTTCCACAGCCTGCAGTACTTCGGAATCGTCTGGTGGACGGAACGCGGCAACCTCACGAACCGGCTTCACCTCGGGGGCGCGGGCGCGGGGCGCTGGCTCACCTTCGCGTTCTTCGCGCTGCTGATCGCCGGCGCCGGCTTATTTCACGAAAGCGTGCAGCGCGATTCATGGCGCTGGCTGATCCCGATCCCGATGGTGATCTCGCTGATGCACTTCTGGTGCGACGGCTTCGTGTGGTCGGTGCGCCGCAAGGAAGTGTGAGCAAGCGGCGTTTCGCCGCGCGCAGCGAGGCGCAGCCGAGCGGAGATCGAACAGGGGGCCTCGGTGTTTGCCGCGCCTCAGGCTCCGCATTGCCGCGACGCCGGTTACAGCAAGCGGCGCAGCTAGTTCTCCCGGCGGGCCGCGAGCATTCCGTCCACGGCAGCGAGCAGTTCCTGGGCGCGGAACGGCTTCGCGAGAAATGGAACGGTGGAAGATTCCGGCGGCGTGAAGTGCCCGCTCATTAGGAGAGCGGGCAGTGCGGGGCGATGCTTCCCGAGCCCGTCGATGAACGCGGCGCCGCTCTTGCCCGGCAATGAGAGATCGACGATCGCGATGTCGATGCGCCCGAGGCCGGCGCTGAGCGCGCCCTCCGCCTGCTCGGCTGTCTCGAACTCGACCACATGGTGCCCGGCGTCGCGCAGCCCCGCGGCGACCAGCCGTCGCACGCCCGGCTCGTCCTCAACGACCAACACAGAGAGAGTGCGCGCGGAACGGCTCACGCGCGCACCGTGGAGTTCGCGCTCGGTTCCGCCAGATGACGTAGGCCAGGTCGTAACAAAACGCGCGCCGCCCTGCGGACTCGTTTCGACGTGTACCGCTCCACCGTGGGCCGCAACGATGCCGTGCACGATCGCGAGCCCGAGCCCGGTTCCTCCGGAATTGCGCTTGGTCGTGAAGAACGGATCGAAGATGCGCTCGCGCACCTCGTCGCCCATGCCCGGCCCATCGTCGGAAACCGCGAGCTCCAGCTGCCCGGCCATCGCTTGGGACACGCGCACGCTCACTTCGACAGTTCCGCTCCCGCTTACTGCCTCGACCGCGTTTGCCAGCAAGTTGTCGAGCACTCGCCGCAGCTGCGCGCGATCCGCGTGCGCGTGGGGCACTCCTGGTTCCACTGCGATGCGGATGGCGACACCAGCGGGCGAGTGCCGTCTGCGCTGCGCCACGGCCTCGCGCATCAACTCGGCGAGATCGATGGCGCTGCGTTGCGAAGGCGATTGCCGCGCGAAATCCAGCAGATCGCGCGTGATCGCCGCGCAGTGTTCTGCGGCGAGCTGAATCTCCTTCAGTTGCGATGCGCGCGGATCTTCAGCCGCGAGCGTGCTCTCGAGCAGCGCGGCGTTGCCAAGCACGACCGTCAACTGATTATTAAAGTCGTGCGCCACGCCGCCCGCGAGCCGCCCGATCGTCTCGAGCTGTCGCGCGAGCCGCAGCTCCGCTTCGAGCCGCCGCTCGATCGTCACGTCGCGCAGCACCCACAGCCGGCCGATCTCCGCTCCGCTCGCATCGCGCACCGGACGCTGCAGGCTGACGACTCGAGCGCCTCCGCGCAGCGAGAGCTCGAGATCCTGGCTCGCGAGAGCCGTGCGCTCGGCGGCGGAATCTGTGAGGTACTCCGCGACGCGTCGCAGCTCGGGAAGCGATGTCGCGTCTTCTCCAACAATCCCTGCGAGCGACGCGAACACGGAGTTGTGGCGCTTGAGCCGCCCCTGCGAATCGACGAGCGCGAGGCCGAGCGGCACGGACTCGACGAGCGCGGCGAGCGTGGCGCGTTCCTCCGCGAGCTTCCGTCCCGACAGCTCGAACATCGCCGCGATCTGCGCGCCGGCGATCAACAACGCGCTTGCGAGCCAGAAGAAGAACCCGACTCGTGTCTCAGGGCCGGTGTATCTCATCCACTCGTAATAGGTCGCCGTGACTGCAAGCGCGGGCAGCGTGACCACGAGCAGACGCTCTGCCGGGCCGGCGGGGCGTTCGAATCCCGCTCGCCGGATCTCGCGCGCCGCGAGCAGAGCGCCCAGCGAGATCACTGCCGCGGCGCCGACCTGCGTCACGAGCGGCGGCGCTGCGATCGCGAGCACGCCGCGTATGAGCGCCACGGCGACCACCGCAACCCAGAACCCACGCGGCAGACGCGCCCCCACATAACTACGCGCGCCCGCGAACAGGAGCGCCGCAAAGGCGACGCCGAACGCGGGATAGAAAAATCGCAGCGGCGGTGCAGCGTCCGAGAGCCGCGTGACCAGGCCGCTCGCGTAGATCGCGCACCAGGCGAGCGCCCATTCGCCGCCACCGCCGCGCGGCGCAACGCGCCAGAGCGAGATCGCGAGGACGACGAGGAAAACCGCCGCCGTCGCCAACAGGACGGACGAACTCACGCGGAGGCGCGCGCTCCGCGCACGAGCCGCCCCGGTAGCACGCCCGTGTGCTCACCCTCGCGGAACGTCACTTCGCCCGAAACGATCGGGGCCTGATACCCGCGCGCGCGCTGGATCAGGCGCCGCGCGCCGGCGGGCAGATCGTGCGCGACCTCGGGCAGATCGAGCTCGAGGCGCGCGAAGTCGATCACGTTCGCGTCGGCCTTCTTGCCGGGCGCGAGCACGCCGCGGTCGCGGAGGCCATAGAGCTGCGCGGTGTCGCGCGTCATCTTGCGGATCACCCACTCGATCGGCATGCGCGGCCCGCGCACGCGGTCGCGTGCCCAGTGGCTCAACAGGAAGGTCGTCATCGAGGCGTCGCAGATCGCGCCGCAGTGCGCGCCGCCGTCGCCGAGGCCGAACGCGCTGTCGGGATGCTCGAGCATCTCGCGCAGCGCTTCGAGATCGCCGTCGTGATAACTGAGGATCGCGAGCATCAGGAGCTGCCGGCCATCGAGCTCGAGCATCTTGTCGTAGAGCACCTCGAACGGGTCGCGGCCCTCGCGCTCGGCGATCGCCTTGATCGACTTCTCAGGCGCGGGCTCGTAATCCGGCGGATCGCCGAGCGAGAAGATCTTGTGCAGGCCCGTCGCGATCAGCTGCGTGACGATCGCGACGCCGCGGTCGCCGTCCTGCGGCGGCTGCTCGGCGAGGATCTGCCGCTTGATCGCGGGCTCGCGCAGCTTCACGACGCGCTCGGCGAGCGGAAGGCCTGCGAGCCTCTTGTACGTCGGGCGGTGCGAGAACGGATGAAAGGTCTGGTGCCCGATCAACAGCATGGTCGGGCGCGAGCCGACCTGAGGTGTTAGGCGCGCGCCCGCCGCGTTCGCCTCGCGGCAGAGCGCCAGCACGCGCCGGTACTGCGCTGGCTCGACCTCGTGCTGCGAGAGCGCGAACGAGACCGGCCGCCCCGTCTCGCACGAGATGCGGCGCATCCAGCTCACTTCCTTGTCCGGGGCCGAGAGGTCTTCACCCATTACGCCCGCCGGCGCGAGTTCGATGATGCCGCGCCCGAGCTTCCCGAGTTCGCGGCAGATGCCGAAGATCTCGTCTTCGCTGGCGTGGGTGCCGGGCACGACTTCGCCGTCGATCGCGCGGTGCATCAGCGTGCGCGACATCGAGAAGCCGAGCGCGCCGGCTTCGATTGCCTCGCGCACGATCGCCGCCATCTCGCGCACGTCCGCCGCGTTCGCGGGCTCGTTCTTCGCGCCGCGCTCGCCCATCACGTAGGTGCGCACTGGGCCGTGCGGCACCTGCGTGCCGAGGTCGAGCGCGAAGCGGCGGCGCGCGAGCGCGTCGAGAAACTGCGGAAAGGTCTCCCACTCCCACGAGATACCCGCATGCAGCGCGGTGCCTGGGATGTCCTCCACGCCTTCCATTAGGCCGATCAGGAAATCCTGCTGGCCGGGGCGCACAGGCGCGAAGCCGACGCCGCAGTTGCCCATCACGAGCGTGGTCACGCCGTGCCAGCACGAGGGCGTCAGCAGCGGATCCCAGGTGGCCTGCCCGTCATAATGAGTGTGGATGTCGACGAAGCCCGGAGTGACGAGCATGCCGCGCGCGTCGATCTCCTCGCGTCCGCGCTCGGCCACTTTGCCGACGGCCGCGACCGTGGCGCCCAAGATTGCGATGTCTGCCTCGCGCGGCGCCGCGCCAGTGCCATCGACGACCGTGCCGCCACGAATCACGAGATCGTGCATGACGAGGCTCCTAGTAGTTATTGGCTCGCAGGTGCTCAGGTCTCGAAGAACTGCGGGCGCCAGGGTACGGGCGCGTGCGCCGGGATTGCTACTTCGAGGCCGCCGCCCGCGGCCGGGCGCACAGCGAACGTCGCGACGCTGTGCCGGATCGGCAGCCGCACGGGCCGGCCGTCGCGCAGGTCGATGCGTCCGCCGTGATGCGGGCACTCGAGCACGGTGCCCGCGATCGCGCCGCCCTCCAGCGAGACGCGCACGTGCGGGCAGGCGTTCTCGATCACGTAAGCAGTGCCGCCAGCGTTGCAGAGCAGCAGCCTGCGCGAGCGCGCCTCGAAGGCTCTCGTACCGCCGGGCTCTGGCAGCGAGACCGGCACTAGCTCCCAGTCCGGAGCGCCGCGATCACGGGTGTCGCCTTCAGCCAACGCGCCCCTCGACGTAACGCATCAGCGTGTCGTGGTGATGCAGGATGCGCACTTCCTGCGTGCCGAGATGCAGCGCGCGAAAAGCCGCGGAGTTCATGCCGCGCTGAATGCGCGGCAGGTTGTAGAGATCCTCGTCCATCAACTCGCCGCCCTCGCACTTGCCGGTGAGCGTGTCGCCGTTCGCGGTGCTGAAGAACTTCGTCTCGGGCCGCGGCACATCCTGCGCCGGCGCGTTCATGAGGTTCCAGAAGTCGAACAGCATCTTGTTGGGGTCGTCGGGATGCGGGCGATGCGTGAACACCCAGACGAACAGCGAGTGCGTGTTGAACGTGACGTTCGGGAAGATCGTGTAGTGGAAGTCGTCGCACATCTGCGACTCGTTGAGATCGGAGAAGTCCGCGCCGAGCAGCGGCGCGAGTTTTCGCACGGCCTCCGCGAATGCAGCGCGCGCTTCCTGCTCGCCGCCGCGGAAGTTCTCGACATCGACCCCCACGCGGCGCAGGAACATCTCCTTGATGCCCGGCGTCACCTTGCCCGCGCCTGGGTGCCTTGGGCTCGCCTGCACCTCGGGGAAGATCATGCGCGTGTGTTTGTCGTAACAATCGTAGACGGTGCGCACATCGTCCGTGAACTCCGTCGTCCAGGCGTGGGTCGCGCTCAGGTGATAGGCCTCGTTGAAGGCATCGACGCTGGTCTTCCAGTTGCACTCGATCTCGATCGTGGCGTGAAAGCTGATCTTCCATTTCTCGAAGCCGTACGGGCCCAGGTGCTCGGGAATCACGCCGAGGTACTCGCGCAGCGGCGCCGCTTCTGGGTCGAGGCACACGAACACGAAACCAGCCCAGGTTTCGCAGCGCACCGGCTGCAGCGACAGTTTCTCCGCGGGCAGCCCCTGCGTGAAGCAGTGCGGATCGAGCGCCGCCGCGAGCCGGCCGTCGATGTCATAACGCCAGCCGTGGAACAGGCATGAAAATTCTTCGACGTGGCCGCGGCCCGGCTCGCGCAGGCGATTACCGCGGTGCATGCAGACGTTGTATCGCGCCGCGAGCGAGCCATCGCGCTGGCGAATAACAAGCACCGACTCGGCGCCGATCTCGAAAGTGAAATAATCACCCGGCTTCGCGGCGTCCGATTCGCGCCCGGCGAGCAGCCAGACTTTCGTCCACATGCGCTCCCACTCGAGCCGCGCGAATTCGCGGCTCGTGTAACGCTCCTTCGGAATCGGCAGATACGCGAGCGCCGGCTCGGGCTGCTTCTGCATCGGCGTCGGCATCGGGGAGACCTCCAGCGCGGCCGAAGGTCACACAACGCGCGCGGCGCGCGCTATCGCCGTGGCACCCGCGGCGCGCGATCGAGGAACGCGAGGATGCGCGCGCGCGCGCCCACCAGTTCTTCGCCCTCGCTCGGCAGCGTGCGCGCGAGCGCGGCGATCTGCTCGGCTTCGCGCGGCGTGAGCGGCGGCGTCGCGCGATCGCCTGCGATGCGCAGCACCGGCGCCGCGAGGCGCACCGGGCTCTCGCGCTCGAGTTCGGCGAGCAGGATGCGCGCCTCGGTCTCGCCGCGCCGGGTCGTGAGCAGGCCCGTAATCAGTGTGCGCGCGAAGGCGCTCTCGCTGGCGTCGCGCGCGCCGACGCGCCAGGCAGCGCGCAGCAGCGCCGCATCGGGATAGAACGGATCGTTCGCGCCTACGGCAGCGAGCGCGGGCTCGAGAGCGCGCAGCGTGGGCCAATCCTGTGCGTCTGCCGCCGCTCGCGCTGCGACGACTGCTCGCTCAGTCTCGCTCGCGCTCGCGACGCCAGCTGCGAGCGCGGCCTCCAGCGCGGGCGCGCCGAAGCGGCGCACTTGGCGCAGCGCGAGCGCACGCGCACGCGGCTGCGCAGGGTTTTGCGCGAGCAGGCTCACGAGGCGGCGTTCCCCCATCACGCGACGGCCCGCCGTGAGCGCGCCCGCGGCAGCGAGCGCGAGCTGCTCGTCCGCGTCGGGCAGCGTGGCCAGAAGCTCGCTCGCACGCGCGCCGGCGCCGTGTTCGATCAAGCGCGCGACGAACGGCGCGAGTTCCGCGGGAGCGACCCGCCGCGCCGAACCCAGCGCTGCGAGCCTCGCCGAGGGTTTCTCCATCAGCGAGGTCTTCGCGGTCGTCACGTGCGGCGAACGCATCTGCAGCAAGTTGCGATCGTCCGTAATCACTGGCGCGCCCGCAGAGAACGCTGCGGCGCTGGCCTCGTCGAGGCGCAGCCAGATCTCGGCGTGCGCGGGCGAGAGCACGCCCAGGCGCGCCAGCACCTCGGGATCGCGCGCGAGCAGCGGCGGCACGCTCTCCGCCGCGTTCGCGAGCGGCTGATCGGAGGCAACGAACAAGAGCGCTCCGTAGGGGTCGTAGACGCGCACGTGCGGCCACACCGCGCGCACCGTCGCAATAATCGATTGCAGCAGCGCCTCGTCGATGAAGGCCGGGCCCATCCACTGCACGAACACGCCGCCAGGCGCGAGCCGCGAGCGGATCAACTCGAAGAACTCGCGCGTGTACAGGTGTGAAGCGCCCGCGGTCCAGGGATGCGAGGCCTGCGCGACGATCGCGTCGAAGCGCAGGCTCGAAAGGAGCAGCGCACTGCGCGCGTCGTTCTCGTAGAGCCGCACGCGCGGGTCCGCGAGCGGGTCGACGGCGCGGAACTTCGAGAGCACGCGGTTCGCGCGCACCACTTCGGGCTCGAGCTCGATCACGTGAATCTCGGACACGCTCTCGGGGATGCCCTCGACCGAGAGGCCACCGCCGAGGCCGATCACGGCGACGCTCTTTGCCTCGGGCCGCACGAGCGAAGGAATGCCGCCGATCCAGCGCGCCGAGGCGCCCATGTCGAAATCCGCCCTGCTCGAAACCACCAGCGATTCGGGCAGCCCGTTGTTACGGATGCGGTAGCGGCCCAGCTCGTCGCGCGTGACGAGCACCGTCGAGCTCTCGCCGACCGCCGAGAACACCACCGGGCGCACCACGACTTTCGCTTCGAGCGGTGTCGAGTGCAGCAACCGCAGCGGCTCGCCCGGCGGCAGCAGCGCGAGCGCGATGAAGCCGCACGCTGCAAGCGCGCCTGCAACGCGCTGCCGCGGCACCGTGCGCAGCGCGGTAACGAGCGCGAGCGCGAGGCTCGCAGCGACGCACGCCGTCAGTACGCCCACGAAGCCGAGCGCCGGCAGCGCCCAATAAGCGGCGCCGAGTGCGCCGAGGATCGCGCCGGCCGTATTCCAGGCGTAGACGCGCGCGCTGGCGGCGGAGGCGTCGCCCGCGCCGCCGGCGTGAATGCGCACCGCCAGCGGGTAGGTGGCGCCGATGCAGAGCGCGGCGGGCAGCAACAACAAGAAGGCGGCGCCCGCGTTCGGCAGCAACGCGACGTTCTCGCCGAGCGCGGCGGGCAGGCCGTCGGCCGCGAGGAACGCCGCCCACGAGAGCGCCGCGATGCCGAGCTGCGCGAACGCGAAGCCGGTGAGAGCGCGCGCCTGGGTCTTCGCGATGCGCGAGGCGATCGCGGAGCCGAGCGCGATGCCCACCAGGAAGCTGCCGAGCATGGTCGCGAAGGCGTAGACGCTGGCGCCGAGGCGGTGCGAGAGCAGGCGGGTCCATAACACTTCGTAGCTGAACGAGACGGCGCCGGAGAGCGCGATCAGCGGCAGGATGAAGCGCGCGCCGCGCGGCGCTGTTGCTGCGCTCGCGCTCTGCTCCGCCGCCGGCAGCGGGGCGATCCTCGCGAGCAGCACGGCGACGCCGAACACGAGCCCGTTCAGCGCCACCGCCACCCACACGGTTCCGCGCAGGCCGAGCGCATCCAGCAACACGAACGCGGTGCAGAGCGTGCCGCCGACGGCACCCGCGGTGTTGATCGCGTACAGCCACGCGATGCGCGGGCCGAGCTCCGCATCGCTGCGCACGGCGTGACGCGCGAGCAGCGGCAGCGTCGCGCCCATGAACACGGTCGGCAACATCAGGATCGCGAACGAGGTGCTCAGGTAGAACAGCGAGATCGCGCCGGCGCGCGCATCCGGCAGCCCCGGCTGCTCGCCGAACCACGCCAGCAAGAGCGCGCTCGCACCATCAATTAGGTACGGAACGGCCAGCGCGGCGAGGCCGACGCCCAGTTCGAGTAGCCCGTAGGCGAGCACCGGCCGCGAAACGCGCGAGGCGAAGCGGCCGGCGAGCGCGGCGCCCGCGGCGAGCCCGGCCATGTAGGCGGCCAGCACGGTCGCGATCGCGAGCTCGGAGGTGCCGAACACGAACGCGAACTCGCGCGTCCAGGCGGTCTGGTAGACGAGCGCGGCGAAGCCCGAGAGCAGGAAACACAGCGCGAGCACGGGAAACGAGAAATCGCGTCGCACGGTTCACTGGCCTCGCGGGGGATCGTTCGCTGCGGGCGCGCACGCTAGAGGTTGCAGAGGCATCGCGCAGGCATCGGCTGGCTCGTCGCTCCAAATGAGGGTTCCGTCGCGCCAGGTCGCCGCGACGAGTCCCGCGCTGAGTTCGCGCCGCGCCTCGGCCCACGGCGCGCGGAGCAGGCACAAGTCTGCGCGCGCGCCCGGAGTGAGCGGCGGCGCGGGCGAGCCCGGTGTTTCGAGCGGCGAGCTGAACAGCGCGAGCGCTTCCTCAGGAGTGAGCGCTTCGGCGCTGCCGAGCGCACGTCCACGCTCGGTACGACGGGCGACAGCCGCGCGCATCGCGCGCCAAGGATCCGGCTCGCTGTAAGGCGCGTCGCTGCCTCCGGCGAGCGGAATGCCCGCCGCGAGAAACGCCCGCGCGCGATAGAGCCAGGGCCGATCCGCGGGCTCCACCTCGGCCAGGTATTCGTCGCCGCGCTCGCGCACGAAACTCGGCTGCGTAACAACTGCGAGGCCGAGCTGGCGCAGCGGCCTCAGCAACTCTGGCGGCGCGACGGACGCGTGCTCGATGCGGTCGCCGCGCTGTGTGCCCGCCTCGGAGAACGCCGCCAGCGCGAACACCAACTCGGCGCGCGTGACGCAGTGAATCGCCACCGCGCGACTGGCTGCGTGTGCACGCGCGATGCGTGCACTGAAGCCGCTGAGCTCCGGCAGCGCGCGCTCATCGAGCAGCAGCTTCAGCGCGCCGCGCGCAAGTTCGCGTGCGTTCGCGGCGGGCAACTCCTCGCTCCCCATCAGCAGCACGCGCTGCCGGAGCGCGCCGCTGCGCTGCGCCGCCGCGATCGAGGCGAGCGCGCCCGCGCCGTTGTCGGCGCCGGTGTCCGTAACAGCTACGACGCCGCAGCGCGCGAGCTGCGCCGAGATCGCGCCGAGGCCGAGCTCGCTGCTGCGCGGCAGCCGCGCGCCGAGCCATGCATCGAGGCGAAACAAGCGCCCCGTCGCGCGGCCGCTGGCATCGCGCTCGACGCCGGGCGCGTCGACGCCTGCGTCGAGGCCGAGCACTGCGATCGCCGCGCTGTTCAACATCCAGAGCGCGCCACTGCGGTGCTGGATGCGCGCAGGCCGCGCCGGCAACCAGCGATCGAGCGCAGCGCGATCGAGCGAGCCCGCGACGGATTCGTGGTAGCCAACGCCGCGCAGCCAACCAGCGCCCGGCGCGCCCACGAGCGCTGCCGCTAGCTCGCTTGCAGCGCGCAGCTGCGGCGGCCCGCAGCGCACCGAACTCAGGGCGGCGGCCGCGGCGAACAGGTGCAGATGGTGATCGCTGAGGCCCGGCAGCAGCGCGCCGCCGCGCGCCTCGCGAGCGATCTCGCCAGCATCTCGCACGAGGCTGGCCGCGATCGCCGTGATGAAGCCGCCGACGATGCGGACATCGCACAGCCTGCCGGCGACTTCGCATTGCCGAATCAGCATCGCGCGCTGGCATCCCCAAAAAGTGAAAGGCGGTCACCCTTGCGAGTGACCGCCTCCACTTTGGATCAAGCGATCGTTCTGCGCAGTGCGCCTTAGCGCAGCTTGCGGCGACCGATCAGCGCGAGGCCGGCAACGCCAGCACCGAGCAGCATCAGCGTGCCCGGCTCCGGCACCGACGGAGCGAACACCAGGCGCAGGTACGTCGGCGTGGAGGTGTCGCTGTTCGCGAGGCCGCGGACCTTGGTGCGGCCGAGCGAGACGAGGTTCACGTGCGTGTTGCCCATGGAGGTCACGCTCACGTTGCCCATACCCGTCGCGTCAGGGAGGGCGACGAAGTCACTCGTCAGCATCGTCTGGGTGAACGTGCCGATGTGCCAAACGTCGGCCGCTACCCGTACCGAGAGCGTCGGGGAAGGGGACGTTGTCGGGTTCGGGGTCGTCAAGTTGCCGCCCGCGCCGGCATTCACCGGAATCGGGATCAGGGTGAAGGCCGGCGACTTGCCGACCTTCCCGATCACGCGCACGAGGCCCATGATGCCCGACGTGGGCGTGATATTCGGGTCCGCGGTCGTGGCCACGATGGGGCCGTTCATGGTGAACGTGATGTCAATATTCGCAATTGGCGCTACGAGCGGCGCCACAGTCATTACGCCAGTGGCGCCCATGCTGGTCATCGTGAAAGGACCGGGAGGAAGCTTGATCGCGAGAGCGGGAGTTCTCGACAGCGGGTTCGCAAGGCAGGCCGAGGCGAGGGGATTAATGAGGCAGAACGAGAACGCGAAGGCGTTGCCCGCGTCGAGCGTGAACGTGTTCCCAACAAGCGTTCCGGTAGGGCTCCCGCCCGTTGGGGTTCCAAGGGTGAAGGGCACACCCAGGACCGTCTGCGAATAGCTTGCCGACAGCAGCGCTCCTGCATTCGAGGCCGTCGCCGCACCTGCTAACACGGCGCCCAGAACCAACATCTTCAACTTGCGCATGATTCCTCACTTCCATCCCGCCGCGGCACGGCACCCTGCCAGGTTGCGTTGGGAGTCAATTTCGGCGGTGGCGCGAATCTCGGATCCGCTGAACCGCCGGTA
>JANNRF010000115.1:0-2428 GCA_031401135.1 Deltaproteobacteria bacterium | reverse complement strand
CGCCCACTTTCGCGTGCCGATCGAGCGCGGCATCGAGTTGTTCCGCGCGCTGCGCGGGCGCACCAGCGGCTTCGCGATTCCGCAGTACGTGCTCGATACGCCCTACGGCAAAGTCCCCCTCGATTACCCGTTCCTGCGCGGTCGCGACGGGGATTATGTCGAGATGGAGAGCTTCGACGGGCGCATCTGGCGCGAGTTGAATCCGCTGTGATTGCCTCGTGACGCCCCAGACCGCGCGCCGGATCACGTTGGCCGTGCTGCTGCTCGCCGGCAGTCAGCTGCTCTCGCGCGTACTCGGCTTCGCGCGCGAGGCCGTAATCGCTGGCCTCGTGGGCCGCGGCCGCGCCACCGACGCCTACAACGCCGCGTTCCAGATTCCGGACATCTTGTTCTACTTCCTCGCGGGCGGCGCCCTCTCGATCGCGTTCATCCCGCTCTATCAGCGCGCGAAGGACGAGCGCGGCGAGGAGGCGGCGCAGCGTTTCCTCGCGACCGTGCTCGGCACGATGACGGTCGCGGCGGCGGCGCTAGCGAGCGCGTTGTTATGGCTCGGCGCGGAGGCGCTGGTCGCGCTCCAGTTTCCGCGCTTCGAGCCCGAGGCGCGGGCGCTCACCACACATCTCACGCGCATCGTGCTGCCGGCGCAGATTTTCTTCATCGCGGGCGGCATCGTGCGCGGCGCGCTGATGGCGGAGGGCCGCTTCGGTTCTCAGGCGGCGGCGCCCATAGTTTACAACCTCGGCATCATCGCGGGCGGGCTGGTGGGCGCGCAGACGCTCGGCATCGCGGGCTTTGCGTGGGGCGCGCTGTTCGGCGCCGCGGCGGGTTCGCTCGGCACCGCGCTCTACGAGGCGCGCGGGCGCGTGCGGCTCGGCTTCCGCGTGGCGCCCTTCGATCCCGAGTTCCGCAAGTATCTCGTCGTCGCGCTGCCGCTGATGCTCGGCGTCACCCTAATCACCGTCGACGAGTGGTACGACCGCTACTTCGGTGGGCTGCTCGCGGTGGGCTCGATCGCGACGCTGGCGTTTGCGCGGCGCTTGATGCAGCTACCGGTGGGGCTCGTAGGGCAGGCGGTCGCAACGGCCGCGCTGCCGGCGTTCTCGAGGCTCGTCGAAGCCGGCGAGAGCGCGCGCGAGGAACTGGCGCGGCTCGTGCTGCGCACGCTGCAAGCGACGACCGCGGTCTCGGTGCTGCTCGCGGTAGGGACCGGCGCGCTCGCGAACGCGCTGGTGCGCGCGGTGTTCGTGCGCGGCGAGTTCGGGCCCGACGACGTGCAGCCCGTGGCCGACGCGCTGCAACTCTTCTGCCTCGGCGTGCCCGGCTGGGTGGTGCAAACCGTCGCGGTGCGCCCGTTCTACGCGCGCGCCGACATGTGGCGCCCGATGCTGCTCGGCAGCGGCTTCGTGGTTGTGGCGTACCCGCTCTACGCCACGCTCGGGCGCGAACACGGCGCCGCGGGCCTCGCGTTCGCCGGCGCAGTCGCGATCACGCTGAACGCGCTCGCGACGCTGGGGCTCGCGCGGCGCGTGCACGGCGCGCCGCGCTTGCTGCCGCTGCTCGGCACGCTGCTGCGCGCGCTCGGGGCCTCGCTGCCCGCGGGCGCAGTCGCGTGGCTGATCGCCGACATCGTCGCCACGCGCAGTGGCCTCGGTGTTACGCCCCACGCGCTGCTCGAACTCGCCGTCGGCGGCGCCCTCTACACCGCGCTCGCGTTGCCGCTCCTGTACGCGTTCGGGGACGCACCAACGCGCGAGCTACTCCGGAGCGCCGAGCGCCGCGCAACGGGGACGTTCCGTAAGAAAGTTAAGTAACGGCTCGCAAAACTAAACTTTCTTACGGAACGTCCCCGCATGCGCATCCACGGACCGGAGCGGCTTGGCGGACAGGGGCTCGATCTCGAGCAGACCGAATCGGGCAATCGCGCGATTCATGCGCTGCTCGCGGATTCGAAGATCGGCGCGCAGGTGGACCTGGTGATTACGTGGCGCGCGGGCGAGGCCGGCGAACCGGGTGCCTATGAGATCTGGTCCGCGCGAGGCCTGGTTCGCTTCCAGCGCGTGATTCGCGACGACGGCGCGCTCGGCTTCGAGATCCTCGAAGTTGTTGGGGAGAACCCGATCGCGAATCAAGATCCGCTCGCGCTCGCGACGCTGGCCGAGGAACAGCGCGCGGCGGCAGCCGGCGGCTTCGACGCCCACGACGCGGCGCGCCGCTTCATCGCGCCTGCGCAGCAGAGCTACCCGTTCGGGTACGAGCGCGCCGCGCAGCTGTTCGATTCGCCCAACGCGCCCGACCTCGCAGTCTCGCCGCGCGATTGGTGCCAGGGCACGCAGCCCGGCACGCACGGCGCGCTGCACGTGCGCCAGTCGCGCGCGCCGCTTTGGTTCTCAGGCACAGGTGTACGCAGGGGCCGGCATGCGCTCGCGCT
>JANNRF010000114.1:0-2742 GCA_031401135.1 Deltaproteobacteria bacterium | reverse complement strand
ATGCGGTCGTCGTGGTTGGCCGACACGTCGACCATGTTCATCAGCGAGCCGGCCGGCACCCGCACGCCATGCATCTCGAGATCGAAGGTGTTATGGCGCGGCTGGCCGCCGATCGAGGTGGAGTGCCGCAGCGTCTCGTGGAAGGCCGCATCCCAGAGCGCCGCATCCGCTTGCACACGCGCGAATTGCTCGGGGTGCTGCAGCAGCAAGTACCAAAGGTTGAGGATCGCGCCGCGCGTCGTCTCGCCGCCGCCGCCGACGATCAGCGCGATGTTCGAAGTGATCTCCTCCGTCGAGAGGTAATCGCCGTCGAGCTGGCTCTCACACAGCTTCGAGATGATGTCCTTGCCGAGCGGATTGCCGGCTTCGTCATGGAGATGGGTCGGCTTGACGCGGCGCTGCTCAACGATGCCCTCGAGATAATCTTCGAGGTGTTGGCGCGCTTCGAGGCCCTTCTGGTGCGTCTCGGAGCCGCCGAGGCCCGACATCATCGAGTTGTACCAGTAGAAGAATGCATCGCTGGCTTCGTCCGGGAAGCCGAGCACCTGGCAGACGACGCGGATCGGGAACTCGTTCGCGAACGCGCGGCCGAGTTCGATCGTGCGCGTGCCATCTGCGTTGTCGACGATGTGCTCGGCCTTCGTCGTCTCCCACGCCGCGATCATCTGCTCCGCGAGGCGGCGGATCGACGGAACGCGGTTCGCCAGCGATTCGCCGACCAGATGCTGGCCGTACAGATTCCGCCGGCGGCGGTGCTCGACGCCCGAGAGCTCGAGCTGCGTGTTGCCGAGCACGCCGTTCGAGCTGCCCTTGGGGATGGTGTTGAAGCCTTCGTCGTCGAAGTAACACGCCGTGATGTCGTCGTAGCGCGTCACCCAATAACAGTTGTGCAACTTGTCGAAGTAGACGGGGTAGTGGTCGCGCAGGATCCGGTAATACGGATACGGGTTCCGCTGAAACTCCGGAGTGTCGAAGATGCGCGGATCGAAGAGCGGCGTGCCGTCCGGCGCGCGACCCATGTCGACTGCCTGGCCGAGCGGCATCAGCGGAAATCGGCGCCGCCCATCCGGGCTGCGCGCGGCAGCCCCGGCTTGATCCTCGAGAAACGAAGCGATCGTGCTCATACGGCCTCCGGAAACTTGGCCTGTCTACGCGAGCGTACCGTGGACCAGAATTCGCAAGTTCGCCTTGGTAGTGTTCGCGAGCCCACCCGTGTGTTCGCGAGCCGCTGCGAGAAAAGGAGGACCGGTGAGTCCGATCGAGGAACTGCTCGAGACCGAGGCCATCCGCAAACTGCGCGTCCTCTACTCCCACCATTTCGACGGCAAACAGCTCGACGACCTCGTCGGCCTCTTCACCGAAGACGCCGTCTGCGAGTTCGGGCCCGACTATGGCGGCGACTGGATCGGCAAGGCGCAGATCCGCAAGAACTACGCACCGTTCATGCAGAGCGAGGGCCCCGCGTTCGGCGTGCTGCACGCGGTCACCAACCACAACGTGCGGCTGATCGACGCGACGAGCGCGCACGGCCGCTCGTATTTGCTGGACCTTCGCACCACCGAGGGCGTGGAGAACCCGCTGATCCTGTTCGGCGTGTATGACGACCTCTACCAGAAGGCCTCTGGCCAGTGGAAGATCCACCGCACGCGCATCGACTTCCTCTGGCCGAAGCGGCACTACACGGGGCCGCGCCAGTTCTAACCGCGGGAAGGTGAACTCGTGGCATTCGTGATCTCGGCGGCGTGCATCGACGTGAAGGACAAATCCTGCATCGAGGTGTGTCCGGTCAACTGCATCTACAGCGATGCCGAGGACCGCATGTGTTACATCCATCCGGGCGACTGCATCGACTGCGCCGTCTGCGAATCGGCCTGTCCCGTCCAGGCCATTCATCCGGACCAGGAAGTTCCGCGCGAGGCAGTCCGCTTCATCGCGCTCAACGCGCTTTGGTTCGAGGACAAGGATGCCGCGCGGCAGGCGGTCACCGAGCTGAAGCCGACCGCGTGAGTGGCCCGGCAGCGAGCGTCGCGGCGCGCCCGCCGCGCCGATGAACGCTGTGCCCGAGTTCCAGCACGTCCTCGCGCCCATCACGATCAACGGGCTCGCGATCAAGAACCGCATCGTGCGCACGGCCCACGGCACCAACCTCGGCGGCGGTGCGCTCTCGGACGATCTGATCGCTTACCACGCCGCCCGCGCGCGAGGCGGTGTCGGGCTCTCGATGCTGGAGGCGTCCGGCATCCATCCCTCCGGGCCGATGACGCTGAACGCCTGGGACGACTCGATCATCCCGCGCTACGAGGCGCTCGCGCGCGCGATCCGGCCTCACGGCATGCGCATGTTCTCGCAGCTGAATCATCTCGGCAGCGAGCTCGGCCGGCCCGGCGAGCGGCCGTGGTCTGCCTCGGAGTTCGCGCGGCCCGGCAGCGGCCTAATCACTCACGCGATGACGGTGGGCGAGATCCAGGCGCTGGTTCACGCCTTCGCCGCCGCCGCTCGGCGCGCCGTGGAAGGAGGCCTCGATGGAATCGAGGTGCACTGCGCGCACGGCTACCTGATCCAGCAGTTCATCTCGCCGCACACGAACCGGCGCGAGGACGATTACGGCGGCCATTTCGAGAACCGCATGCGCTTCTACCTCGAGGTGCTGCGCGCAGTGCGAGATGCGATCGGGCCCGGCGTTCCGCTCGGCACGCGCGTCGGGCCGCACAACCGCGCAGACGGTCTGAACGTCGAGGAGCA
>JANNRF010000113.1:0-15180 GCA_031401135.1 Deltaproteobacteria bacterium | reverse complement strand
AGGACGCGGGGCTCGGGACGATTCCCGGCACCGCCGCCGAGATCCTCGACGACAGCGTGCGCCGTTCGCTCTCGCCTAACAAGCTGATGACGGAGCGCTGGAAGGAGATCGTGCGCGCCGCGCACGGCGTCGGGCTGCGCTCGACCTCGACGATCATGTACGGCCACATCGAAAAGCCGCATCACATCGCGGGGCATTTGGACACGATCCGCGAGATCCAGAAAGAGACGGGCGGCTTCACCGAGTTCGTGCCGCTCGGCTTCATCCACGAGAAGAACGCACTCGGTCACGTCGAGATCACGCGGCCGGGTCCGTCCGCGGCAGAGGATCTGAAGATGATCGCGGTGTCGCGCCTGTTCCTGCGCCCGGGGATCGTGAACATTCAGATGTCGTGGGTGAAGATGGGGCCGAAGCTCGCGCAGGTTTCGCTCACGGCCGGCGCGAACGACATGGGCGGCACGCTGATGGAGGAGTCGATCAGCCGCGAGTCGGGCGCCGATTTCGGCGAGAACCTCCCGCCCGAGGACATGCGCCGCCTGATTCGCGAAATGGGCCGCACGCCTATCGAGCGCAGTACCACCTACAAGACCCTGCGCCGCTACGACGATCCGGCGAACGATCCGCCTTCGCTGGAGCCCGAGCACCTGCGGGCACTGTCGGGCCCCGCGCGCTTCCGCGACGAGAAGGGTGTGCAGCGCGTGCGCGCGCGCATCGAGGCCGAGACGGCGCACTGAAGCTTCGCGTTCCGGGCGCGCCGGTTAGCGGCGCGCGGTGCGCCTTTCGAGGCGCGCCGCCAACTCCTCGACCTGATAACGCAGCGGAGCGCGCTCCAGCATGGCGCGCTCGACGGCGCGCAGTGCGTTGGCGACGGCCGGATGATCGCGCCCGAGTGCGCGACCGATCTCGGACAGGCTCGCGTCGGTGAATTGGCGGCACAGATACATCGCCAGTTGCCGCGGACGCAGGCTCGCCCGCCGCCGCGACCGGCTCGCCAGTTCGCTGCGGCGCACGCCGAAGAACTGCGCAACGGAGTCGATCACGTCGTCGAGGCCCAGTGGTCCACTGTTCGGACCGGCGACTTTGCGCAGCGACGCCTCTGCGAGCGCGAGGTCGATCGTCCGGCCTAACAACGCGGCGCTCGCGACGAGTTGCATCAACACGCCCTCGAGATCTCGCACGCTGCCGTGCACGGAATCGACGAGCAGTTCGAGGCAGTCGTCGGGGAGCCGGAAGCCGCCGCGCGCAGCGCGATCGCGGAGGATGTCGCGCCGCAGTTCGCGATCGGGCAGATCCATCTCGGCCACGAGGCCGCTCGAGAGCTGCGATGCGAGGCGCGGGTCGAGGCGCGTGAGTTCGCGCGGCAGGCGATCGGCGGTGAGCACGATGCGCGCGCCGACGAGCCGCAGATGTTCGACGGTGTGGAACAGCTCGAGCTGCGTCGCGTTCTTGCCTTCGAGGAACTGCACGTCTTCGAGCACGAACAGGTCGCACTCGCGGCGATAACGGCGCCGAAAGCTGGGCGTCTCCTGAGAGCGGATCGACACCATCAGGTCGCTCGTGAAGGCTTCGGCCGACGTATAGAGCGCTCGCTGTGCGCCGTTCAGGCGCGCTTCGTGGACGACGGCGCGAGCGAGGTGCGATTTGCCTGTACCCGGCGGTCCAGTGAGCAGCAGCGGGCCTGCGCCGAATACGCGGCCGCGCGCGATCGCGAACGAGGCCTCGCGTGCGAACGCGTTGCCCGGGCCTACGACGAACGTGTCGAAGGTGCTCGGCAGCGCGAGTTGCGCTGCCGGCTGCGGCTCAAGCTGAACGCGGACCACCGGCGCGCGCGCAGGCGTTGCCAGCGCCGGAACCCCCTCGCGCCGATTCTGCGTGACCGCGCACGCGACACCATCCTGGCCTTGGCGTTCGCTCGCGCCGACTTCGAGCCGGACCGGAATCGGACTGGCGGACTCGGCCGCCAAGTGGGCGTCAATCGCGCTCAGGTATCGCGTTCGAACTCGCTCGGCGTGGAATGCGGTGGGCGCAGTCAACACCAAGGTGTTCGCGTCGGCGCGAATCCCGAGGGGCAGAATCCACGCCTTCAGGGCGAGCGGTGGCATCTCGGCAGAAAGACGGTGGAGCGCACCGTCCCATGCCGCGAGGGGCGAGGGCATCAGAGTCCGGGGGGAGAAATGGGGGGTTGAGGCGAGTTTCGGGGGTCCACCGCGCTACGTCGGTGCGATCACCCCAGAACGCGCGCAGTACACCACTTCCAGAAAAACGGGGCAAAGCCGCACACTCGGGATCGACGGAGTGGCCTGACACCGGAGCGGTTCACACGAAAAACCGTTTCAGCGCTTAGAGAACCGGCGTTTGCAACTCGAAACTCGCCGCTCTTCCGGGGGGTTCGCGGGTTTTCGTGAAGCGCGGCCGGGTGCTGCAATCGCGTGTCACCCGCGCGAGCCTGTCGGGAATCCAAATGCGCAGATTCCACGGTGTTCAACTTCTTTTGACGGAATCTGCTGCATTCTGACGGATCGATTCTGCGGGAGATCGTCAGTGCAGAGTGGGCTCGCCGCCGCTGCGTCGAGCGGCCAGCGCGCGGTAGAAGGAGAGCGTCTGCGCGACCCGCTCGAGCCGCTCCTCGGCGCTGGACGCCTCGAGCAGCGCCTGCTTTTCGGGTCCAGGCAGACGCAGCGCGTGCGCGACCTCGCATGCGAAGCGCGACAGGTCCTGTTCCTCGAGCCGGCTCTCGTCGAAGCCGGCGCCGCCGTCGGCATCCGCCGCCGCAATTGCCAGGAGTTCGCGGGTGATCTCGGCGCGATGCTCGCGTGCGCGAGCCTCGTCTCCGGGCAGCTCCTCTAGTAACTCGACCTGCGCGACGCGGTAAAGCCGCTCGGCAGGGCGCACGGGTTCCCGCAGAATGCGAAAGCGCGAGGTCGCTTCCAGAAGTATTAGGTAGCGACCATCGGCCAGCCGTTGGTGCTCGCTGATGAAGCCCGCGCAGCCGATCGAGAACAGGGCTGGGTCGCTGGAGAGCGCGCCGAGGCCCTCGGGCCGAACCGTGGCCATGCCAATTAGGCGTTCGCGCGCGAGGGCGTCCGTGACCAAGGCTCGATAGCGCGGCTCGAAGATATGGAGCTTTGCCTCGCAGAAGGGAAAGAGCGCAGGCGCCTCGAGCGGGAAGAGCGGCAAATCGGCCTGTGACACGCGCGCACGATACTTGACGCAGAAGACGCGCGCCGAGATGTTGGCGCGCCGTGGAGAGCGCCCGGCCCGAAGCGTTGATCGCCCAACTGAATCGCGATGCGGCGGTGATCGCGGCGCACTTCGGGCTCCGCTATCGGGCGATCGAGGCCGAGCGGCCGCGCGTAAAGCGCCGCTATGGAGTTTGTTACGCCGACGGCACGATCCGCATTCGGCTGCGTCATTCAGCGACGGGCAAGCCCCTCAAGTATTCGAGCCTCGTGAACACGCTGTGTCATGAACTCGCGCACCTTCGGCACTTCAATCACGGCGCGCGCTTTCAGCGCTTCTACCGCGAGATCCTCGAGCACGCCCGCACGATTCGGCTGTACCAGCCCGGCCGCGAGCCTTCGCCCCGCCTTGCGCCGCCGCTCCGTTCCGCGCGGCACGCCCCGGCCCGAGTCGCGATCACTCCGCCCATCGCGAAGACCGCGCCGCTGCAACTCGCGCTGTTCGAGGCCTGATCGAAGCTGATCAGCCGCTCTGCGAGTCGTAGTCTTCGAGCGTGTTCGGGCCTTCGATCACTTCAACCTGGATCGAATCGCAGGCGATCGCTTTGTCCAGGATTTCCTTGACGAGCCCCTCGACGGTCAGTTCGTCGTACTCAGCCATCGCATCCTCGAGCGAGGGCCCGGTGATGGTGAATGCGAGACTTGCCTTGATCCTGACGTCCATACCTGGCTCCGGCGCCCGTTTTCTGCCTTCGTTCGTTCCGCGGTTCCGCTATGCGCGAACGCCCGTAAGTCCTTGATATTAAAGGACTATTCCGAACAGGGGGCAGATCATACACGACGCGTTTGGCGAAGGCTACGGAAAAACTGCGTCTTTTCGCGGGTTTGCATCACTTGCCGCGGTACGAAGCCTTCAGGAACCGTGCTCGCAGTGCCGAAGTGCGGCGAGGTGCTCGATGGGACTGCGTGCTTGGCTCACACGACGGCTGCTCGACTGGCTCACGGAGCCGATCCCCGCCTATGAGCAGCGGGTTTGGAACGATCCGCACGCCCTCCGCCGCGTCATCCGGAAGGGCGACATCGTCCTCGTCGAGGGCGACAACCGCATCTCGGTGGTGATCAAGTACCTCACGCAGAGCAGCTGGTCGCATGCCGCGCTGTACGTCGGCGATGAACTGCTCCGCCAGGGAGGAGAACTCGCGGAGCGAACGCGGCGCGAGTTCGGCGGTGACGCGGAGCAGCTGGTGGTGGAGGCGCTCCCGCGCGGCGTTCTGGTCGCGCCTCTGTCGAAGTACATCGACTACAACATCCGGATCGCGCGGCCGCACCGGCTCCGTCCCGAGCACCTGAAGGTGATCCTGGCCCAGGCGATCGCAGCGCAGGGATGGCACTACGACCTCCGCAACGTGCTCGACCTGCTTCGCTACCTGCTCCCCGCCAAGATCGTTCCGCATCGCTTCCGCCGAGACGCGCTCCACTTTGGAAGTGGCCAGCCGACCGAGGTGATCTGCTCGAGCCTGCTCGGCCGCCTGTTCGGAGACGTTGGCTTCCCGGTGATTCCTCAGGTCGACTTCCCCGACGCGAGCTTCATCGACGGGCGGCGGTCAGGCTTGCTCTCGCGGGTGCTCGGCCATGAGAGTGAGCACTTCACGGGCTTGTTCCGCATGCGTCACCCGACGTTGCTGACGCCGCGAGATTTCGATCTCTCCCCGTACTTCGAGATCGTGAAATTCAATGTGATCGAGAGCGGCGCGTTCGACTACGAGCGCATTCAGTGGGCCGAGCCGGACGCCGGGCCCGAGAGCGGGCAGAGCCGCACCTAATTAGGCTCTGCGCTCCGCACCCAGCCGCGGCCCGCTGCGAGTACGCGCAGCCCCGCTTCGTCACTCGCCACCGCCGCAACCCGCGCAGCGCCGATCGTGCGGCGGATCAGCTCGAGCCCGGCATAGCGCTGAGCGCGCGCGAGAGTGGCGGCGCAGCAGGCGCTCTCGGCGCGGTAGGCAGCGCGTGCGTGCGCAACGAGTGCGCTCGCATCGTCTCCGCGCGCGAGCGCTGGCAGCGCGAGATGCGCCAGCAGCGTGCCGAGGTCGAAGGCCGCGTCTCCGACGTGGGCGATCTCGGCATCGAGCAGCTTCACGCCGCCGCCAGCTGTTAGGAGCACGTTGCCTGCCTGCACGTCTGCGTGTACGAGCGCGCCGAGCGGGCGCAAATAGTCCGCGTGAGCGTTCGCCGCAGCGCGCAGCAGCGCTCGATCAGCGCGCGCCTCCCGCGCCGCGTCCTCGAGCGCCGGCGAGAGGCCGAAGTCGTTTGCCTGATAAGGCAGCGCGAAGATGTGATCTCCGTGCAGACGCCGCATCGCGTCGTTCTCGAAACGCGCGGGCAGCGAATCGTCGCCAGCCGTCGCCGCGTGCACGCGCGCGAGGAAGCGCGCGAGCGCCTCCATTTGTGCCGTTACGTCCGCGCCGCGCGCGAGCGCCGCATCGAGGCGTTCCGCGGCGCCGAGATCTTCGAGCGCGAGCACCCGATTCGGCGCGTCGACTGCAAGCACGCGCGGGCAGATCTGCTCGCGATCGTGCGGCGCCGCGAGCTCGAACCAACGTGCCTCGAATAACAAGCGTTCGGTAGGCGCCGAATATTGCGGGAAGCGCTCCAACGCAGGCCGCGCCTGCTTCAGCACGAACGAGCGCGCATTCGCGCCGCCCACCCGCACGCGCCTCACCCAGTTGATGTTGCCGTCGCCCGCGGGCTCGACCGCGATCGGCTCGTTTGCGAGCGCGAGCCCAGCGGCTCGCACATAGGCAGGGACCTGATCGTGCGTGAGCAGCCACTGCGCAGCCATCGCCGCTATCTCCGCGAAATTTCCCTCAAGTCGCGCTCAGCAAGGCCGAAACTTTGCTCAGGCAGCCGAGTCGAGCTGGGGGGTGAGACCCGGTTGCTGCGAGCCCCGGGGCGGTCATCCGCCTCGGGGCTTTCTCAGGTCTTCGCGACGCTTCGTTCGCCTTCGGCTCACTGCGCGCCGACTGCGCCGACGTTGTCGGCGCTGGTCGGCTTGCTGCGCGACAGCGAGGGGCGCCCTGCTCGTACACGAAGAACTCCGTCATCACTCCGTGTGCAGCTGCTTTGCCTGATCCGGCGTCGCGATGTCGCTGTGGCAATCGGCTTTGTGCCCAACTTCCGCGCCCACTTGCGTGCGCGCTTTGCTCGCGAGCCGGTGAATCTCCGCCGCCGTCAGCACGCCGCGCTTCTCGAGCACAGCCTTCTGCTCATCTGTTAGGGCCGCGGAGATCTTCGGTGTCTTCCAGGCGTAGGCCTCATCCTTCCCGCTCACGAACTGGATGATCTCCTTGCTGATGCGCACCGAGCACCAGTCGTGGCCGCACATCGCGCAGAAGTCCGTGTCGACGTCGAGATCTTCGTCGTGATAGGCGCGCGCCAAATCGGGATCGAACGAGAGCTCGAAGTGGCGCTCCCAGTTGAGCGCAGCGCGCGCCTTGGTGAGTTCGTCGTCGCGGTCGCGCGCGCCGGGGATGCCGAGCGCGACGTCTGCCGCGTGCGCCGCGATCTTGTACGCAACGCAGCCCTGCTTCACGTCGTCCTTCTTCGGGAGTCCGAGGTGCTCCTTGGGCGTCACGTAGCAGAGCATCGCAGCGCCATGATAAGCGGCCGCCGTCGCGCCGATCGCGCTGGTGATGTGGTCGTAGCCGGGGAACATGTCCGTAACAAGCGGCCCGAGCACGTAGAACGGCGCGCCGTGACAGAGCCGGCGCTGCAGCTTCATGTTGTATTCGATCTGGTCGAACGGCACGTGGCCCGGGCCTTCCACCATCACTTGCACGCCGTGCTGCCAGGCACGCTCGGTGAGTTCGCCGAGCGTTTCGAGCTCTGCGAGCTGCGCCGTGTCCGTCGCATCGGCGAGCCCGCCCGGGCGCAGGCCGTCACCGATCGAGAACGTCACGTCGTAGCGCCGCAGGATCTCGCAGATGTCGTCCCAGAGCGTGTACATCGGGTTCTGCTTGCCGTGGGTGATCATCCACTTCGCGAGCAGCGAACCGCCGCGCGAGACGATGCCAATCAGGCGCTTCCGCACGAACGGCAGATGTTCTTGCAGCACGCCAGCGTGAATCGTCATGTAGTCGACGCCTTGCTTGGCCTGATGCTCGACGCCGTCGAGGATCATGCGCGTATCGAGATCCTCGATCTTGCGGCCGATGATCATCGAGTAGATCGGCACGGTGCCGATCGGCACGGTCGCGTGCTGGATGATCGCGGCGCGTGTCGCGTCGAGATCACCGCCCGTGGAGAGATCCATTACGGTGTCGGCGGCCCAGCGCTCCGCCCAGCGCAGCTTCTCGACCTCCATATCGGTCGAGCTCGAGATCGGCGACGCGCCCATGTTGGCGTTCACCTTCGTCTTGCTGGCGCGCCCGATCGCCATCGGGTCGAGCGTGAAACCCAGGTGCACTTTGTTCGCGGGAATCACCATGCGCCCCGCGGCGATTTCGTCACGTACCTGCTCGGCTGTTAGGTGCGGCTCGCGCTCGGCGACGCGCCGCATCTCGCGCGTGATCGCGCCGAGCCGCGCGAACTCGAGCTGCGTCGAGGGCGCGAAGCCCGCCGGCGCGGTCGCGAAGCCGGTCGCCGCGTCGCGCTGCCAGCCGCGCGGCAGGAAATCCCACGCGGTTTTCTCCGAGACGGCCGGCATCCCCGGCGTATCGGGAGAGCTGAACGTGAGCGCACCGCCGAGCTGCGGCGCATTCGCGAAGCTGCCGGGAGTGGTGCCCTCCGCTTTCGTGGACGGGTTGTTCCCAAGGACGGGCAACTGATAACTGGGCATGGACGCTCCTTCGCGGTGGACGAGAGGAGGGCAGCCGCCGACGCTTCGCAGCGCCGGTGAGCCTTCCCTCCGCTCGCATGAACGAGATCAGGTTCCGAGGGTTTTCTCTCAGGGTCGCTTCTTGCGACCCACCCCTAGGCTCGAGCCCAAGCTACCACGGCGGCTCGAACGATCGCAGCTAAGGTGCGCGCCCATGTTCGTCGCTCGTATCGCTTTGACGCTGCTCGTTTCGTCCCTCGCGCTCGCTGCGTGTCACCGCAAGGTCGAGCCCTACGACCCGAACGAGAAAGTCGAGCAGCCGGACCTTTCGAAGATTTTTCCGGAAGGCGCCGAGCGCGCGGCGTCTCAGGCGCCCAGCGAGATGCCGCCCGCGCCGGGTGAAGCGCCGCGCGGCGCGCCCGCGGTGGAGGGCATGACCGCGCCCGAGAACGCGGGCCCGCCGCTCACCGGCACGATCGCGCTCGCGGGCGGCGCCGAGGTTCCGAGCGGCGCCACGCTGTTCGTGATCGCGCGCACCGGCGAAGCCGGGCCGCCCACCGCGGTCCTCCGCATCCCCGAACCGCGCCTCCCGCTCGAGTTCCAACTCGGTCCCGAGAACCGCATGATCGCAGCGATGCCGTGGGAAGGGCCGTTCCAGCTGAGCGCCCGCATCGACCTCGACGGCAACGCCATGACGCGCGACGCCGGTGGCCTCGAGGGCCGCGCTGCTGCTCCGGTTTCGCCCGGCGACAGCGGCATCGAGATCACGCTCGGCGCAGGGGAGTGAGCGAAAACCCGAAGCGCCCGGGCGCCGGGAAAACGCCGCCCGCCTGGGAAGTGCTCGGCCGCGAACCGCTCCAAGACTGCCGCGTCTTCCGCGTCCAGCGCGCAACCGTCCGCTCGCCGCACACCGCGCGCACCCATCCCTTCTACACGATCGAGGCGGATCACTGGGTGAACGTGGTCGCGACCACCGCGCGCGGCGAACTCGTGATGGTTCGCCAGTGGAGGCACGGCGCGCGCAAGCTGACGCTCGAAATCCCCGGTGGCCTGATCGATCCCGGCGAATCGCCGGAAATCGCGGCCGCGCGCGAGCTGCTCGAGGAGACCGGCTACGCGCCGCAGCGCATCCGGCCACTGGGCCACGTCAACCCGAACCCCGCACTCTTCGATAACCGCGTGCACACGTACCTGGCCGAGCAGTGTGAGCGCGTTCGCGAAGTGGAGAACGGCCCGCTCGAAGAAACGCTTGTGGAGTTGGTGCCCGCGGCGGAGCTACCCGCTCGACTGCGCGCGGGCGAGATCGATCACGCGCTCGTGATCGCCGCGCTGCACTGGTGGCGGCTCGATCAGGACGCCGGCTGAACCTCGCCTCGCCCGGCTCGCGTCGCCTCTGCGTCGTCGATGATCAGCGTTGCGAGCGCGCGGGCGGCGCTCGAGCGCTGCTCGAAGCCGCGGTCGCTCTTGTCGAAGATCGAGAGGAAGAAGTTCGCGTCGACGGCGAGCCAGAGCGCGCCGCCGAGCGCCTTCGCGTCGCGATCGGGGCCGACAATCTCGGCGACGGTTTCGATCAGCGCGCCTTGGAAGCGCATGTTCAGATCGAGCAGCGCGGTGATCACGCCTTCGCGGTGATCGGGCGATTCGAAGCCCCAGCGGATGAACGCCGCCAGATCGTTGCCGTGTTCCCGCGCGAACAACTCCGCGGTGCCGAGCTGTTCGTGCAGGCGCTTCGGCGCAGGCAGATCGTGGAAATCGCGCCGCAGCGAATCGCGGAAGGGCGTGAGCAAGCGCACGAACGCTTCGCGGAACAGGCCGCCTTTGTCGCTGAAGTGCCAGAACACCGTGGCTCGGCTCACGCCGCCGCGCTCTGCGACATCCGCCACGGTCGTGCCCTCGTAGCCGCGCTCTATGAAGAGCGCGGTCGCGGCGGCGAGGATCGCCTCCTGGGTGGCGGCCTTCCCAGCGCGCCGCGTTCCTTGAGCGCTTTCAGCGTCGTCGCTCGCCTTGGCCATCGCACCCTCCCGAGGTCGGCCACTCTAACGCCCGTTTTCGCGGGCCCCGGTGCGAGGGCGAACACACTCAGACTCAAACGCGAGAAAAGTCTAGAACTATGCGCGGATTCGGTCAGCCAGTTTCGGGCGACACACGCGACACCCCCGCCCATCATCCGCCGATTCGCGCAAGGGGTGACGAGCGATGAGCGATGACGCGGGCCGCCACGCCCTGTGCGGTTCTTGGAAGCTGATCTCCTTCGAACTGCGCCTGCCCAATGGCGATCTCAGCTACCCGTTCGGTCGCGACGCCAAGGGCTACGTCTTCTACAACGCGCAGGGCTTCATGTCCGCGGCGTTCATGGGCGCCGAGCGCGTGAAACCGCAGTCGGCCGACCTGGCGGCCACCTCGAAGACGGTGAACTTCGACCAGTTCAACGCTTATTGCGGACGCTTCGAGGTGAAGGGCGACCGCGTGACTCACCACGTCGAAGTCGCCTCGCTGCCGCAGTGGGTGGGCATCGACCAGGAGCGGATCTTCAAGATCGACGGCGACCGGCTGATTCTCGAGACGCCGCCGCTCACGATCGCGGCTCAGGCGCCCACCGCCTACTTGATCTGGGAGCGCGTTTGATTCGCGCGGCCGCCGAGCCGATCGCGATCATCGGCCTCGGTCTCCGCTTCCCGGGCGCGCGCGGCCCGGACGAGTTCTGGCGCATGTTGCGCGAGGGCCGCAGCGGGATCACCGAGGTTCCCCCGCATCGCGTTGAACTCGGCTTCAACATCGACGAGATCTACGACCCGCGGCCGGGCACGCCGGGCAAGATCTCCTCGAAGCTGGGCGGCTTTCTCGACCACCCGGAGCTGTTCGACCCGTTCATCTTCGGCCTCTCCCCGCGCGACGCAGTGGCGATGGAGCCGCATCAGCGTTTCGCGCTCGAAGTAGTGGGCGAGGCGCTCGACGACGCCGGCATCCCGCACGATTCCCTAATGGGCGAGCGTGTGGCGGTGATCTTCGGCCGCATGGCCGAGGACTACTCGCGCGAGCAGATCGCGGTCCTCGGCGAAGATCGCTTCCGCCGCAACATGGACGTCTGGGGCGCGGCGGGAATCGCCGGCTCGGTGTTATCAGGCCGCATCTCGTTCTGGCTCGGCACGCGCGGCCCGAGCTTCTCGCTCGACACCGCCTGCTCCACCTCGCTGCTCGCCGTGCACCTCGCCTGCCAGAGCCTCTGGTCCGGCGAGACGCACACCGCGATCGCTGGCGGCGTGAACGTGTTCCTCACACCCGAGGGCATGATCGCGCTCTCGCGCGTCGGCATGATGGCGCCCGACGGCAAGATCAAGGCGTTCGACGACAGCGCGAACGGCTTCGTGCGCGCCGAAGGGGCTGGCGCCGTTGTGCTCCGCCCGCTCGCTGCCGCGCTCGCGAACGGCGATCCGATTCACGCGGTCATTAGGGGAACCGGCTTCAGCGCCGACGGCCGCGACGGCGGGCACATGATGGCGCCGGGTCGTTTCGGTCAGGGCCAGGCGATGCGCGATGCCTACGAGCGCGCCGGTGTGGCGCCGAGCGACGTGCACTTCGTCGAGGCCCACGGCACCGGCACGATCGTTGGCGACCCGGTGGAAGTGCGCGCGCTGGCCGACGTGATGGGCCCCGGCCGCGCCGCCGATCGCCCCCTGCTGATTTCCTCGGTGAAGGGGAACATCGGCCACGCCGAGCCGGCATCGGGCGTTGCGGGCCTAATCAAGGCCACGCTCTCGGTGCAGCACCGCGAGTTGCCGCCGCAGCTGCACTTCTCGAACCCGAGCAAAGCGATTCCGTGGGACGAAGTGCCCATTCGCGTGCAGGCGAAGCTCGCGCCGTGGCCGTATCCGGAACGCGCTCTTGCAGGCGTGAACTCGTTCGGCATCAGCGGCACGAACGCGCATGTCGTGATCGAGGAAGCGCCGCCGCTGCCGGAGCTCGCAGAAGAGGGTGACGGCCCGCGCCTCGTCACTCTCACCGCGCACACCGATCGCGCGCTCGTCGAGCTAGCCGATGCGATTAGGGGAAGCGCCGCGAGCGCCGAAGGCCCGCCGCTGCGCGATCTCGCCTACACGCTCGCGCGCCGGCGCACGCTGCGCGGGCATCGCCTCGCGGTCGTTGCGCGCAGCCGCGCAGAGCTCGCGAGCGAGCTCGCTGGCTTCCTTTCCGGCGCGCCGTCCCCAACAACCAGCTCTGGCATCGCGAGCGGGAAGCCGCCCGGCGTGGTGTTTGCGTTCTCGGGCCACGGCACGCACTGGGCCGGCATGGGCCGCAAACTGCTCGCGAGCGAGCCGGTCTTCGCGGCGGCGATCGACGCGTGGGACCGCGAGCAGCGTGCGCACGTGAGCTGGTCGCTGCGCGAACTGCTCGAACGCGCCGTGGGCGGCGAAGAGCTCGATCGCATCGACGTGCTGCAGCCCGCGCTCACCGGCATCGCGATCGCGCTGGCGCGCCAGTGGGAAAGCTGGGGCGTGCGCGCGAGCGCCGTGGTCGGGCACTCGAGCGGCGAGATCGCGGCGGCGCACATCGCGGGCAGCATCTCGCTCGGGGATGCAGCCCTAATTGCTTGCGCGCGCGGCGCCGTGGTGCGCGAACTCGCGCCGCCTGGTGCGATGGCGCTGGTCGCGCTGCCCACGAGCGCGATCGCAGAGGATCTCGCGCGCGTCGGAAATCGCGCGGCCGTTGCGGGCGCGAACAGCCCAACGATGACCGTGCTTTCGGGCGACATCGACGCGATCGAGGCGCTCGTGGCGGGCTTCGCCGCACGCGACGTGTTTGCTCGCAAGCTGCGCGTCGAGTTCGCGTCGCACGGCTCGCACATGGACGCGCTCGCGCCTGAGCTGGCGCGCCGCACTGCGGGTGTCACGCCGAGTGCGGCCAGCGTGCCGTTCCAGTCGACCGTGACGACAGGCCTGATCGAAGGCGCCGCGCTGGACGCGAGTTATTGGGGCGAGAACCTGCGCCAGCCGGTGCGCTTCGCCGAAGCCGCCGCCGCTCTCGTGGCCGCGGGCCACACCACATTCCTCGAGATCGGCCCGAGCCCGGTGCTGAAGCTCGCGCTCGAAGAGATCGGCCGCGCGGCTAAGCAGCGCGTGACGGTGGCGACCTCGCTGCGCCGCGACGGGGACGATTCCGCGGAGATGCTGGCATCCCTCGGCGGGCTCTTCACGGCGGGCTGCAACGTCGACTTCGCTGCGCTCCACCCGCAAGGCCGCGTCGTGCGAACGCCGCTGTACCCGTACCAGCGCGAGGAATACTGGTACGGCGCCAAACGCGGCGTCGAAGGCAAACGCGGCGCGCATCCGTTCGTCGGAATGCTCGGCGGCAACGCCACCGAACTCGAAGCCGCCGGCAGTGGCGAGCGCTTCTGGCAGATCGATTTGTTCCGCGACGCGCTCGGCGGCGAAGTGCGTCGCGACGGCGCTGCGGTGGTTCCGCCAGCGGAGTTGCTCTCGACCGCGCTCGGGCTTGGCGCGCGCTTCTGGCCGGGCGAGGCGACGCGGCTCGAGGCCTGTGAGTTCGCCGCGCCCATAACACTTCCCAAGGATGGCGCGCGCACGCTTCAGCTCGCGGCCGATCTCGGTGCGAACGACGCGGAGCTTCGCTTCGCGAGCCGCGCAGCTGGCGCGCGCGGTGCCTTCGAGGCGAACGCCGCGTGCCGTATCGCGCGCGCGAAGAACGATGCGGCGCGCGCGGTCGATCTCGACGCGCTGCGTGCGCGCTGCGCCGCTCCCGAGGCGCGCGACGTGTTCTACGCCGCGCTCGATGCGAGTGGGCTCGCAGTGCCGAAAGAACGCCGCGCGCTGCGCGAGGCGAGCTTCGGCGCGGGCGAGGCGCTCGCGCGGCTCACGCACGCCGCACCGCTTGCGCGCGGCGAGGTGATTCCGGCGCAGCTGCTCGACGCCTGCATCCAGCTGCTCTCGCGGCTCGGCGAACGAACTCGCGGCGATGCGCTTTCGCGCTTCGAGCTGACGCGCATCGGCTCGCTGACGCTCGGCGGCGGCACGCCGCCGCAGGGCGAGCTGTACGGGCACGCGCGCCTCGCGCCCAGCGGCGATTCGCCCGCTGAGTTATCAGGCGAAGTCGCGCTGTATTCGCAACGCGGCGAGCCAATTGTCGCGCTGCGCGGCATCTCGCTCGCTCGGCGCGCGCGGCCTGTTAGGGCCGACGCCGGGCCGTGGCTCTATGAGATCGCGTGGCGGCCGATCGCGGAAGCGAGCGCCAAGGCGGAGCCGCAACGCGCGCTGCGCGAAGGCGCGCCGCATGCGCCGCGGCTCGTGCCGCTCGCGTTACCCGCGGCAGCCACACGGCGAGAACTCGCGCGCGAACGCGAGTTCGCCGCCGAAGCCGATGAGCCGACACGCCTCGCCGGCGCCGTGCTGCGCGAGATCGAGGCGCCGGCGCCGGGCCCCGGCGAGATCGCGGTCGAAGTGAAAGCCGCAGGCCTCACCTTCCTGGACGTGCTGCGCACGTTCGGCCTCGAGCGCGACGAAGCGCTGAGCGGTCTCGGCTGCGAAGTCGCCGGCATCGTCACGGCATTGGGCGAGGGCGTCAGCTCCCATGCGGTTGGCGACGAGGTGCTCGGCTTCGCGCGTGGAGCGATGGCTTCCCGAGTGATTACGGACGCGGCGCTCGTCGTCGCGAAGCCCGCGCGGCTCACGTTCGAGCAAGCCGCCGCGCTGCCGCTCGCGCTCGGCGTCGCGCACTACGCGTTGCGCGGCATCGCCCGCGTGCGTGCAGGCGAGCGCGTGCTCGTGCACTCCGCGGGCGGCGCGCTCGGCCACGAACTCGTCGCGCTCGCGCGGCGCCTTGGCGCAGAGGTCGCCGCGACTGCGGGCAGCGAGCGCAAACGCGCGAGCCTAATCGCACGCGGCGCCGCGTTCGCCGGGGACTCGCGCGCGCCGCGCGTCTCCGAAGACCTGCTCGCGCTCTCGGAAGGCCGCGGCTTCGACGTCGCGCTCGATCTCGCGGGCGACGGCGCTCCGCTCGCCGCGCTCGCGGCAGGCGGTCGCTGCATCGCGCTCGATCGCAGCGGCGCGGCTGTGGCGCACGGCGCACGCGCGCCGCGCAAAAACCTCTCGCTGCACTCGCTCGACCCGATCGACTTGCTCGCTTCGAAGCCGGAAGAACTCGCCGCTGCGCTGCGAGATTCGCTCGCGCTCGCGA
>JANNRF010000112.1:0-8330 GCA_031401135.1 Deltaproteobacteria bacterium | reverse complement strand
GCGTGAAGCCAAGCGGATCAGCCGCGGCGCAAAGCGCCGCCGGCTGCATTCGCTCTAGGATGCGCCCGCCAAGGAGACTCCCAATGCCGCGCCTCCGCCAAGTCCCGCGTTCCGAAGCACACGAGCCCGCACAACGCATGTACAAGGTGTTGTTCGGAGAGCGCGATCCGCTCACCGAACCCGGCACAGCAACCGGTACTCCCGGCAACTGGTGGACCGTCTTCGCGCTCGTGCCCGACGTGTTCGACCACGCGCTCGCGGGTTTCGGCGTCTACCGCAGCCCGCGCCGCAAACTCGACCCGAAGTTGCGTGAACTCGGGCAGACGCGCGCGGGTTTTGCGCGCGGCAGCCAGTTCGTGTTTTCGCAGCACTGCAAATCGATGCGCGACGTCGGCTGCAGAGAAGAGCAGATCGCAGCGATCCCGCACTGGGCGGTCGCGACTTGCTTCGCGCCGCTCGAGCGCGCAGTGCTGGCGTACACCGACGCGCTGGTGCTCGAGGGCGGGCGCGTGCCCGATGGCGTATTCGCGGCGCTGCGCGCAGGCCTCTCCGAGGAGGAAATCCTCGAGCTGACGTACATAAACTGTCTGTACGAGATGCACGCGACCATGACGCGCGCGCTGCGGCTCGAGTACGACGACGTGCCGGAGCGGATCGTCGAGGTGCCCGCGCCGGGCGCCGCCGGCGACCCGATGCGCGCGACAAACGACCCGATGAAAGCGGTCGATCGCGCCCGCTAGCGCCCACGCCGCGTCATCCAGAGAGGCAGTGGGGTCAGACCCCGCTGCCTCTCTGCGCAGCGCAGCGCCCGCGCCGAAACGCGAGCAGCGCGCGTCGCGAGTGATGGATGCGTTTCAGACGCGTTCGGTAGCGCTCGATCCAGGCGGCGACATCGCTGCGCTGAGAGGCAAAGGGGTCTGACCCCGCTGCCTCTCAGCGCGACGCGGCGCGTCATGGCTCGCTGCGGCTCGGGCGGGTGTTATGACCGCGCGCCGCGCACGTCGTGGCGCTGCGTGTAGAACGCGTAGCGCGCCTCGAGTTCCGCGACGTCGAGGCCGAACACCGCAGGCGCGTACTTGTGCACGCCGTGCTTGTCCGAAGCGTTGTCGCCGAGAAAGCGCCGCATGCGCGCCTCGGCTTCCCCTGATAACTCCAGCGCGAAGCGCTGGTAGAGGCGCTTCACGCTCCCGATCGGGTCGCTCAGCAGATCCGCGTACGCGAGATCGAAGAACTGCGCTTCGCGCTCCGGGTGCGCCGCGCGCGCTGCGGTGCCGGCGCGCAGCATGCGCTCGATCAGGTCCGCCGCCTCGCGCCCCTGCGCGCGCGGATCGATCGCGTCGCTGGCTGCCCCGCGCAGCGTGCATTCGAGGCTCGCGAGGCTGGCGACCACTTCGCTCGGCGCGCGGTGCGTCTGCACGATCAGCGCGTCGGGGTACTCCGCGAACAGCGCCTCCAGCGTCAACAAGTGCGCGGGCGTCTTCAGCACCCAGCGCTCGCAGCGATGGCGCGATTGCAGGTGCTGCAGGAACGCGCGGTGCCAGCGGAACGTCGGCGCATGATCCTGCGCCTCCCACCAGCGCTGATACGACGGCACCGGGTAGGTCGCCTCCCACTGCATGCTCATGAACTCGGGCGCTGTTAGGGCGACGCACTCTTGCGGCAGCTGCGCGCCGATCGGGTGAATCGCGAGAAAGCCCGGCGCGATCTTCTCGATGTCGCGCTCGCGCGCGCGCGCCGCCGCTATGCGCGGGTCGCTCTCGAAGCTCGCGCTCTCCGGCGCGGGGCAGGGCTCCGTCACCTCCCAGCTGAGCGGCGCGCGCACCGCGGGATCTTGCGCGAGCAGCCCGTGCAGCAGCGTCGTGCCGGTGCGCGGCATGCCGAGCACGAACAGCGGGCGGCGGATTTCTTCGGACGCGATCTCCGGATGACGCTTGCGCCACTCGACGAGCCGCAGCCGCGTCCCAAGCGCTGCGATTACGTTGCCGCGCGCCATTGCGCGCCCGAGCGTGGTGAGCTGCGCTTCGCCCTCGAAACACCGTAACAACTCGCGCAGGCCGGGGCGGAAGGAATCGGCGCCGAAGTCCGAGAGCGCAGTCGCGCGCTCGGCCGCTGCGAGCAGATCTGCTTCGGCGAGGCTCGGCAGGCGCACACCCAGCACCGCGAGCGCGCGGCCGCCGAGGTTCAGCGCGCGGATCGGCAGCGGGCGAAACGGCCTGGGAGCATCGGCGCGCGACATGGCGGCGCAGCGTATCGCGGCAAATCGCGAAGACGGTCAGTAGAGCCCGAACATCCTGCCCGCGAGCGCAACCACCGCAATCGCGAGCACCGGCCGAATCACGCGCGCGCCGCCTCGCACCGCAAAGCGTGCGCCGAGTGCGCCGCCCGCGGCGAAGCCCGCTCCGAGCGCGAGCGCCTCGGGCCAGGCGATCTTGCCTGCGAAATAGAAGATCGGCAGCGCGAGCAGCGTGAAGCACGTGTTGAGCGCGGTCTTGATGTGCGTGCTGCGGACGAGATCGACGCCCGCGAGCGAGAGCACCGAGAGCAGCAGGATTCCAACGCCGGCTTGGAACGCGCCGCCGTAAATCCCGATCGCGAAGAACAACACGAAGCGCAGCGGCGAGGGCATCGCGCGGGTGGGAATGGAGGGGCTGGCGGCGACGCGCGGGCCGCGCAGAGTCGGCACCAGCAGCACCAGCATCAACACTCCGAAGATGCGATCGAACACGGCTGCGGGAAGCTGCACGACGCCATAAGCGCCGAGCACAGCGCCGAGCGCCGTCGGCAGAATCAGCGGCGCAGCCTCGCGAAGTCCGGAGACGCCCTCGGCCGCGAGGCGCCAGGTCGCGGTCGCGCTGCCGAGCGCCACGCCGACGCGGTTCGTGCCGTTTGCGATCGGCCCCGGCAGCCCAACCAGCCCGAGCAGCGGCACCGTGAGCAGCGAGCCGCCTCCGGCCAGCGTGTTCACGACGCCCGCCGCGAGTCCGCCGAGAGCGAGCAGCGCGGCGTGGGTTGCGAGCATCGCCGTACCGTAGCCACGCGCGGGATGGGGACGTCGGCGCACGCGGGTACGCTGCGGCCCTGCGCTCGAGGTTTCGTGAGCATCGTCGACCAACGTCCCCAATCCGAGCGCATCTTCAGCCCGCAGTTCGTGCTGTGCTTCATCGCGCACGGGCTGCAGGCGATCGCGTTCAATCTCTATCTGCCATTCCCGAAACACCTGAACGAACTCGGCGCGAACGATTTCGTGATCGGTGCGGCCGCGAGCCTGACCGGCCTCGCCGCCGTAATGGCTCGACCGACGATCGCGCGCGCGATGGACGGCGTCGGCCGCCGCCAGACGATCTTGGTGGGCGGCGCGCTGCACGTCGTTGCGACCGCGATGTACCTAATGATCGACCGCATCGGGCCGATGCTGGTCGCGACGCGCCTCCTGCACGGCGTCGCCGAGGCGATGCTGTTCTCGGCGATGTTCACCTTCGCCGCGGATTACGTGCCGGCGCGGCGGCGCACCCAAGGCCTCGCGCTGTTCGGCGTCTCGGGCATGCTGCCGATCGGCATCGGGCCGACCGCGGCGAACTGGCTGATCGCGAACTCCGGCTGGCCGGCGGTGTTCGTGACGGCATCCGCACTCGCCGGGCTTTCGCTCGCGCTCTCGTTCGCGCTGCGCGACGCGCCGCGCGATCGCGTCGCCACCGGCGCGAGCGCCGGCATACTGGCTGTGCTGCGCCAACGCGAACTCGTACCGATCTGGTTCCTGGGCGCCACGTTCGCGACGGTGCTCACCGCATTCTTCGTGTTCGTGCCGCGCTTCGTGCAAGACACCGGCATCGGCAGCGATGCGCAGTTCTTCCAGCTCTACATGCTCGCGGCGCTGCTGCTGCGCATCGGCTTCAGCTGGCTGCCGGATCGCATCGGTGCGCATCGCACGCTCACACCCGCGTTGCTCGCGCTGGTGTTAGGGCTGCTGGTGATGGCCCGCGCGGACGAGGCGAGCGACGTCGCGCTCTCGGGCTTCTTGTGCGGGCTCGGTCACGGCTTCGCGTTCCCGATCTTGTCGGGGATGGTCGTGAACCGCGTCTCGGACGCCTCACGCGGCACCGCGCTCGCGATCTTCACAGGCTTGTTCGACCTCGGCATGCTCGTCGGCAGCAGCTGCTTCGGCGCGATCGTCGAGTGGACGAGCTTCAGCGTGCTGTATGCGCTCGGGGCGATCCTGCTGGCGAGCGCGCTCGCGACGTTCCTGCGCTGGGATGCTCGCGTCGTCCCGCGGCGGGGGCGGGCGCCGTGCGCCCGCTGCTAGCGCGTTTACTTCGCTCGGCTTCGCCTCGCTGCGCGCGGCGAAGCGCCGCTTGCTTGGGTAGCGGAGGCGCGCGACGAGGCGCCGCTTGCTCAGGCGCGAACGTTCGGGTCGAGCGCCTTCGCGCGCGCGGCGAATTGCGCGGCGCGCGCGTCTTTCCGCAGCTCGCGCAATAACAAGCTCATGCGCATCAACAGCCGCGGCTGCTCGCCGCCCTCGAGCGCGCGCTCGAAGTGCTGGAGCGCGCGCTCGTTCTCGGGCGGTTGCTTGCGGTGCAGCGCCCAGGCATACGCCGCGTGGTATTCGGGCTCCGCGTCGTAGGTTTGAACCGCGCGCTCGAGAAACTCGGAGGCGCCGCGGAAGTTGCCGGCACGCATCAACATCTCGCCGCGTTGGAAGTACTGCTCGGCCTGCGCCGCGAGCAGTGCCTGCGTCTCGCTGATGCCCGCGGTTTCTTCCGTGTAGCGCGCACGCTCGTCTGGATCGGTGAGGACTTCGTGCGCGCGCGCGATCTGCGTGAACACGGAGTTGGCGGTTTCCTTCAGGTCGTCGAGTCCGAGGCGCATCAAATGGTCCGGGTGCAAGCGCTTGGCCGCCTGCAGATAGGCGCGCTTCACTTCGGTTGGCGTTGCGCCGCGTTCGACGCCGAGGATCTGCCAGAGATCGAGCCCCGCGAGCCGCTCGTGCAGGGCGACCACTTCCTTTCGCAACGCGGCGGCAGCGGCCTCACGCGCGGGGTCGCGCTGCGCCGTCTGCGCCGCCCCGGCTGCTGCCGCATCGACACTCGCGGCGCGCGTTGCGACGACGATCTCGAACTCGGGGCCGCCCGCGCGCTTCGTCTCGGTGCTTTCAACGCGCGCGTCCTGATAAACCAGCAGGCCGCAGGCATCGAGCAGCCAGAGCGCGGCATGCGCGTGGGGGTGCTGCGCTTCTCGCAGCGCCTCGAACGCGCTCCTCGCGCCGCCGAGCTGCGCGGTGATCGCTTGCATCGCCGGCGACTTCGCGAGCTTCGCGCCGAGCTTCGCTTCCGCGCCGGACACCAGGCTCGGGAAACGAGCCGCGCGTTCGCCGAGCGCACTCAGCGACTGGTCCGCACGCCAGTTCGCCGCGACGCTTTCGAAGACGATCGTATGCAGGGAGAGCGGCAGGGCGGGCGCGTCGCCGGGCGCGGGCTCGAAGGAGAGATCGAAGCTGCCGTTCGGCCAGCCGAGGCAATCCGCGAGCGCGAGATCGAGCGCGTTCGCGACACCCAATAACAAGTCCTTCGGCGCGACGCCGGCAGCCGCGAGCGCGGCGAGTTCGTTGCCCGGTTTCAGTTCGAGCTTTTTTGCCGCGGCGCTCGCTTGGCTCGGCGTCAGTTGGCCGCGCGCCTCGAGTAGAGCCGTCAGCGAGTCCTCGGGGCGCGTCGAGACGAGCTGCACGGGCGCGCCTTTGCGCCAGCGGACGCGGCGCGAGACGCCTGGACGCTCGAGCGTGAGCCAGCCTTCGAACTGATCGCGGGCGAGGCCCAACAACAGCGGCGCTAGCGGCGTCTCGGCGAGGTTTCCCACGGCCTAAAGCGCCCGCTTCATCGCGTCGGCGATTTGGAACGCGCTGGCGATCGCGGCGGGCAGGTCCTTGCGCACGATCAGGTGCGAGATTTCGAGGCCGGCCACCGTGCGCTCCGAGAGGGGCGAGATGCCGGTCAAGATCGGCTCCGCGCCGAGCTGCTCGATGCTTTCGAGCACGCGCTCGAGTTCGAGTGCGCCGAAACTCTCGTCGATGATCGCGCCGGCGAGGTCGACAACCACGACGCGGACGTCGCGAGCTCCGGCATCGCGGCGAATCAGGCTGAGCCCCGCGATCGTCTCCTCGGCGCCGGAGTACGGGATCACCATCACCGGGCCCCAAACATGAATGACGGGCGCACCGCGCTCGATGCTGCCGCCGGTCGCGTCGTCGTCGCGGCCGGCCTGCGAAGCGAGGTGCCGCGCCACCAGATCGCGCAAGGGCGAGAACGGCAGGCGAGAGAGATCCGCGGGGTCTGCGTCGCCCGCTGCGGCCCAGTCTTCGGGCGTGCGCGCTTCGAACTCGCAGCGCGCGCCGCCGGCCGCCGCGCAGCAGCTCTCGCGCGCGAACAGGTCGGCGTCGAAAAGTCCTGATAACCAGCCCGAGGCGTAGCCGCAGCTGAGTGAGCAGACGGCCTCGGGTTGCGCGCCGAGCGAGCTCGCGACCGCGCGCGCCTCGATGCCGTCGCGCAGGCTGCCGCGCAGTGCGTCGCCGCGTTCCCGCGGAGTGGCGTCGAGCGCGAGCGCGAGGCGCGGGCGGCTCGCGCCCGCAGCCGGTGCGCTCGCGCGCAGGCCGTAGGTCACGAGTTCGAGCGCGTCGCGCAAACCGTGCAGGAAACCGAGCTGGAGCAGCGCGGCGCGGGCGTCGCCGGGCCCTAATCGTTCGCGCAGCTCCAAGTGCAGCGCGCCGATGAAGGCTGCGTCGGTCAGAAAGCGCGGCTCCTCGCGCAGCGTGTCGGCGAGGTCGAGCCCGAGCGCGGCGAGTTCCTGAGAGAGCAAGGGGCTTTTCACCCGTCAGACCTCGAGGAACGCATGGATGTCGAAGCGCTGTTCCTTGCTCAGGAACGAATCACCGTGACGTTCCAAGAGCCGCGTCATCGAGTCCGCGCAGATCGGATCGAACTGCGTGCCTGAGAAGCGGCGGATCTCGGCGAGCACATGGTCGAGCGGCATCGCCTTTCGGTACGGCCGGTCGCTCGTCATCGCCTCGACGGTGTCCGCCACCAGGATGATGCGCGACGGCAGCGGGATGCGATCGCCCGCGAGGCGTTCCGGATAGCCGCGCGCCGAACCGTCGAACCACTCATGGTGGTGGCGCACGCACGGCACCACGTCGGCGAGGAACTCCACTTGCTGCAGGATGCGCGCGCCGATCACCGGGTGCTGCTTGATCTCGGCGTACTCCTCGTCGGTGAGCTTCTCGGGCTTCAGGATCACCGCGTCGCGGACGCCGATCTTGCCGAGGTCGTGCAGCACGCCGGCGATGTAGACGCGCTCGATCTGGTCCTTCGGGAGCCCGAGCTCGCGGGCGACCTTCGAGGCGTAGACGCCGACGCGCTCCGAGTGGCCGCGCGTGTAGGAATCCTTCGCGTCCACCGCTTCCGCGAGCGCCTTGATCGTCTGGATGTACGCGATGCGTAGCTCTTGGTGCTTGTCGAAGACCTGCTTGGTGCGCTCCTGGACGGTGATCTCGAGGTCGCGGTTCATCTCCTGGAGCTTCAGGTTCTGTTCGCGCGTCACCTGATTCAGGCGGCGGATCTCGTTCTTCAGATCGAAGGTGTCGAAGGCCTGCCGCAGCGTGGCCTTCAACTCCTCATCGTTCCACGGCTTCGTGACGAGCCGGAAGATCTCGCCGCGGTTGATCGCCTCCACCGCGACATTCATCTCCGTGTAGCCAGTCAGCAGGATCCGCACGACGTCGGGGTGGCGCTGGCGGATGGACTGAAGGAGATCGACGCCGCTGATCTCCGGCATGCGCTGGTCTGAGACCACCACTTGCGGGCGCTCGCGATCGAGGATCTCGAGCGCCTCGGCGCCGCGCGACGCGGTGAGCACCCGGCACGGCTCGTTGCGAAGCAAGCGCTGCAGCGCCTTCAGGATGTTCGCTTCGTCATCGATGAACAGGACGCAATGGTCCACGCAGTCCCCCGGCTCGGGGCGCTCCGCAATGGTCCACGCAATCCCCCGGCTCGGGGCGCTTCTAGAGCAATCCGCGTGCCGTGGGAGACGTTGAAAATCATCAGTGAAATCAATGGTTTGGGTTGTGTGTCCCGAGTCACGTTTCCCTGCTTTGGGAAGGCGCGACCGGCGAGCCGGCGGCAGCTGCCCGGCAGCATTCCTCTGGTTTGCTTTGGGCCTGCCGGAACGCGGGGCGGCAGCTGTTCCCGCAACCCGAAGCCGGGCGAGCCTTCCGCCGCTCTGCGCGGGAGCCGCGCGGCCGGCGCACGGCGGCGGCACTGCCTCGCCGTCCCGCGTTCGGGACGTCG
>JANNRF010000111.1:0-6144 GCA_031401135.1 Deltaproteobacteria bacterium | reverse complement strand
CCGCGCGCCGGCCGGCCCAACCCCGGCGCCGCGCTCGGCGCCGCGCCGCTTGCGCTGCGTGGCGGCGGTCGTGCTCTCGGGCCCGAGCGCACCGCCGAGGGCGATCGCGCCGCCGAGGCGCCAGCGCCCGGCCGCGCTGCGCGGCACGAGAGCACGACCGCCGCCACGCAGCGCAAGCGGCGCGGCGCCGCGCGCGGCGCCGAGGTAGAGCAGGCCGGCGAGCTGGAGCGGAGAGATCTCCGCGAGCAGCCACTTGCTGGCCGGCGCCGCCGCGCCGAACAGCGCGGCCGCCAGCATGGCGAGGGATATCGGCAGCTTCGACATTGCAGGCTCGTGGGCGCGGCCAGCGAGCAATCTAGCCGCGCTCGCTCGCCCTTGCTTCGACGCGCGAGTTCTCAGGTTGGGAGCGTTACTCCTCGAGCGGCGCAGCGAAATCATCGGCATACACGAGCGGCTTACCCTCCAGCCAAGGGTGGTACGAGTCGCTCAGCCTAATACGCTCGGCATCGGACGGGTGGGACGCGCGAAACAGCCGAAAGAAGCGGCTCCATTCGATCGGCCTGCCGCTTTCGAGCGCCCAACTGGCGAGCATTTGGGATTGCGCAGAGTTGTCGCGAGTCAGCTCCAAGGCGAACCGATCTGCCTCGAGTTCGACATCCTGTCGAAACGCATTCACGGGTGGCAGCGCCAGCAAATAGAAGATGTTGAACAGCAGCACTGCCAACGGCAAAAAGGCCGGGCTGGCGACTTCCGCAAACCCAAGGCGCGCGGACCAGCGGGCAATGATCGCGCGCCCAGCGCGATGCACGAACCACAGCGCGCCCACCGCCAACCCTGACAACAGGACGAACGCCTTCCGATTGTCGTCCTTGGCGAAGTGCTTGGCTTCGTGCGCAACGGTAAGCAACGTCCACGATTCGGGATTCAAAGCGAGCAGCGCATCGTTCAGGAGTATGAGGCGCGTCGGCCCGAGACCGATGACTCTGCCAGGCGGGCACGCGGAAGGCGGATCGCAGTGTTCGATGACCATGGCGGCGCGCGGAACGCCAGCGCGCGCGGCGAGATCGGCAGCGCGCTGTTGCAACGGGGAGTCACCGAGCTGCTCGTGCGCCTGCGTGAAGGGCTCCCCCAGCAAGGCGGCGAGCACGAGGATCGATGCCGCTGCGGACGCCCATAGCCACCACCAACGCGCGCTCTTCTCGATCAGCCAGTAGCCAACCATCGCGACCAAGGTCAGTCCGCCGACGGACAACATCCACCCAGTCATTTGGTGACCGAACCACTGCATGAGCGATTGGCTCGGCGCGCCCGTGGCTAGGTCGTAGGCGCGATCCCATAAGTACGCGATCGGCACCCGAAGCGACCGGTCCAACAAGAAGTAGAGCGCAGCGAAGGACGCGAGCCATACGAGCCTGCGTTGTCTCGAGGTCGATGCCGCGAAGCGGAATAGCCGTGCACCCCAGCCCGTAATCAGCAACCCGAATGGCAGGGCGAGGCCGACAAACTGATTCAGTCCCCAGAACCAGTCGCTCGCGTCTTGATACGCGAGTGCGTTTGCAGCGGTGAGCGCTGCAGCTGGCTCTGCCGCGTGTATCGCAGCGCTGAACAGGAACTGTCCGGCGAACGCGGCGAGGGGAAACGCTGCGACGAGCAAGCTGTTTCTCCCGCGCGTGGTCCTCGTGCGCTTGTCTGCGCTCGTCACGGCGGCGCCGCCACCCAGGCGCCGCGATCGATGGCTTTGAAGAACCCATTATGGGATCCGAACGCAGTCGTCCCCGAGAACGTGGCTCGCTGCTGAATCTTGGCGCGCGTGCCGCGCTTGTTGAGCTTGAATGATTCGGTGATCTGCGACGAGGTGAGGGTGAAGGCCGTATCGCACAGCAGATCCGCGGTCTGCTCGAGGATGTCGTCGATGATTAGGAGATTCGCCGCGTCGAAGCTGGCGCTGAAGACGCGCCCGCTGCTGCCTTGGGGCGCGAGCGTGCTGAGAATCGGGGTCGGGCCGACCTCGGTGAGAACACCGGCCGCATCGAGCGTGTACATCCCGTTCCCCCTGAAGGGCACCCGGTCGCAGCCGCCCACTCTGAAGGTTCCGCGCGTGTTGAGGGCGCCGCTGCCGGCAGGGAAGGTCTGAGCGACTGCCGCGCTGGCGATTAGGCAGATTGCAAGGCCGAGCGCGGCGTTAGCGAATCGAGAGGTGAACTGCATGAGCGAACCTCCATTGCGAGCAGGCTGAGCCCGATCGCGGGCCGGGGTCAATCGAGTCGGCGCGCGAGTTCTCAGGGACCGAGCAACCGGATCGCGTTCGCTGCGGCGTTGCGCACGCGCGCGTCGGCGTGGGCGAGCAGCGGTTGCAGATAGGGGACGACGCTCGCGTCGCCGGCGAACTCGAGCGAGTCGATGGCTTCCGTAATCACCTCGGGGTCCGGGTCGTCGAGCGCGCCGACCAACGCCTGCACGGCCGCGAAGTCCTCGCTGTCCTCGAGGCCGACGGTCGCGGCCGCACGCACGCGCGGGTCGGGGTCGCTCTCGATCGCACGCACCAAGGCCACGAGGCCTTCGTCCTCCGCCTCGAGCGCCAGCACTGCGCGCACGCGGGCTTCGGGGTCGGCGCTTTCGAGCTGCGCGAGCGCGTCCTCGGGCGTGAGGGTCGCTTCGCCGTCGCGCACTTCCTTGAGCGCGCGCTGGAGCGAATCAGCCACTTCGCCGGGGCGCAGCGTGGAACCTTCCATTGTTAGGGCGCCCGCGCGGGGCGCGCCGACCGTGAGCTTCGCGAGGCGATGCACGCCTTGCTCGCGCACCCACTCCGCGCGGTACTCGAACTCGCCCACCAGTAGCGGCAATGCGGCGGCGAGCGGCTGCGCGTCGATGCGCAGCGTGAGCGGTGGCCACTCGCCCGGCTCGGCCTCGAGCGCGAAGCCAGCGCGCTTGGCGAGTTGTTGGAGCAGCGGGCGCCGCGGCGCGGCGAACGCGTCAACACTCACGGCGCCGCCGGCGTAGGCCACGGTCCATGTGCCTGCTTCGGGCAGCGGGCGAGACGGCGATGCGGGCGCCTCGGCGGCCGCGCTCGCCGCAGCTTGCTCTCGCGCCTGCGCGGGCTTCGCCGCAGGAGCGTCGTCGCCGCACGCAACGGCTAGCAGCGCTGCCAGCGCCGCGGGCCACGTCGCAGTCCGGAGTGCCAGTCGCGTGCGCAGAGGAGTTATGGCGTGATGTCCCACAGGTAGTCGTCCCATGCGCCGCGCGCGATCGGCTTGTAGGTGCCCCTACCGTTGCCCGCCGCGCTCGAGCCGCTGGCACGCGCCATCAGCGTCAGTTTCGCCCGCGTCTTGCGCTTGTTGAGCTTCAGGTTGAAGTGCGTGACGGTGCTCGGCTGGATTGTTACGGCCACCCCGCACAAAGCGCTCGCGCGCGCTGCGAGCTCGGCGTCGAAGGCGAGCTTGCTCGACGCATCGAACGCCAGGTTCCAAATCTTCCCGCTGCTGCCGACCGCACTCTTGGTGCCAATGAGCAACGGGTTCCCGCTGGTCAGCGCTTGCCAGCCGCCGTTCGCAGTGAGCTGCCACGTGCCCGTGAGCATCTCGTTGTCTCGCCCGCAGTCGGGCTTCACCTTGAGCACACCGGGCCCGCTCAGATTTCCGTCGCCGCCCTGAACCTGCGCGAAAGCCGGGCTCGTGAGCAGACACAGCAGGCTCGCCAACATAAGATTGCGCATCGCGGACTCCTTCAGGTTGCCGCGATGGTCGTCATCAATCGCGGAGTGGTCAACGCCACTCCGCGGGTCGCGAGCAACCGTTCCCTCGTGCTGGTGCGGCGCCGCTACGTTGCGCGGCCCATGCCCAGCCCGCGCATCCCGATTTTCCGCCGCGAGCGGGTGCTCGAAGCCAAACACATCGATCAACTCGGGCACGTGAACAACCTCGCGTGGATTCGCCTCACGCTCGAACTCGCCGAAGCGCACTCGGTTGCGCTCGGCTTTGGCTACGAGGCGCTGAGGGCGCTCGGCTGCGTGTGGGTCGTGCGCCACCAGGACTTGCACTACGAGCGCAGCGCGTTCCTCGGCGAGCGCATTCGCGAGACGACCTGGCTGAGCGAGCTGCGCGGCGCGCGCTGCCTGCGTCACACGCGCCTGCGCTCCGAACGCGGCGAGCTGTTATTCGCAGCCAACACCGAGTGGGCGTTCGTCGATCTCGCGAAGCTGCGCGCGCGCCGCACGCCCGCAGAACTGCGCGCCGCGTTCGATCTCGTGAGCCTCGAGGCGGGCGATGCCGCCGAGCGCGGCGCCTAGCGCGCCTTGCGCACTTCGGCCGCGGCGAGCACTTCCTCGCGGCTCTCGGGCAGCGGAATCTGCAGCGCGTCCGCGCCCGCTGCGCGCTCCAAATCAGCCGTGATCGCCGCGTTCAGCTGCGCGGTGAGACTCGCCTGAATGTGCGAGAACGGAATCCGGTCGCTCTCAGCGCTTGCGGCCCCAGCCAATGCGAGCGATCCAACGACGATTGCCAGTAAACGGAACATCTCGATCTCCCTCAGGCGACGCGGGCGACGTATCGGCACCTGGGAGCACGAGATTGTGACCTTTCTAACAATTCGGCGGGCTGGATGAGCAGCTTCGATCCGGACGCCGGCAACGCGCGTGCAACTCGCGCAGCCTGGCTCGGCGCAGCGTTACTCGAACGCGCGCGGCATGCGCATGTTGAGCCCCACCAGGCCGCCGTTCACGCCGACGATCTCGCCGGTGACGTAGCTCGCGGCCGGCGAAGCGAGGTAGAGCGCGCAGGCGGCGATGTCTTCGACGCGCCCGAGCCGCGCTAGCGGCGTCATCTTCACCATCGCGTCCTTGATCGCGGGCGTGAGCACGGTCTGCAGCGCGTCCGTCTCGACGGAGCCGACCGCAATCGCGTTCACGCGCACCTTCGGCGCGAAATCCTGGGCGAGCTCCTGGGTCATGAATGAGAGCGCGGCCTTGGCGGTGCCGTAGGCGACGAAGCCCGCGGCGTTCTCGCGGCCCGCGACCGACGAGATGTTGATGACGCCGCCGCCGCCAGCGGTCTCCACCATCTTGGGCACGACCAGGCGCGTCAGCAGGAACGCCGTGGTCACGTTGAAGCGGAAGGCCGTCTCGAACTCGCGCTCGCTGGTGCGCAGCGCGGCTTTGGGCGGCGAGCCGCCGGCATTATTGACGAGCGTGTCGACACGCCCGAACTCGCCGAGCGTGCGCGCGACGAGGTTCTCGAGCTGCTCGCGCTGCATCACGTCGCACGCCACTGCGAGCGCGCGCCGGCCGCGCTTCACGATCTCGTTCGCGGTGTCGTCGATGTCGGCTTGCGTGCGGGCCGCGCACACGACGTTCGCGCCCGCGTCGGCGAAAGCGAGCGCGATCGCGCGGCCGATGCCTCTGCCGGCGCCCGTAACAATCGCGGTTTGGCCGTCGAGGCGGAAGAGATCGAGGATCATGCCGAGGCTCCCGGCTCGAGTTCAGCTGCGCGGCGGCAACGGAATGAACGCGCTCGTGCGCTCGCGGTAGGCGGCGTAGTCCGGGCGGCGCTTGCCGATGCTGCGTTCGAGCAGCGCAACGCCAGAGACGCGCAGCAATAGGAAAGTCATCAGGGCGGGCGAGAGCGCAGTCAGCCAGCCGTGCGGCGTTGCGAGTGCGATCGCGAACAGACCCCAGTGCGCGACGGCATCGCCGAAGTAATTGGGGTGACGCGTGAAGCGCCAGAGGCCGCTCTGCATCACGCGGCCCGCGTTCGCCGGCTCGGCCTTGAAGCGCGCGAGCTGCGCGTCGCCGATCGCTTCGAAGCCGAGGCCGGCCGCGAAGAGCGAGGCGCCGAGCGCATCGAGCAAGCCGAGCGGCGAATCGCCGGGCGCCGCGGCGCCGACCTGGACCGGCAGCGAGACGAGCCACTGCAGCACGCCCTGCAGTGCGAACACGGTGGCGAGCGAGATCCACGGGAAACGCGGGCCCCAATGCCGACGCATGGCCTGATACCGCGGATCCTCGCCGTGTACCCCCTGGTTGTTGTAACCGGTCAACCGGTCTTCAACCTGGATGTTCTGCACCTGCATGTCCTGCTCAGTGAAGCCATGGGACATGAGGAAGGTCTTGACCGCCGCCTGTGAAACTTCGAGGGAAGCACGCGCCTCTTC
>JANNRF010000110.1:0-2278 GCA_031401135.1 Deltaproteobacteria bacterium | reverse complement strand
GTCACGAAGCGCCCGCATCTCGTCGGCGTCGAGCGGGGCGCGTTCATGTCGGTCGACGAAGCCGGCGGCGCGCCGTTCCTGCGCGCTCGCAGCGCGCCGCCTGCCCCCGTTGCGCAGCCCGAGAAGACTGGGGCGAACTAGGAGAGCGACTCGAGAGTGGGCGGGTCGCCCGGACGCCGCGGCATCCCCCCGGCTCTGAACTCGCGCGCCCTTCGGGCTTGCGCCCGTGCGCCGTACCAGAGGTACGGCTCGGTCGCGCGCCTTGTTGGGGCGGCGCCGAAGCGCCCATGCTCAGCCGCCCATCTTGGGTCGCTCTCCTAGCCGCGCGGCGGCGCGGAGCCTGCCGACAACGGCAGGCCGCTGCCGAACCCGGCAGGCTCTCCTCCACGCAGACTCCACCAGAACTTCCCGGGCGTTGGACTGCGCCTTGCAGCGTGCTCTCCGGAAGCGACCGAGCCGCGGGCTCTAAGTCGCCTTCTGTTAGGGAGCGCTGGACATGCCCTTTACCGCGAGATTCGAGCGGCTCGAGCTGAAGTTCCTGGTCGATGACTGGACTGCCGAGCGCGTGCGGCGGCAGATCGAGCCGTATTGCGCGCCGGACGAGAACAGCCGCGCAGCGGCGCGCGGCCGGCGCGGGCTCGCGGGCTACCCAATCGATTCGCTCTACCTCGATTCGCCCGCGCTCGCCTTTCACGAAGCCAAGGAACGCGGCGACCCGGATCGCGTGAAGCTGCGCGTTCGCACGTACGGGGCGGACTCGCCCGGCACGCTCGAAGTGAAGCGCCGGCGCTCGAACATCATCGACAAGACGCGCGCCGTGGTCGGACGCGAGTGCGTCGAGGCGGCGGCGTGCGGCCGGCTGGAATCGCCGCCGTGTCGCCCGACCGAAGCGAGATTCCTGCGCGACTTCAACCGTGTCTTGATCACCTCCGGCGCCGCGCCAACGCTCACGGTTCGCTACGAGCGCGAGGCTTACGAGAGCGTCGTGGACGCGTATGCGCGCGTGACGTTCGACCGCAACATCAAGGCGCGGCGAACCTGCGAGTGGCGGTTGAATCCGGACACGGAAGACTGGTGCGAGTTCGACAATTATTGGGGCGCGGTCCACGCCTCTCCGCCCGCGGTGATGGAGATCAAGTGTGACTCTCTGATTCCGGCCTGGGTGAGCGACCTCGTGCAGCGCAACGAGTTGTTGCAAACGGGCTTCTCGAAATACTCGATCGGCATCGAGCTGACGAACCGCGAGATGGGGCGCTTCACGCGCTCGAACAGCGTCGAGGCGTTGCAGTGAACGGGGAGTTGGCGCAGTTCGGCTTTGGCGAGGGCAGCAGCGGCCTCGGCGCGGTCACTTCGCTGTTGGCTGCATTCGTGTTCGGGCAAGTGCTGGCCTGGACCTACGAGCGGACTTATCACGGGCTCAGCTATTCGCGTGGCTTCAGCCACGCGCTGGTGCTCAGCTGCATCAGCGCCGCGATCCTGGTGCTCTCGATGCGCTACTCGGTGATCGCAGGGCTCGGCCTGTTCGGCGTGCTCTCGATGATCCGCTTCCGCACCGACCTGAAGACGCCGCGCGACCTCGTCTTCGTAATGGGTACGGCGTGCATCGGAGTCGCCGCGGGTGCGAGCGCACTGCTGATCGCGGCGCTCGGCACCGCAACCTTCAGCGTCGTCGCGATCTACCTCTCCGTCGGCCCGTTCGGCTCGCGCGTTCGCTTCGACGGCGTGCTGCGCTTCTGCGTCGCGCCAGCGCCGGGAACCGGGCCGACGATCGAGCGCCTGCTCGGCGAGCACTGCCGGCGGCAAGTCCTGCTCAGCACCACCGATCTCGCGCAGGGTCAAGCCGAGCATGTTTATCAGGTGAAGTTCTACCGGCCTGCGGACCGCGAAGCGCTGCTCGATGCGCTTCGGAACGAGGTGCGCGCCGAGAACACGCGCCTGTTGCTGCAGGACTCCACCTCCGAATACTGAGGAACTTCGCATGGCTGCTTCCGCACTCTCGCCGTTCGCGCGCGCGCTGCGCCGGACAGATGCGCTCAGCGACGCGATCGGCGTACGCCCGCTCGGGCTCGCCGTGTTCGCGGGTAGCGCCTTGTTATTGACGCAGCTGTCTTCCCTCGCTCTGGGCTCGCTGCGCGCAGACGCGGTCGCCAGCGCGCGGCCGGTCGATCATCCCTCGCGCGCAGCCTCGTTCGTTACCGCGGTGTTCGTCGCGCCCGGCGAGCGTGTGGAGGTGGGTCAGCCGCTGGTCGAGTTGTCGCCGTACTTCATCGATCAGCGC
>JANNRF010000109.1:0-2088 GCA_031401135.1 Deltaproteobacteria bacterium | reverse complement strand
GGCTGATGTACACCTCACTCGCCGACGCCATCGCGCAGGCCACCGCGGAGAAGAAGTCACTCGCGCTCTGCGCACTTGAACTTGAATCGCGCGATCAAGGCCGCAGCATCGAAGACATTCGCGAGGCACTCGGCCGCGCACTCGCGGTGATGCGGCACGCCATCGAGCAGGGCCTCACGGGAGACATGCGCTCCGCGTCCGGACTGGTGGGCGGCGATGCGGCCAAGCTCAAGCACGGCCCCGCGGGTCCGCTCTCGGGCACCGTGTTCCGGGAGGTGTTGATGCGCGCGCTCGCGGTGCAGGAAGTGAACGCGGCTATGGGGGTCATCGTCGCCGCGCCAACCGCCGGCGGCGCCGGCGTGTTGCCCGGCGTTCTCCTTGGCCTCGCGGTGAAGCACAAGCTGAGTGATGCACAATTGGTGGATGCGCTCGCGACGGCGGGCCTCATTGGAGCGGTGGTGGCCCACCGCGCCTCGCTCAGCGGCGCCGAGGGCGGTTGTCAGGCCGAAACTGGTGCCGCCGCCGGAATGGCCGCTGGCGCTGCGACGGAAATGTTGGGCGGTACCCCAAAGCAGGTAGGCTTTGCGGTGGCACTCGCTCAGCAAGGCACGCTCGGCCTCGTCTGCGATCCACTTGGCGGCTTGGTTGAACTGCCCTGCGTGTTCCGCAACGCGACTGGTGCTGCGATCGCTCTTGCCGCGATTGAAATGGCGCTCGCGGGCATCGAGTTCGCGATTCCCGCCGACGAGGTGATTGATACCATGGGTGAGATTGGCCGCGAAATGGACGTACGCTACCGCGAGACGGCAGGTGGTGGGCTCGCCGCCACGCCGACGGGGCGCCGCCTGGCCAAGGAACGGCTCACCCAGATTAAGCGCGGTTAGGGCGGCCTAGGTGTAAAGACTCAGGAGGTTGTTCACAGGGCGTAGCGGTGCGAAGCTGGGGTTGTCGAGACACTCAACCGGCAACGCCAGAGGCCCTGTGAACACCCACAAGAATGCACGATTGACGCCGTATTTGCGACGGGAGGCCTGCCGCCGCGTCGGGGCCGGCGCCCGTGTCAGTGATGTCGCGCGTGAACTGTCCGTCTCGCGGCAGACGATCTATACCTGGCTGCAGCGGCCCGACGACGTCGAGACGCGCTCCTCAAAGCCGCACCATTCGCCGACGCGATTGCTCCGGCGCTACCGGCGGCAGATCGCCAAGCGGCGCGGCCAGCGCTGGTCGAGTCGACGCATCGCGCAGTACACCGGACTGCCGCTCTCGACCGTGGGCCGTGAGCTGCGGCGCCTCGGCCTGGGCCGCCTGCCGTCCGTCGATGGTCCGCGCCGCATCGTGCGCTACGAGCGCGATCGGCCGGGCGAGCTCGTGCATCTCGACGTGAAGAAGCTCGGGCGCATCGGCGTCGTCGGCCATCGCATCCACGGCGACTACACGCGGCGCGCGCGCGGCGGCGGCTGGGAGTACGTGCATGTGGCGATCGACGACCACACGCGGCTCGCGTACGTGGAAGTGCTGGCCGACGAGACGGCCTCGACGGCCCTCGGCTTCCTCACCCGCGCCGTCGCGTGGTATGCGGCACTCGGCATCACGGTCGAGCGCGTGCTCACCGACAACGGCAGCTGCTATCGGGGACTGCCCTTCGCCGAAGGCGCCATCGCGCTCGGCATCAGTCAGCGCTTCACGCGGCCCTACCGGCCGCAGACGAACGGCAAGGCCGAGCGCTTCATCCGCACGCTGCTCGCCGAGTGGGCCTACGAGCGCGCCTACGGACGCTCCGGCTGGCGCACGCGTGCCCTCCCGCACTATCTCTCCTTCTACAACACCGAGCGCCGCCACAGCGCGCTCGGCGACATTCCACCGGCGGCTCGCCTCGCCCACTTCCTGTCAACAACGTGCTAGGTCATTACACCTAGGGCGCGGGTAGCCTTGGCCCGCATCTTGTCCTATTCTCAGCAAGAACTCGTCGCGACAACACTTTCGTGAGAAGGCTCATGGCATTCCATCGTGTCGCACAAGTACTCCTGATTCCGCTCATGTTGGCTGGGTGCGAGGAGCTGTTTGTGGAATCGGTGCAGGACGACATCG
>JANNRF010000108.1:0-4324 GCA_031401135.1 Deltaproteobacteria bacterium | reverse complement strand
GGCGGCTTCTTCGCGCTCAAAGTCTCCGGCATGTCCTTCGACATCATGGGCGCGATGGGCTTGCTCGTCCTGATGGGCCTCGTCATGAAGAACGGAATCCTGCTCGTCGACTACACCAACCAGCTGCGCGAGCAGGGCCTGCCGCGCGACGAGGCGATCCTGCGCGCCGGCCCCGTGCGCATGCGCCCGGTCCTAATGACATCGTTCGCGCTCGTGCTGGGCCTAATGCCCATGGCGCTCTCGAACGCCACCGGCGCCGAGTTCCGCGCGCCGATGGCCATGATCGTGATCGGCGGCCTGGCGACCTCGACCGCGCTCACGCTGATGGTGGTGCCCGTGTTCTACGCGCTGATCGACAACTTCAATCTGCGTGTGCGGAGCGCTGCCGCGAACGCGCTGGCGCGATTGAAGCGATCACGAGCCGAGCGCGAGGGCCTCGACACTTCTCGCTGAAGTCTCGTGGGGCTGGAGCAAGGAGGAAAAACCGTGGAGAAGCTCGCCTACGTGTTGTGGAAGCGCGGCAGCGAAGCGGACGACACGTTCAAGCAGCGCCTGCTGAGCGAGACCGCGCCGCGCCTAATGGCTCTGCCGAGCGCGATCGAGCGCCTGCGCATCTCCGTGGTCGACGACGACGTCGCCGCCGGCAGGAAGCTCCGCATCGGCAGCATGGATCCTGCGAAGGCTGCGTTCGTTTCGTGCTGGATCGAGCAGTCGCAAGAGCGCGAAGGCGTCGAGCGCGTGCTCGCGGGGACGTGCGGACGCGTCGCCGGCTACCTCATCGTCGAATCGCGCCCGCTCGTGAATCGCAACGCGCGCGCAGGCGCGCGCACACCCGGCTTCGCGCTCGTCTCCTGCATCGAGCCGAAGGACGGGCTCGCTCACGACGAGTTCCTGCGCATCTGGCACGAGCAGCAGCGCGCCTGCGCGATCGAGACCCAAGCCACGTTCGGTTACGTGCGCAACGAGATCGTGCGTGCGCTCACTCCTGGCGCCCCGCGCTGGGCCGCGATCGTCGAGGAGAACTTCCCGCTCGCAGCGCTCGACGATCCCGCCGCGTTCTACGATTCGGTGGGCGACCCCGCGAAGCTGAAGCGCAACCTGAAGCGGATGATCGACACTTGTCAGGGATTCCTCGCGCAGGCGCGCGTCGAATCGCATCCGATGAGCGAGTGGGTGTTCTGAAAAGAGGCGAGCGGAGGAAGCGATGTTGCGGTGGATCCTGATCGGGCTCGTCGTCTTCGCGGTGCTCCGCTTGATCGCCCGTCTCGCTTCGGCGCGAGTCCCCAGCGCACCGATGCCCGCGTCGAGTGCTCCGCCAAAACCGACCCTGAGCACTGCGGAGCGCGCCGAACTCGAGCGCGAACGCGAGACGGCGCTGCGCGAGGGCCGACAGATCGACGCGATCAAGATCCAGCGCCAGCTGACGGGCCTCGGCCTGAAGGACGCGAAGGACGAAGTCGACGAAATGCGAAAGCGAAGCGGCGGACGCTGAGGGTTCTCGCGCTTCAGGCGCGCCGCATCAAAGCCCGAGCAGCGACTCCGCGACGCGCTCGAATCGCGGCACCTCCGCCCAGAACACCGCAGCGGCGCGTAACACGCGTTCCGGATCACCCGTAGTCAGCAGCCGCACACCCGGCGACGCGCCGTTCATCGCGTACGCCGGATGCCGCGCGAGATAATCCTCGAAGCTGTCGGCGACGAGCTCGGGCTGCGAGAGAATGCGCACGCCTGCGGGCAGATTCTCGGCGAACAGATTCTCCACCAATGAGAAGTGAGTGCAGCCGAGAATCGGGCGATCCGGCGCTTGGTGATCGGACGCGCGCGAACCGGGAGTCTTCCCGCTCAGCTGCGTGAGCATCGCCGCGACCGATTCCGCCACGATCGCATCCAGCTCCGCCGCCGGCCGCGCCGCCTCGATCGCCGCCGCGAGCCCCGAGCACGCCTGCTGCACCACACGCACGCGCGGGCAACGCTTCCGAATCTCCTCCGCGTACACGCCCGACTCGATCGTGCGCGTCGTGCCGAACACCGCGATCACGTCGCGGTTGTTCTTCTGCGGATACTGCGGCTTTGTTACGGCCCACGGCGTCTGCGTCGCCGCCTCCACCGTGGGCGCGACGATGCCCACCACGTTGCGCCCTGATAAGCCGGCGTGCGGGAGCCAATCACGTTGCAGCGTGCGCAGCGCCACCGCGGTGGCGGTATTGCAACCGAGCACGACGAGGCGCGCGCCGAGCGCGAAGAGCTGCGCCACGCCGACGCGCGTGAGCTCCACGATCTCGTGCGAGGCACGATCGCCGTAGGGCGCGTGGGCGTGATCGCCGAGGTAGAGGAAGGACTGCGCGGGGAAGCGCGCGCTGAGAGCGCGGAGGACGGTGAGGCCGCCGAGGCCTGAGTCGAAGATGCCGATCATGTGGGTGAGCGCTCTCCGCCGCAAACGGAGCAGAGGGGGCCGGCGTAATCGTCCGCGGAGTGCTCTGGACAGGTGCGAACCACTCGGCCGTTCCTCGAGTCCCAGTCGGCAACTGCCGTTCCGCTCTCGCGCGCGATTCGTTCCGCTGCGTGCCGCGCTCGAATGAGCGCGGGGAGCGGGTCGGGGAACCAGCGGCCTGCCACACGCTGTGTGGCCAATTCATCGGCGGAAACAACACGCGGTGCGTGTTGAATTGGAGCACTGCGCCTCATGGTCGGCTCTGCGCGTCGCCAGCGGGCTCGCGACTTCGAACCGTCTCGAAGATCGCGCGCGCCAGAATCGGAAACGCCGTCGCCTGGAACTGCGCGTCACCCATGTAGCGCGTGACGATCGCGTCGTTGTCGGACATGCGCTGCATCATCAGGTCCTCGATCAGCTTGCGCACGCCCAGCTCGAACTTGTCTAGCGGGTTCGCGCGCGCCGTGTCGATCACGCGCGGGTCGTTGCTTGCCTTCTCCTTGATCTGCGGGAAGAACAGGCGGTCCGCCTCGGAGAACTCGGTGCCAAAGAGTTCGTTCAGCAGCTCGATGATCTCGGAGAGCGGCGCCTTCGCTTCCTTCGCCTTCGCGGTCCCGACCTCCGTTGGGCTCTTCACTCCCCACGGCTCGCCTTCGCGTACGAGAATCGGCCCTGAGAACAAGCGTTCGAGCCGGTAGTACTGAAGCTCCACGTCGTCGCCGAAGCGCACCGTCACGCGCCTCACACTCTCCCCAACGCCTGTTCCAAATCCGCGAGCAGATCCTCGGGATGCTCCACGCCCACCGAGAGCCGCACCATCGCGGGCGTAATGCCGAAGCGCTTCTGGTGATCGAGCGGCACGTCGGCGTGCGTCATCGTCGCGGGGTGCTCGGCGAGCGACTCGGTTCCACCTAATGACACCGCGAGCTTCACCAAGCGCAGCGCATTCAAGAACCGGAACGCTTCGGCTTCGCCGCCGTCGATGTCGAAGGCGATGATCGAGCCGGGCGCGCTGCACTGCTTGCGGTAGACGGCGTACATCGGGTCGCCGCGGTCGAGCTGGTCGAAGTAGTAGACGCGGCGGACTTTGGGATGCTGCGCGAGGTAGGCGGCGACGTCGCGGGCGCCGCGCATCTGGGCGCCCATGCGCAGCGCGAGAGTTTCGAGCGAGCGCAATAACAGCCACGCGATCCACGGGTCGGCGAGGGTGCCGAGGAACGTCCGCAGCGTGCGGATCGGGGCGAGCGCGGCTTTGCTGCCGAGGCACGCGCCGGCGACGAGATCGCTGTGGCCACCTAAGAACTTGGTGGCGGAGTAGAGCACGATGTCGGCGCCGTGGGCGAGCGGGGCCTGCCAGAGCGGGCCGAGGAAGGTGTTGTCGACCATCACCATGGGCTTGCGCTCGCCGGCGTCGATTTCCTTGATGAGTGCGACAACGCCGGCGATGTCGACGAGCGCGTTCGTCGGGTTTGCGGGCGTCTCGATCAGCACGCAGCCGATGTGCGCGTCGGCGAGTTCGCTGCGCAGGCGCGGCGCGATCTGTTCGATGGGCACGCCGGCCGGGAAGCCGACGGCGCGGATGCCGAACTGCGGGAGCACGGCGCGCAGCATGTGGTCGGTGCCGCCGTAGAGCGGTTCGCTGTGCACCACCACGTCGCCGGGGCGGCAGTAAGCGAGCAGGCTGGTCGCGATGGCGGCCATGCCGCTCACGAACACGCAGGCGGCTTCGGCATCGTCCCAGAGTGTTAGGCGGTCTTCGAGAATCTCGAGATCGGGGTTGTTGATGCGGCTGTAGATCAAGCCTGGCTCTTCGCCGGCGCGCGCGGCGCGCAGGCCGTAGGCGACTTCGAAGAAGCTCTTGCCCTCTTCGGCGCTCTCGAACACGAAGGTCGA
>JANNRF010000107.1:0-5268 GCA_031401135.1 Deltaproteobacteria bacterium | reverse complement strand
CTGCGGCGGCGAGGTAAAACCGGAGGCCGGGCCCAACGCGATGCCGCGGAATACCCGGCAGCCTCGCATCGCGACAACGCCGCGAAACGCCAAAGGCCCGGCCGAGGCACAAGCCGCCGCAGCCCGCCGCCCCGTCGTCACTCCCCGGCACAACGAGCGCATCAATTTCGTCGTGCAACGTCCCCGACGAACAACTACCGCCTCGCCACCGCCAGCATCGCCGCCGTCGCCACCTCGATACACACCGCCATGTTCCGATCGAGGTCGATCTCCGCCGGCCCACTCCACGGCGTGCGGTCGCTCACCACGCAGATGCAGCCCGCGCGCACCCCGAACAGCCCCGCCAGCGTGAGCAGCACGCCGCTCTCCATCTCCATGTTGAGAACTCTTGCCGCGCGCATGTCTTCGATGCGCTGCCGATGCGCGTGCGCCCAATAACCGCCCACGCTCATCGAGCCCATCCCGCCGTCCGCGGTGAGCACGGCGTTCCGGATGTAGAACGCGTCGAGCGACCAGGTGATCCCCGCGCGATGCCGCGCCCCGCGCGCGCGCGCCGCCGCGAGCAGCGCGCCCACGATCTCGTGATCCGCAACCGCCGGGAACTCCGGGATCACATAGGTCTTGCTGGTGCCGTCGTCGCGCACCGCGCCGGTCGTAACAACCAGGTCGCCGAGCGCGAGTTCCGGCGCGAGCCCGCCGCTGTTGCCGACGCGGATGAAGGTGTGCGCGCCGAGCTTGATCAGCTCTTCGAGGATCACGGCCGTGCTCGGCGCGCCGATCCCGGTGGACGCCGCGCACAACGGCACGCCGCCCAGTTCGCCCGTGACCACGCGGTACTCGCGCACGCGGCACACCTCGCGCGCGTTCTGCCAGCTCGCGCTGATGCGCGGCACGCGCTCCGGATCGCCGCACAGGAACACGTGCGGCGCGATGCGGTCGGCGGTGAGGCCGGTAATCGGCTGGGCTTGGGACAACGGGGGGCTCCTGTCGAGGGCGCGCCAGCGTCCGGCACGGGGTCGCAGCTCGCAAGCCAGAGGAACCGGCAGCTCTCCTCAAGTTCGGCCTGAAACACCCCGACCGGAGGGCTCACTTCGGGGCTTCCCGCAGGGGCTCGGTTTGCCACGCCGGAAACCGAGGGCTAAATCGGGCCGCCTGTCCGGCGGGCCGATCGAGTTCGCCGGGCTCTTAAGGATGGGAAGCTGCAAACGCGCCCCTCGGGGTGCAGAGCGGGGGCGCAGTGGCCAAAGGACTCGTGATCACGGAGAAGCCGAGCGTGGCGCGCGATATCGCGGCGGCCCTCGGTGGGTTCACCGAGCACGAGGGCTACTGGGAGAGCGACGACCGAGTGCTGACCTTCGCTGTCGGCCACCTGTTCGAGCTGCTCGAGCCGGAAGAGATCGACGTGAAGTTCAAGCGCTGGACGCTGGACGTGCTGCCGATCCTGCCCGAGACGTTCCAGTTCAAGAAGAAGAAGGGGCACACGGACCGCATTCGCGTGATCGAGAAGCTCGCGAAGCGCGACGACGTCGACCGCCTCGTGAACGCCTGCGACGCCGGCCGCGAGGGCGAGCTGATCTTCCGCGAGATCGCGCGGTACCTCGAGACGACCAAGCCGATCGAGCGGCTCTGGCTGCAGTCGATGACCACCGAATCGATCCGCAACGGCTTCCGCAACCTAATGCCTGGCAAGCAGCTGGAAGGCCTCGCGCAGGCCGCCGAGTGCCGCGCCTATTCGGACTGGCTGATCGGCATGAACGCGACGCGCGCGCTCACCAAGCGCCTGAAGAGCCGCAAGGAGACGCGCGCGTGGTCGGCCGGCCGCGTACAGACGCCGACGCTCGCGCTGCTGGTGGACAAGGAGATCGAGGTGCTGGCCCACGTGCCGCGCCCGCTCTGGCGCGTGACGGCGAGCTTCGCGGCGGTGGACCATAACTACACCGCCACCTGGTTCGATCCGGCCTTCGCGACGAACGAGGACGAAGAGCGTCGCGACGACCGCATCTTCGAGCGAGGGCGCGCCGAAGCGATCGTCGCCGCCGCGCAGATCGGGACAGCCGCAGGGGTTGGCGCCGCGCTCGCGAGCGAAACGCGCAAGCCATCACGCGAGAGCGCGCCGCCGCTGTTCGATCTCACGAGCCTCCAGCGCGAGGGCAACCGCCGCTTCGGCTGGAGCGCGCGCCGCGTGCTCGGCGCCGCGCAGTCTTGTTACGAGGCGTACAAGCTGCTCACCTACCCGCGCACCGATTCGCGCTGCCTGCCGAGCGACTACCGCGAGACCGTGAACACCGTGCTCGAGAAGCTCTCGGACGCGCGCGGCGACGGCGTCAGCGATTACGCTGCCGGCGCGAAGCGGCTGCTGCGCGACGGCCTGCTCAACCAAGACCGCGTGTTCGATGACGCCGGCGTCTCCGACCACTTCGCGATCGTACCCACCGGCGTGCTCCCGCCCGCCGACATGCGCGCCGACGCGCGCCGCGTCTACGACTTCGTGACGCGACGTTTCCTCGGCGCGTTCCATCCCGCCGCATTGTGGGAGCGCGTCGAGCGCACCACGGTTGCCGGCGGCGAGAGCTTCCGCACGCGCACGCGCGCCCTAATGGAACCTGGCTGGCGCGCTGTGCTGCCCGCAGGCGAAGACGAAGAGGCCGCGCCGCCGCTGCCCGCGCTCGCGCGTGGCCGCGACGAAGCGAATGACGTTGCGGTGCGCACACAAGAGGTGCTCTCGATCGAGGAAGAAACCAAGCCGCCCGCGCGCATCTCCGAAGGCCGCCTGCTCACGCTGATGGAAAACGCCGGCAAGGATCTCGACGACGAAGATCTGGCGGCCGTCCTCCATGAGAAGGGCATCGGCACGCCCGCCACGCGCGCCGACATCATCGAGAACCTGATCGGCAAGGGCTACGCCGTGCGGCAAGGCAAATCGCTGCGACCGAGCGTGAAGGGCATCCGGCTGATCGACACGCTGCGCCGCATCCATGTGGACCGGCTGGCCTCCGCCGCCCTAACAGGCGAGATCGAGCAGCACCTGAAGCAAGTCGAGAACGGCGGCCGCACCGCGGCAGACTTCATCGCCGAGATGAAGGAGTACGCCAGCGAGATCGTCGAGCGCACCAAGACCTTCGAGTACGACGAGCTCTACGAGAAAGAAGCCGAGCTCGGCCCGTGCCCCGCCTGCGGCAAGCCCGTCATCGAGATGGCCTGGTTCTACCGCTGCCAGGAAGACCCGGCGCGCCCCGAGACCACGCCCGATTGCCCGATGCGCTTCTGGAAAGACACCTCGGGCCGCTACCTCGACCGCACTGCGATCGCAGCCTTGTTAAGGGACGGCCGCACCCCCGTGCTCGACGGCTTCACCGCGCGCAGCGGGCGCACCTACCGCGCGAACCTCGAAATCGACCGCGACGAGTGGCGCCTGCAAGTGGCGCCCGCCGGCTGGAACGAAGAAGCCGCCAGCGAGACGCCCGAATACGAAGTCAACACCGAGGCGTTAGGTGCATGCCCGTTCGGCGGCGAAGAGTGCAAGATTCTCGAGACCTCGACGCACTTCGCATGCACCGCGTGGCTCGCCGACGCCGAAGTGCAGACCGCCTTCCGCGCCGCCAAGAAAGCCGCGCGCGAAGCCGGCGTGCCGGCGCCCGAGAAGCCCGAAAAGGCCGACCACGCGCTGTTCGTGTTCCCGCGCACTGTCTGCAAGCGCGAGATCACGCGCGAGGAAGCGCTCGTATATCTGCGCGACGGCAAGACCGAGCTGCTCACGGACTTCACCTCGCGCATGGGGCGCCCGTTCTCGGCGCAGCTCGTGATGAAGGAAACGGGGCGGCATGGGTTCGAGTTTCCGCCGCGCGGGAAGATGGGGGCGAAGGCGGAGGGAGCCGAGGGTGCAGTGGCAGATGGCGCGAAAAGCGCGGGTGCTGTGCCGGCGAAGAAGCCTGCACGCGGCGGAAGGCGTGTTGGCAAGAAGCCGGATCCGGGCACGACGCGCGTCGTGCGCGCGAAGAAGAAGGGCGGCGCGCGGAAGGCGGCGGCGGCGAAGAGCGCGAAGCCGCGCGCGAGGAAGACCGCGGCAGCCGCGAAGAAGCAGGCAGCCCCGCAAGCTGAGTAGCGGTGGATGTGCGTCGCAGACCAGCCGGCACGAGCGGCTGCGCTCGATGTTCCGGGTTCGCGCAGGCTCCGGTGTGCACCTCGTGCCTCGCCGGGCCGCGAGTGTGGCTGTTGGGTCTACTGCCACCTGTGTGGTAGTTCTCATCATGCAAGCACAGCAGTCGGTCGCGGGGAATCGAGTGGCAATCGGGAAGCAAGAATTTTACGAAGGTGCAGCGCTAGCGCTTCTTCTTCGCGGCGGAGGCGAGCTGACCGTCCGATACGAGCCTCCGTTCTTCGTTCTCAACGGACGCTTCCTTGCGCACCTCAAGTACAGCACGAAAGTGCGTATCCCATGGGGATTTACATTCGTCCCCGATGAGCAGTTGCTGCTCAGGGAGAAATCTCAAACGCAACGCCTCGTGATCGGCCTCGTCTGCGGTTCTGACGGTATCGCGGCTCTAGCCAGCGACGACTACTTCGGCATCGCACGAGCGAGAGCATCCTCTGTACATATCGCGTGCTATCGCCAGCACGGCGAGCACTACGCGGTTGGTGGCCCGGATGGCCAGCTCGCCCGGAAGGTTCCGCCGTTGGCCTGGAAGAGAATTCTCAACACCACCTGAGGTCGCGATGAAGCATCAGGATCAAGTGCTCGAGCTTCTGCTGACGCAGATCGGGAACGCGAGCGAGGTCGCAGAGATCTCCTCAACAGCAGCGGCCGTCGCGGGCAAATGGGTGAAACCACTCGCTGGTGGGCAGGCTCATACCAACGGCCTCATCTATGGGTTGATCCAAAGCGGCAAGACGGGCGTGCTGACAGTCACCGGCGCGATGGGAGCGGATGAGGGGTATCGGACGATCCTTGTACTGACGTCCGACAACGACCCCCTCTACGCCCAGACGCTAGATCGTGTCCGAGAGTCGTTTCCGGGCATGGACATCATCGCGAAGGCTGATTTCAGGAACGCCGACACGTTACTAGAACGCGTGAAACGCGGAACCTGCGCGATCGTCACGACGAAGAATGCACGGCTTCTGAGGACCTTGATTGAAAACTTCAAGGTGGGGAATGTCCGCGGCTTGACGTGCCTTGTTATTGACGACGAGGCCGACCAGGCGAGCCTGAATACCCGCGCGAGCAGGGATGATGGCACCCGCAGCGCGATCAATGATGCCCTTGTCGAG
>JANNRF010000106.1:0-21409 GCA_031401135.1 Deltaproteobacteria bacterium | reverse complement strand
CCTCGCGTCGCCGTTCTGGTACGTCGTGGTCGCCGGCATCGCGGGCGTCGATTTCCGCAGCTTCTACGGCTACGGGCTCGCGTATGCGGCGCTCTGGTTCACGATCGGCACGGCGGTGTTCACGTTCGCGCCGTGTTAGGGCGTTGTCCCTAGTTCCGATTCAGGCCATGCGCACGGCTTCCGAGATTCGTCTTCCAACGATCCTCGGAAGCAAGGATTGCCTTCGAGTCCGCGCTGCTCCCTGCAGTCTCGAGGATGCAAGCGTCGTAGTCGGCAGCCATCCCCCGAAGCTCCTTGAGAGCGACGTTCCCCCCATGGCCGTTGGAGTAGCCCAGCCAGCGCTCGAGGAATCCGCCGTCGCCTGTCGCCGAGCCGACATACTGGTTCCCCGTCTTCCGATTTACGAGCAAATAGATTCCTCTCGTTTCAGCAAGCCGCTCGCTCCACAACCGCGGCAGTTCGCCAACTCCATCGAGTGCGCATCTCAGTTTCAGAAATCCAGGAAACGGCTGCTCTGATGCCGCGGTACGTCGAATTTCCGAGATCTCTTTGTCGCCGCGATCAGCTCGCTGAACCCACGCTCGCTCGCCTCCGCCCCAGTCGATCACGAGTCGCGCGTGAAGTTCATCCAGCTCAGGGACGCGCTTCGAATCGATGATCACGCCGTGGGGCGAGTCTCCCGTTCTGCCACGGAACGGGTCAGGCGCATTCCCAGCCCGCAGTGAGAGCAATTGCCAGATTCCGACGAAGAGCGTGGCATGAGACCCAGGCTCGACGACGAAGGCCGCAAGGTGGGACGCCCTTCGGATCGTGGCCACCACGCGTTCGCTGCCTTGCGCGTTCTGGTACTGCTCGAAGCGTTGATCTCGATCAACCGCCGCCTTGTAGACATCACGTTGGCATTCAGGATCGCGATGCCTGACCAATCGCACCCTGCTCGGATCGATCCCGACATCTCGCAGGAGAGAGTTGAATCGCAGCGATGCACGGACAGTGCTGCCGTCCGCCGCAGGGGCCATCTCAGCCCAGCGCCAGCATGCCCGCGCCGACCAGCGAGCCGAGCAGCAGCGCCATCTGCGCGAGGGCGCCGATCAGGAAGCCGGAGCCGCGTTTGCCGGCCTCGGCCACGTAGCCTTGGAAGTAGAGCGCGCGGCCGATGATGAAGACGACGCCGAGGCCGGCCGCGATCCTCGGATCGAAGACCTGCGAGAAGATCAGCATGCTCGGCACGAAGATCACGAGCTGCTCGAGTGTGTTCTGGTGGGCGCGGAAGTAGCGATCGAACACGGGGTGCCCCGAAATCGCCGGCGCCGGCACGTTGTACTTGCCGCGCGCGCGGCCCACGAGCGTGCTGAACACGAAGTACTCGAGCAGCGCGAGTGCGATCACGAATGAAACGAGAGCGTCGAAATGCATGGCCCCTCCTGAAAAGTTGAGAAGGCAGCCTACACCGGTCGGCGACGCTCAACCGAGTTTTCGCATCAACTCCGCGTAACTGTCGAGCAGCGGCAGCACTTCCTCCGCCTTCGCGGGCGGGAGCCCGAACACGCAGCGCGTGACGCCCGCGTCGCGCGCTCGCGCGAGCAGCTCGGGCTGCGGCGGCGCGGCGAAGATCGAGATCTCGAACTTGTCAGGGTCGCGGCCGGCGGCGCGCACGCGCTCGCGCACTTCGGGAATGCGCTCGAGGATCTCGTCGCGCCCGAAGATGGGCATCCAGCCGTCGCCGTAATCGATCGCGCGCTCAGCCGCTTTCGGGAAGCCGCCTCCGACATGGATTGGCGGGTGCGGCTTCTGCACCGGCTTCGGCCAAGTCATTACGGGCGCGAACTCGACGAACTTGCCGTGGAACTCGGGCTTCGCTTGCGTCCAGAGTTCCTTCATCGCGAGCACGCGTTCGCGCATCAGCGAGAGGCGCGTCTTGAACTCGGTGCCGTGGTTGCGCATCTCCTCGGCGTTCCAGCCCGCGCCGATGCCGAACAGGAAGCGCCCGTTCGAGATGCGGTCGAGCGTCGCGACACTCTTCGCGGTCTGCAGCGGGTCGCGCTGCACGACGAGGCAGATGCCCGTCGCGACCTTCAGCCGCGTCGTCACCGCGGCCGCGGCCGTCAGCGCGACGAACGGCTCGTACACGTCGTAATACATCTTCGGCAGTTCAGGCCCGCCCGGCCACGGCGACTTCCGCTCGACCGGAATATGCGTGTGCTCCGGGAACCAGAGCGACTCGAAGCCGCGCGCCTCCGCCTCGCGCGCAATCTCCGCAGGCTGGATCGAGTAATCCGTCGGGAACATCGTGAGTGCGTAGTGCATCGCCCGATCATCGCACCTCGAAGTTCGAATGGGGACGTTCCACGACGAAACTCCGCCCACGGTGTGCCGCTTCAGCCGAGAGGGGTGATCAAATCCGCCTGGGCAATTTCGTCGTGGAACGTCCCGGGGTGTTTCGACGCGTTCGTCGTGGAACGTCCCCGTTCGAGTGGAAGGCGCGGAGGCGGACGAGGAAGCGGGCGGGCTCGATGCGGTGGAGCCAGTGGCCGAGGCCGGGCCACGTCTCGGTTTGTGCGCCGGGGATCGCGCCGCGCAGCCACTCGGCGTAGCCGGCGCCCGGGTCGTCGCCGTGCAGCGCGAGATACGGCGTGCGCACTTGCTTCAGCACGGGCAGTAGTGTCGCGAGCACTGCCGCTTCATCTTGCGCGAGCAGCGGCAGCCAGAGGCCGCGCACCACCGGCGCGCGCTCGGCCACGCGGTAGCGCCGCAGTTCGTCGCGAATGCGCTCGGGCAAGCGCGCGCCTCCGAGCAGCTCCATTTCCTCGTTCATCGCGTCGCAGAACCCGTCGCCGGCGAGGCGCGGTGCGATCCGGCGCACGAGCTCGATGAACGGGCCCAACAAGAAGGCCTGATCGACGTTGACGATCGAGCGCACGGGCGTGAGCGCGCCGAGCAGCGTCGCGATCAGGCCGCCGAGCGAGTGGCCGACGACGTGGGGCGGCTCGCGCAGCTCGAGCGCGCGCAAGAACTCTGAGACGGCGGTAGCCAGCGTGAACGCGGAGTAATCAGGCAGCGGCGACGAAGCGCCGTGTCCCGGCAGATCGATACGAATCACGCGCGCGCCCTGCGCGAGCTCGGCCGCGATCTCGTCCCAGGCGCGGTGGTCCTCGGTGATGCCGTGCAGCAGCAGCAGCGGCGCGCCCGCGCCGTGCTCCTGATAAGCGATCTGTGTGCCGTCAGCGAGCGCGAGCGAGCGCATGGCGCGCCTCCCACGCGCACTCTAGGAAAAGCCGGAGCGGCTCTGACGGCTTCTTGTGTTTCCCGGGGTAGCGTCCGCCGCTCCCCGAGGTTCCTCCGCTTGCCCAAAGCCAAGCTCCGCGTTGCGATGATCGGCTGCGAGTTCATGGGCCGCGCGCACGCGAACGCCTGGCGGCAGGCGCCGCGCTTCTTCGAGCTGCCCGTCGAACCCGTGCTGCAGGTGGTGTGCGCGCGCGATGGCGCGAAGCTCGAGGCCGCCGCCGCAAAGCTCGGCTTCGCGGAGCACACCACGGACTGGCGCACGGCAATTAGGCGCCCGGACGTGGATGTCGTCGACATCTGCACGCCAGGCGATTCGCACGCGGAGATCGCGATCGCAGCGGCGCAGGCGGGCAAGGCGATCGTGTGCGAGAAGCCGCTCGCGAACACGGTCGCCGAAGCCGAGGCGATGGCGGCCGCGGTGCGCGCGGCCGGCGTCGCGAACCTCGTCTGCCATAACTACCGGCGCGTACCGGCGATCGCGCTCGCGCAGCGCTTCGTCGCGGAAGGCCGCCTCGGCACAGTGCACCACTTTCGCGGCGCCTATCTCCAAGACTGGCTCGTCGACCCGGCTTTCCCGCGCGTGTGGCGGCTCGAGAAGGCGAAAGCCGGCAGTGGCGCGCTCGGCGACATCGGCTCGCATCAGGTGGATCTCGCACGTCACCTAATTGGCGAAATCACGGAGGTGAGCGGGCTGCTGCACACGTTCATTGGCGAGCGCCCGCTGCCGGGCGGCGGCGGCAAAGGGCGTGTGGATGTGGACGACGCGGCGCTTGCGCTCGTGCGCTTCGCGGGCGGCGCGATCGGCTCGCTCGAAGGCACGCGCTTCGCGACGGGGCGCAAGAACGCGAACCGCTTCGAGATCAACGGCTCGCGCGGCAGCCTCGCGTTCGATCTCGAGCGCTTGAACGAGCTCGAGTTGTACGAAGAACAAGGCGCGAACTCGGGCTTTCGCACCCTGCTCGCGACCGACGCGAGCCATCCTTATGTGGGAGCGTGGTGGCCGCCGGGGCACCTGCTCGGCTACGAGCACAGCTTCGTGCACACGATCGCGGATTTCGTGGGCGCGCTTGTGCGCGGCGAAGCGGTGAGCCCGAGCTTCGCGGACGGGCTCGCGAACCAGCGCGTGCTCGCGGCGATCGAGCGCTCGGCTGCGAGCAAACGGTGGGAGTCGGTGGCGTGAAGTTGTTGCGCTGGATTCTCGGAATCGCGCTCGGGATCGTCCTCGTCGCAGCGCTCGCGATCGGCGGCATCACCGCCTACTACCGCAAGGCCGCAGGCGAGGAGGTCCGCTTCTTCACGCTCTACCAGCTCGTCGCGCTGGAGATCTGGGGCCGCGCAAACTGCGCCGTCACGGGCTGCCCCGCGTTGCTGCCCGAGGGCATGACTTCGCGGCTCTGGGACGACACGCTGTTGCGCTCGACGCCGGTCGCGCTCGATGTCGACCCGCTCGGCCGCGTGTTCGTGACCGAGGCGGATCGCAACCAAGGCGGAGTGCCTGATAACCGCCAGCACATGTACTGGCTGCTCGACGATCTCGCTTCGCGCACGGTCGAAGACCGCCGCGCCTATTACGCGAAGTGGGAGAAGTCGCTGCTCTTCACAGACGGCGAGGGTTGGTTCACGAGCCGCTCCGACAAGGTGCTGATGCTCACGGACGAGAACGGCGACGGCGTGGCGGACGCGCGCAAAGACTTGATCTCGTGGAACGACGCGGTGGACGGGCTCGCCTCCGGTGTGCTCACGATCGACGACGAGCTGTGGATCACCAGCATCCCGTTTCTGGTGAAGCTCACCGACACGGACGGCGATGGCGTGCCCGAGCAGCGGAATGACATCGCCCAAGGCTGGGGCGTGAAGTCTTCACTCGGCGGCCACGACTTGCACGGCCTCGTGCTCGGGCCCGACGGCAAGATCTACTTCTCGATGGGCGACCGCGGCTATTCGGTGACGACGCGCGAGGGCAAGCTGCTCGAACCGCCGCTCGACCCCGGCCGCGGCGCGGTCTTCCGCGTGAACCGCGACGGCTCGAACCTAGAAGTGTTCGCGACAGGTCTGCGCAACCCGCAGGAACTCGCCTTCGATGATTATGGGAACTTGTTCACGGGCGAGAACAACTCGGATTCCGAAGACGAAGCGCGCATTGCCTACCTGATCGAAGGCAGCGACGCGGGCTGGGCGATGCCGTTCCAGACCATGACCGCGCCGTATCCGCGCGCGGCGTGGGTCGCGGAGAAGCTGTGGCAAACGCAGCACGCGGAGCAGCCCGCCTGGGTCGTTCCGCCGATCGCGCACCTCGGCCGCGGGCCTTCCGGTTTCGCGCACTACCCGGGCACCGGCCTCGGCGACGCTTATCAGGGCCGCTTCTTCATGGCGGACTATCGCTACACGCCGGCGGTCTCGCAGATCTGGTCGTTCGGCATCGAGCCGGTCGGGGCTGGCTTCCGCATGCTCGATGCAAAGCCGTTCGTCTCGCAGGTCGTCGCGACGGATTTCGCGTTCGGCTTCGACGGGCGTTTCTTCGTCGCGCATTTCGAAGCGCTCTCGAACAAGCAGCGGATCCTCGTGATGGAGAACGCCGAGGCGCGCAAGGACGCGCGCGTGATCGAGACCGCGAGGCTCGCGCGCGAAGGATTTCGTCAGCGCGATGCAGCGGAACTTGTCAGGCTGCTCGGCCACGTCGATCAGCGCATTCGCCTGCGCGCGCAGTACGAGCTCGCGCGGCGTGCGGACGCGGCGCCACTGCTCACCGCGCTGCGCGAGGCGCAGGCTCCGGAGCTCGCGCGTATTCACGCGCTCTGGGCGCTCGCGCAGATCGGCGCGCCCGCGCTCGCCGGGCTCGAAGATGCTGCGTTCGCGAATGGCCTCGCGCCCGAGTTGCGCGCGCAGCTCGCGCGCGTCGCCGGCGATGCGCGCGCCGCGCAGTTCGCGCCGCTGCTGATCGCGCTGCTGCGCGACGAGAGCCCGCGCGTGCGCTTCTTCGCCGCGCAGTCGCTCGGTGCGCTCGGCGCCCGCGAAGCGGTAGCGCCGCTGTTCGAGCTGTTACGGGAGAACGCGGATGCGGACGTGTTCATCCGCCACGCCGCAGCCTGGGCGCTGCAACGCATCGGCGATGCCGACGCGGTGCTCGCCCACGCGAGCGACGAATCGCGCTCGGTGCGGCTCGGCGCGCTGCTCGCACTGCGTTGGTGGAAGGACGCGCGCATCGCGCAGTTTCTCGCGGACGAAGACCGCTTGCTCGTGGCGGAAGCCGCGCGCGCAATTCACGACGTGCCGATTGCTGGCGCGAACGCCGCGCTTGCGGCCAGGCTCGCGCAGCTCGAACCCGTCGCGGGCGACGACGTGCAAACCGGCTTCGCGCTGCATCGCCGCGCAATCGCCGCGAACCTCGCCGAGGGGCGCGCCGAGAACGCGAGCGCGATCGCCGCCTACGCGGCCGACGAGCGCCACGCGAAGGCGCTGCGCGAAGTCGCGCTCGAAGCGCTCGCGCACTTCGCAACGCCGGAGCCGCGCGAGATCGTGCTCGGGTTCTATCGCCCGCTGCCCGAGCGCAGCCCCGAAGTGGTATTCGCAGCGCTCGACGCCCACGGTCGCGCGCTCGTGCAGGGCGATCTCGGCGAGCGCGCGATGGCGATCGCAACTGATTATGGACGGCTGCCTCTCGACAACGCGGAGCTCGCCGCGCGCGCGAACGACGCGATCGCGAAGCCCGAGGCGCGCGAGGCGGCGCTGCGCGCGCTCGCTGGGCGCGCGGACGAGAGTGCGCACGCGGAGGCGGTGAGAGCGGCGAGGCTCGCGCTCGCGGGCGCTGCGCCGGGGTTGCGTGCGACTGCGCGCGATGTGCTCGCGCAGCTCGCGCCCGCGGAGGGTGTTACGGCGTTGCTCGCGGTCGGGACCAGCGCGCCGCTCGTCGAGCGGCAGCGCGCATACGCCGCGCTCGCGCGCGCGCAGGATCCGCGCGCAGAGGCCGCGCTCGCACGGGCGCTCGATGCGCTCGCGGGCGACACGCTCGCAGCGGAGGTGCAGCTCGACGCGCTCGAAGCCGTGCGCACGCACGGCGGCGCCGCACTCGCCGCGAAACTCGCAGCGTACGAGGCCGCGCTGCCCGCGGATGACGTGCTCGCGCGTTACGGCTTCGCGCTCGCGGGCGGCGACGCTTCGCTTGGCGCGCAGGTGTTCGAAAGCGAAGCCGCGGAGTGCATGCGCTGCCACGGCAGCGGCGGGCACGGCGCGGGCGCGGGCCCCGATCTCGCGGGCGTCTCGCAGCGCCACGACGCGCGCAGCCTGCTCGAATCCGTGCTGCTGCCGCAGGCGCAGATCGCGCCCGGCTTCGGCGCGGTCGCCGTAACACTTCGCGATGGCAGCGTGGTGAACGGAGCGCAGCTCGAGGAAAGCCAGAGCGCGATCGTCGTCGACACCGGCGAGGGCGAGCCGCGCCGCATCGCGCTGCGCGATGTCGCCTCGCGCACGCCGCCGAGCTCAGCGATGCCGCCGACCGCGTTCGGGCTCACGCCGCGCGAGCTGCGCGACTTGATCGCTTACTTGCAAACGCGCTGAGCGAGCCCGCTCGCCTAACGAGGAGATCCACATGACGACCCCTTCGCGAATGCGGCGGGCGCTGGCCATCGCACTGCTTGCGAGCACCGCGCTCGCGCTCGGCGGCTGCGACATCCTGCGCGTCTGGTTCCCGAGCCACGAGCACGAGACGACGCCGCCCGAGCTGCCCGCTGCCCTAACAGCACCTGCGCTGCTCGTGTTCACCAAGACCAACGGCTTCCGCCACACGGAGGCGATCCCGGCGGGCGTCGCGCTGATCGAGCAGATCGCGAAGAGCCGCGGCTGGTCGGTGTTTCACACCGAGAACGGCGCCGTCTTCAACGCCGAGCAGCTCGCAAAGTTCCAGGCGACCGTGTGGCATCAGGTGAGCGGCGACGTGCTGGACGTTGGCCAGCGCGAAGCGCTGAAGACCTGGATCGAAGCGGGCGGCGGGTTCGTGGGCGTGCACGGCGCGGGCGGCGACACCGAATACGACTGGGACTGGTACGTCGAGGAACTGATCGGCGCGCAGTTCATCGGGCATACGATAGGGCCGCAGTTTCAGACCGCGACCTGGCGCACGGAGAATCCGCTGCACCCGGCCTCGGCGAAGTTGCCTGAGAAGTGGCAGCACGAAGAGGAGATCTACTCGTTCGAGCGCACTGCGCGCGATCGGGCGGGGTTTCTGGTGCTCGTGAACGTCGACGAGAGCAGTTATTCGCCGCGGCTGAAGTTTTTGGGGTCGGATACGGATATTTCGATGAAGGGCGGGGATCACCCGATGGTCTGGCACCACTGCGTTGGAAACGGGCGCGCGCTGTATTCGGCGCTCGGGCATCAGGCGAAGTCGTATGCGGAGCCGGAGATGCGGGTGCTTTTGGAGGGCGCGATGGCTTGGGCGCTGCGGGTCGAGGGGATTGGGTGCTCGTAGGATCGAGTTGTTGCGGGCAGCGCTGCGGGGCGGGAGGGGGCTCCGTTCCGCTGCGGTCGCTTGCACGGTGCACCTGCGGGTCAGGCGGGAATCACGCTGCGTTGGGGCGAACACGAGTGCAGCGGGGCTTTACGCAGGTTTACGCGAGTGTTGGGGCAGCGAGAAGGTTGGGGTTTGGTTGCGAGGTCTCGCGCTCCTCCGCTCCAGGATCCCCTCCCGCCCCTCGCTTTTCTCGGTGCGTCTCGGTGCGGGCTTCTGCGGTTGTGCGATCGAACGAGTTGATTAGGGGAGGGCGGATTCCGGTTCGCATCGAGCGAACCGGAATCCGTTCGTCTTCGGTGATAGGACGTGCATCGTGCCGGTGAGCGGCATCGAGGAGATCTGAGATGAAGCTGGGCCTAATGCTTGGGTATTCGGGGGCGAAGCTCGAGTTGCCCATGGAGATGATTCTGCGGGCGGAGGCGCTCGGGTTTCATTCGGTTTGGACGGCGGAGGCGTATGGGTCGGATGCGACTTCGCCGCTGGCGTTCATCGCGGCGCTGACGAAGCGCATCAAGCTCGGGACGGCAGTGATGCAGCTCGCGGCGCGGACGCCGGCGCTGGCGGCGATGCAGGCGGCGACGATCGATGCGCTGGCGGGCGGGGATCGCTTCATTGCGGGCTTCGGTGTTTCGGGGCCGCAGATCGTCGAGGGTTGGTATGGCGAGCCTTGGGGGCGGCCATATCACCGGATCAAGGACTACGTGACGATTGTTAAGAAAATTCTCGCGCGGAATGGGCCCGTGTCGCACGACGGGCTGGAGATTCAGCTGCCCTACAAGGGCCCTGGTTCGCTGGGAATCGGCAAGCCGCTGCAGTCGATCCTGCACATGAACCCGCGCATTCCGGTGTGGCTCGGCACGGGCACCGAGACGAACGTAAAGCTCACCGCCGAGATCGCGGATGGCTGGCTGCCGCTCTCGTTCGTGCCGGGGATGATGAAGACCTACCAGCCTTGGCTCGATGCGGGCTTCGCGCGCGCGGGCGGCGGCAAATCGCTCGCGGGCTTCGAGATCATGCCGATGTGCTTCGCGCAGATCACGAACGACGTGCGCGGCGCGCTCGCGCGCATGAAGCCCGGCACCGCGCTCTACGTGGGCGGCATGGGGCACCGCAACAAGAACTTCCATAATGACATGATGGTGCGGCGCGGCTACGGCGATGCGGCCAAGCGCATCCAGGAGCTGTTCCTCGCGGGCCGCAAGGCCGAGGCCGCGGCCGCGGTGCCGGACGAGTACCTCGACGACGGCGCGCTGGTGGGGCCGCGCGCGCGCATCGTCGAGCGCTATGCGGAGTGGCGCGATTCGGGCGCGACGGGGCTCGTGCTCAACGGCGCGAACGCGGAGACGATGGAGCTGATGGCGGAGCTCGCGCGGAAGTAGCTCGCGCGCGCGGGCTCAATCCTCGAAGCGCAGCCCCGTGGCCGCGCCCGGCGCGTGCTCGAGCAGCTCGATCACATTGCCGAAGGGGTCGCGCCCGTACGCAAAGCGCGTCGGCGCCTCGCCGAACAGCGGCGCGTTGAACGCGACGCCATTCGCAGCGAGGTGCGCGTAATCCTTCTCGATCGCATCGCTCGCGAGTGCGAAGTGCGTAATGCCTTGGCGGTTCACACGGCGGTTCGCGGTTCCCGCCTCGGTGTCGCGGAACTCGAACAGCTCGATGCAGGAATTGCCCTTGCGCACCATGCGCACCTGGCATGCGGCATCCGCGATGCCGAGCGCTTGGCTGAGCGGCGGGTAACCGCTTGGCAACTCCGCTTCCATCACGGGCCGGAAGCCGAGCACGCCGCAGTAGAAGTCGAGCGCTCGCTGCATGTTAGGCACCGCGAGTGCGGGATGATGGACGCCGAGGATCATGCGAAGCCTCCGGGCAAAGTGCGCGGCGAGGGATCAGGCTGCGATCGGCGCGCGCGCCTCAGTCGCTCGCGGCGCCGGCGTAGAGAACTGCATCGCGCCGTCGTCCACGCGCCCGTAGCCGATCAGCATCAAGTCGAGCGCGTAGTTCTGGTAGAGCTTCCAGGGCAGCTTCGAGCCTTGCTTCGGGAACATGTGCTTGCTGCGCTGGATGTAGCCGGACGTGAGCGGGAATAATTCTTCCACGCGCACTTCGGGGTCGCTCACGAGCGGGCGGCACTCGGTGTGCCCGTGCTCCGCCATGTGGTTGAGCACGCGGCACACGTACTCGCAGGTGAGGTCGCACTTCAGCGTCCACGACGCGTTCGTGTAGCCGAACGACCAGGCCAGGTTGGGTACGTCGCTCAGCATCATGCCGCGGTAGGTCATCTGCTGCGCCGGATCGATGCGCTTGCCATCCACCGTGATTTGCAGGCCGCCGATGAACTTCAAGTTGAGCCCCGTGGCGCTGACGATTAGGTCCGCGGGCAACTCGTCGCCCGACTTCAGGCGGATGCCCGTCTCGGTGAAGCGCTCGATCTGATCGGTGACGACGGAGGCGCGGCCCTCGCGCAGCGCGCTGAACAGATCGCCGTTCGGGACGAGGCAGAGCCGCTGATCCCAGGGGCCGTAGCTCGGCGTGAAGTGGCGCTCGATGTCGAAGCCCGCGCCGAGCGCCTTGCGCACACCGCCGACGAAGAGGCGCTTCGCGCGCTCCGGCGCTCGCTGGCAGAACTGAAACATCAGCGAGCCGAGCACGATGTTCTTCCAGCGCGTGATGCCGTAGGCGAGCATCGGCGGCAGCCAGCGCCGCAGCGCGTTCGCGATGCGATCTTCGTCGGGCATCGCGACGATGTAGGTGGGAGAGCGCTGCAGCATCGTCACGTGCGCGGCCCGCTCGGCGAGCGCGGGCACGAGTGTTACGGCGGTGGCGCCGCTGCCGATCACGACCACGCGCTTGCCGGCGTAGTCGATGTCCGCGGTCCACTTCTGTGGGTGCACGACCGGGCCGCGGAAATCGGCCGCGCCGGGGAACTCGGGCGTGTAACCGCCCGCGTAGTCGTAATAACCGCTGCACATGAACAGGAAGCTGCACGTGAAGCGCAGCAGTTCGCGCGCCTCGCCGCGTTCAACGTCAACCGTCCAGCGCGCTGTCTCGCTCGACCACGACGCGCGCTTCACCCAATGCCCGAAGCGAATCTTGCGGTCGATGCCGTGCTCGCGCGCGGTCTCGTTCAGGTAGGCGAGGATCGACGGTCCATCGGCGATCGCCTTCGGCTCCGTCCACGGCTTGAACGAGAAACCGAGCGTGTACATGTCCGAGTCGGAGCGGATGCCGGGGTAGCGGAACAAATCCCAGGTTCCGCCGATCGCGTCGCGGCCTTCGAGGATCGCGTAGGAGCGGCCCGGGGATTTGTCTTGCAGGTGGTAGGCGGCGCCGATGCCGGAGATGCCTGCGCCGACGATCAGCACGTCGAAGTGTTCGAGGGACATGACGAGCGAGGCCTCCAGGCGCGGCGATGGCGGGCGACCTTACGTGGGATCGAAAGCGCGGTCCAGCCGAGCCGGAGGCGCACGCGCAGGGGTTCGTGGAACTCGGCGCCACAACGGCGATAGCGTCGGGTCCACCAAGGAGAACCCCATGAGCTTCCAGATCCCCGAGCACGTCCAGGAAACCCGCGAGCGCGTGCGCCGCTTCGTGGAGGAGAAGTGTTATCCCGCGGAGTTGCTGATCGAGAACCGCGGCGACGAGAAGGGCCGCGAGATCGTGCGCGGCCTGATGCGCGAGGCCAAAGAGGCCGGCCTTTGGGCGCTCGGCCACCCCAAGGAAATCGGCGGTCACGGCATGCCGTTCCTCGATTACGTGTACGTCAACGAAGTTGTTGGGCGCTCCGAGCTGGCGATGGTGGCGCTCGGCACGCACTCGCTGCAGGACTCGATCATGCTGCACCTGTACGCGTCGCCGAAGTGGAAGGACGCGTACCTGAAGCCGCTCGTCGATGGCGAGATCTTCCCGAGCTTCGGCATGACCGAGCCCGACGTTGCGAGTTCCGACCCGACGCAGCTGAAGACCACGGCGCGGCTCGAGAACGGGCAGTGGGTGATCAACGGCAAGAAGTGGTTCACGAGCGGCGCCAACCGCGCGGCTTACACCACAGTAATGGTTCGCACCGAACTCGATGCGCCCGATCACGGCGCGTTCAGCATGATCATCGTGCCGACGAATACGCGCGGCTATAACATCTTGCGCGACGTCAAAGTGATGGGCCACGCCGGCGGGCACTGCGAAGTGCAGTACGACGACGTGCGCGTGCCGGAGGAGAACCTGCTCGGGCCGCGCGGGGCGGGCTTCAAGATCGCGCAGAAGCGGCTCGGGCCCGGGCGCATCTTCCACTGCATGCGCTGGCTCGGGCAGGCGCAGCGCGCGTTCGACTTGATGTGCGATCGCGCGAACAACCGCGTCGCGTTCGGCGGCCCGCTCGCGGACAAGCAGCTGATCCAGAAGTTCGTGTTCGACAGCGCGGCGGAGATTCAGGGCGCGCGCATGCTGACGCTCTCAGCGGCGGAGAAGATCGATCGCGGGGATGAGGCGCGAGTGGAGATTGCACTCATCAAAGTAGTTGGGGCTTCGATGCTGCACAACGTGATCGACCGGGCGATTCAGGTGTTCGGGGCGAAGGGTGTTACGGAGGACACGCCGCTCGAGCGGATGTATCGGAGTGCGCGGTTTGCGCGGATCTATGACGGGCCGGATGAGGTGCACATCACGAACACGGCGCGGAGGATTTTGTCCTCGTACCGGCGTGGGGATGGGTGGGACTTTGGGCTCAGGTAGTTAGGGTCGGTTGGAGGCGGAGCGGCGACATCGGGGACTCGCCACCTCGGAACGTGGCGCGGTGCTCGGCGCGCGGCGGCTACGAGGCATGACGCAGCGAGCAGCATCGGAGCTTAGGGGGAGAGGCGCGGCGCCGGCCGCATCGAGCGGCCGGCGCCGCGTTCGTTTTGCGAGGTCGTTCGCTGCACGTTCCTCGTGCGGTTCGCGCGGCGCTACTTCGCGAGCGCGGCGTCGATTGCGGCGCGCACTTCGGGCGCGGTCGCTTCGGCGCGCGGGCTGAAGCGGTCGGCGATTTGGCCGTCTTTGCCTATTACGAACTTCGCGAAGTTCCAGCCGATGTCGCCGGGGCCGTCGGGCTTCGTGTTCTCCGAAGTCAGCCAGGCGTAGAGCGGGGCGCGGGTGGCGCCGTTGACGTCGAGCTTCGCGAACATCGGGAACGTGACGCCGTAATTGGTGGAGCAGAAGGTCTTGATATCGGCTTCGCTGCCGGGCTCTTGGGCGCCGAATTGGTTGCACGGGAAGCCGAGCACTTCGAAGCCGCGGGCTTTGTATTCGTCGTAGAGCGACTGCATGCCGGCGTAGTGCGGAGTGAGCCCGCAGCGCGAGGCGACGTTCACGACCAGTAACACCTTGCCCTTGTAGTCGGCGAGAGATTGCTGCGCGCCGTCGATGGTCTTGTGCGAGAAGTCGTGGATCGAGTTGGGCATGGAGGCTCCTTGGGTGAGGCGCGCAGGTTATCGCGGCGCGGAGGGCGGAGCCGCGCGCTGGAGTAGGTTCGGCGCTCGATGGCCCGCCGCGATCCGCAGCAACCCGAAGCGCGCTCGCACACCGTGCGGCAAGACCTCACGCTCGCGCTGCGCGCCGGCCCCGCGACCGCGCGCGATCTCTCGAAGGCGGTGGGCGCTTCGGAGAAGGACGTGCTCGATCACCTCGCGCATCTCGCGAAATCGCTGAAGTCGCGCGGCGAGGAGCTGGTGATCACGCCTGCGGAGTGCCTCGAATGCGGCTTCGTGTTCTCGATGCGCGAGAAGCCCGCACGGCCGTCGCGCTGTGCGAGTTGTCGCGGCGGCCGGCTCACGCTGCCGGAGTTCGTGATTCGCGCGCGCGGCGTGGCGCGTTCGCGGAGCTGAAGTGCTACCCCACCTCGCCCGCCGTCGCTCAGCTCGCGTCCTGCGAGCCCGCCGCGCGCATACCTTTCTGCACGAGATCGTCGAGTCTCGACGCGAAGCGCGAGCGGTCGCGGTCCGTGATCGGGCGCGGGCCGCCGGTGATGACGCCCGCGCCGCGCAGGTCGCTCTTCAGCGCGCGCGTCGCGAGTGCGCCGCCGATCATGTCCGCGCTGAACGGGCGGCCATCGGTACCTAACACCAAGGCCTGCTTCGCGAGGCAGCGCGCCGCCAGCGGGATGTCGGCGGTCACGACCACGTCGTGGGCCTGCACGTTCTCCGCGATCCAGTCGTCCGCGGCGTCGGGGCCTTCGTAGACGACGATCAGCTGCACGCCGAAACCCGGCGGCACGTACATCGTGGAGTTCGCGACGAGCGCGACCGGCGCGTCGTAACGGGTCGCGACGACGTACACCTCGTCCTTCACCGGACACGCGTCGCCATCCACGAAAATTGCGATCACTCGAGTGCGCTCCTGTGCGGCGAAGCACTGTAGAGTGCGCCGCAACCAGGAGACACAGATGGCGGACGCGAAACTCGAACTACCGGGCTGGATCGCGGAACACCTGCGCAAGTATCGCGAGACGAACGGCGCGGACGGGCACATCTGGAACGGCGTGCCGTGCTTGTTACTGACGATGACCGGCCGCAAGAGCGGCGCCGCGCTCACGCTGCCGCTGATCTATGGGCGCGACGGCGAGCGCGTGGTGATCGTGGCCTCGCGCGGCGGCGCGCCGGATCACCCGGCTTGGTACAAGAACCTCGTCGCGCAGCCGCGCGTCGCGCTGCAGATCGAGGCCGAGAAGTTCGCTGCGCGAGCGCGCACCGCGAGCGGCGAGGAGCGCGCGCGGCTCTGGCAGCTGATGACGAAGATCTGGCCGGCGTACAACGAGTACCAGGCGAAGGCGACGACACGCGAGATTCCCGTGGTGGTGATGGAGCGGGCGTAGCGCGCGTCGCGGGTCCCAGAAACGCAGGAAGGGGTCAGACCTGGGTCAGGCTCTTTCTTGCGTTTCTCGCCTCACGCGTGAACGGGCGGCCTCTGCTCCGCCCACGGGCGTGCTTCTTCGAGCTGCGAGGCAACGCGAATCAGCACGTCCTCGCGCCCGTAAGCGGCAGTGAGCTGCACGCCGATCGGGAGGCCGTCCGCGCTCCAGTGCAGTGGTAGGGAGATCGAGGGCTGACCTGTTACGTCGAACGGCATCGTGAACTGCGTGAGCACGCCGAGCCGCCCGAGTAGTTCGGCGAACGGCACGAGCGGCGCGAGGTAGCCGAGCTTCGGCGGCGGCGCGGGGCTGGTCGGGGTGACCAGCACGTCGAAATCGCGGCCCCAGTGCGCCGCCACTTCGCGCGCCCAGCTGAAGGCGAGCTCGGCCTGCCGCACGTACTCGACGGCGCTGGTGGCGCGGCCTTGCTCGGCCATCGCCCAGTTGAGCGGCTCGACGTCTTCGGGGCCGATCTTTTCGCCCAACAACTCGGACCAGCGGTCGAGTTCGCGTGCGACGGCGGCGCCGATCCAGGGGCCGATCTGCTGCGCATCGAGCGCCGGCACGCGCGCGGGCGCCACCTGATGACCGAGCTGTGCGAGCAGCTGCGCTGTGCGCTCGACAGCGAGCGTGCACTCGGTGTGCGGCGTAACAACCGCGGTGCTGGTGAGGAACCCGATGCGCAGCGTTCCCGGCGGCGCGCCCACGGCCTCGCGCAGCGGGCGCAGCAGCGGCGGCGCGGTGTACGGGTCGCCGGGCGCGGCGCCCGCGATGCAGTCGAGCACCGCGGCGCTGTCGCGGACGCTGCGCGTAACAACGTGCTCGTGCGTGAGCGGGCCCCAGTATTCGCCGAAGGCAGGCGCGAGCGTGCCGCGCGCGCGCGTGGGCTTCAGACCTACGAGCCCGCAGTGCGCAGCGGGGATGCGGATTGAGCCGCCCATGTCGTTCGCGTGCGCGACCGGCGCGAGGCCCGCGGCCACCGCGGCTGCCGAGCCGCCGCTCGAGCCGCCCGTCGAGTGCGCGAGGTTCCAGGGGTTGCGCGTGGCGCCGTAGGCGAGCGGCTCGGTTGTTACGGAGAGCGCCAGTTCGGGCGTGTTGGTCTTTCCCACGAACACGAAGCCCGCTGCGCGGAAGCGGCGCGCGAGTTCGCTGTCCTGCGATGCGCGGTAGCCGTGGCGCTTGAGGAAGTTCATGCCGAGGTGATACGGATCGCCCGCGGTGGTGCAGACGGCGTCCTTGACGAGGAACGGCACGCCGCGAAACGGGCCGTGCGGCAGGTCTGGCGAAACCGCGGCGGCGCGCGCCTTCTCGAAGAGCGGGTGGATCACAGCGTTTAGCTGCGGGTTCACGCGCTCGATGCGCGCGATCGCGGCATCGACGAGCTCGAGCGGGCTCGCCTCGCGGTCCGCGACGAGCTGGGCCTGTGCGGTGGCGTCGAGCGAGGCGAACGAGTCACTCATACCCGGATACTCGCACGCGGAAGCGGACGCGAGCGACCACAACGCGACACCGCAGAGAGGCAGCGGGGTCAGACCCCGCTGCCTCTCTGCGGTGTGCCGCGACCGTTCGCTTGCGTCCTCGTTCCGGTGCCGTGCTGGCAGGCTTCCGCGCGGCGAGCGATCGGAGGCCGAGTGAACGCCGCGACACGAAGACCCAGAGGCAGTGGGGTCTGACCCCGGTGCCTCTCTGTGCCCCCGTTGCCTCCCTGGAGACGCAGCGCGTGAGGACTCGCGCGCCCTGTGTCGCCTCCTCGTCCTTGCGCGCGCTCAGCGCCCCGCCGCGGGCTCTTGCTGCGTCAGGCAGTGCAGCGTGCCCAGGCCCCACACGAGATCTACCGCGTGGATGCCGACGATCGCGCGGCCCGGCAAACACTCCGCGAGCGTGTTCAGCGCGACGCGGTCGTTCGCGTCGTTGAAGGTCGGCACGAGCACCGCCCCGTTCGCGATGTAGAAGTTCGCGTAGCTCGCGGGCAGCCGGACGCCGTCCATCATCACGGGCCGCGGGTAGGGCAGCTTCACCACCCGCAGCCCCGGCACGCGCGCGAGGCGCTCGGCGTTGTCGCGCGAGCGCGCGTGGTTCTCGTCCGCGGGGTCTTCCTCGTAGGCGAGCGCCACCACATCACGCGCCACGAAGCGCGCGATGTCGTCGACGTGGCCGTGGGTGTCGTCGCCGACACAGCCTTCGCCGAGCCAGATCGTCTCGCGGATCCCTAATGCCTCTGAAAACACGCGCTCGTAACCGGCGCGATCGAGGCCGGGGTTGCGCTCTTGGATCGTCGAGAGCAGGCACTCCTCGGTCGTCAGCAGCCGGCCCGCGCCGTTCGCGTCGATCGAGCCGCCTTCGAGCACCACGCGCACTTCGCTGCGATCCGGGCGGCGCGGCAGCACCCTCGAGAGCCCCGTGATGCCTTCGATCGCCTCGCCCACGCGCTCGTCACGCGTGTAATTCTCGTACTTCGCCCACGCGTTGAAGCGCCAGTTCGCGAGCGCCACGCCTCCGCTCGCCGCGTGCACGAACGTGGGCGCCGAGTCGCGTAGCCAGACGCGGTCGTTCGGCACGAGGTGCAGCCGCACGCGCTCCATCCGCACGTGATGCGCGGCCAGCTTCGCGCGCGCGTCCTCCCGCACAGCCTGGTTGTGGCATAACACCTCGACCACCTCGTGCTCCGCCAGCACGCGGGCGATCTCCGTGTACACCCACGGAATCGGCGCGAGCTTGCCCGGCCAGTCGGGCTCGTGGTGCGGCCACGCGATCCAGGTCGCCCGGTGGGGCTCCCATTCGCCGGGGAAGCGCAGGGACCCCGGCGGCGGCGCGCTCATTTCGCGTGTCGTGCTCGAGTTTCGCGCCGCCACTTCGTCCCTAACGCCTCGCCTCGGCCGCGCTACCGCGCGGCTCCCAGAGCTGGATCGGGTTGCCCTCGGGATCGTGCGTCAGCGCGAACACGCCGTTCGGGTACTCCTGCTCGTCCACTTCGACGGCGACGTTCGCGTCACGGAGCTGACGAACCATTGCAGCGAGGTCGCTCACGCGAAAGTTGATCATCCACTGCTGTTCGGGCCGGCCGAAGTAAGTCGTGTCCGCGGGGAACGGCTCGAACACGGTTGGGCCCTCGGCTTGCCGCCACGAACCGTGGTCGTAGTCGGTGGGTGTTAGGTCCACGCCGAGGTGCACGTCGTACCAATGCGCGAGCGCGCGCGGGTCGCGGCTGCGAAAGAAGAACCCACCGATGCCGAGTACGCGTTCCTTGCCCCTCACAGGTTTCCTCCTCGATTGGACCTTTTGAGAACGCCGCCTGGCCTCAACCCAGCCAACGCTTCGTAACACCGCCGTACGCGTCGATGCGGCGATCGCGCAGGAACGGCCAATTACGTCGCGTTTCCTCCGTCAGCGCAGGGTCGCACTGCGCGACGAGCACCGCGGGCTCGCTCTTCGCCTCGGCGAGCACACGCCCGAACGGGTCGTAGATCACCGAGTGCCCGAAGAACTCGATGCCGTCAGTACCGGGCTCTGGCTCGAACCCCACGCGGTTTGGCGAAGCCACGAACACGCCGTTTGCGATCGCGTGCGAGCGCTGAATCGTCTGCCACGCCGTCTTCTGCGCCTCGCCGTGAATCGCCTTCTCGGCGGGATGCCAGCCGATCGCAGTCGGGTAGAAGATTACGTCGGCCCCTAACAGCGCGGTGATGCGCGCCGCCTCCGGGTACCACTGGTCCCAACAAATCAACACGCCGATTTTCGCGTACTTCGTTTGCCACACCGCGAAGCCGTTCGAGGAGTTCAGCGCCCCCGGCACCGAGACCGCATCGCCCGGCGCGAAGTAGTACTTCTCGTAATAAAGCGGGTCGTCGGGGATGTGCAGCTTGCGGTAGACGCCGAGCAGCGCGCCGTCCGCGTCGATGATCGCGGCCGAGTTGCGGTAGACGCCGGGCGCCTCGCGCTCGAACAGCGGTGCCACCAGCACGACGCCGAGTTCGCGCGCGAGCGCCTGCATGCGCTGCGTGGTGGGCCCCGGGATCGGCTCCGCCAGCTCGAAGCGCGCCGTGTCTTCCTTCTTGCAGAAGTACGGCGCGTTGAACATCTCCTGCAGGCAGATCACGCGCGCGCCTAATGCATGCGCCTCGCGCACGCGCGCGATCTGGCGCTCGAGATTCGCGGAGAGATCCGCGTCGCCCGCGCGCTCTTGCACGATGCCCAGAGTGAAGGCCGGAGTTCGCATGGCCGCGGACGGTAACGCGCGTGTTGCCGCGGAGAAGGGCGCTAGCGTCGCGCGATGCCGAGTGCTCAAGAACGCGGCGAGCGAATCGACGGCCGCATTCTGTTCGGCCTCGCACTCACGACGCTTTGGGTCAGCCTCGCACTCGCGTACCTCGGCTTCGTCGTCAGTTGGCGCGCGTTTGTTGCGCTGCCCCCGAGCGAACTCGCAGGTTTCCTCGAGGGCATCGTCGCGCCGCTCGCGTTTCTCTGGCTCGTGCTCGGGCTGTTTCTCCAGCAAAGCGAACTCGCGCAAAACAGCCGCGCGCTGAAGCTCCAATCCGAGGCATTACAGAAAAGCGCCGAACAGGCGGAGATCCAGGCGCGCGCGATTCACGCCAATGAGCTGCACGCGCGGCAGGACACCTTCGTCGATCTCAACGCGCTGGTGAATCGCCAGCTCGGCGTGGTTGCGGGGCTGCTCTTTTTGTCGAGCCCAGCCATGGGGGCGGGCGGCGCGGTGCCAGCCGAAAAGATCGGCGAGTTCTGGACGCAGCTCGGTTCGGGCGACGACACAGTCTTCATGCGCGGCCTGCTCGGCCTCGGTGCCACACTGCCGGGCCGCGAAGGCTTCGATCTGTTTTTCTCGACGCCCGTGCGCACGCGCCACAGCGAGTCCTACATCACCGCGTTCGCGCGGTTGCTGCGCGCCGCAGAAGACTGCGACCCGGACGGCCTAATACGCGACGCGGTCCTCGGCAACGGTTCGGGCCGCCTCTATCAGCTGATGACGCGCTTGCGCGACAACCCACCCGAGGGCGCGCGCATCATTCCGGCAGGTTGAGGGTCTACGCGTTCTCCGCGTCGCCGATCTTCACCACGCTCGCGACGAGCGGTGCAATCTCCTGTTCCGGCAACTGGAAGCGCCAGAACACCGTGCCGCTGGTGCGGCTCTCGGTGTCGAGCCAATTAGGGACGCCCGGGTCGCTACCCGCGAGCACGATCTTGAAGCTGCCGTCGGCTTCGAGTCGCGTCTGCCTGCGGTTCAGCGAGACGCGGCGGTAGCGGTAGTCGAACGAGTGCGTGTGGCGGTTCCAGAGCACGACGTTCGCGAAGCGGCACTTCGGGAAGCGGCCCCTGATTACGAGAGCCTCGTCCGGAGCGAGCACGAAGGGCGCCATCGAGTAGACGTTGTCCTTGGCCGCGAAGCCCACTTTGGTGTTCGAGTCATCTTTCTTCGGCTGCGGAAACTGGTTCGGCGTGAGCGAGACCCAGGGCGGCAGCAGCGCCGGATCGCGGCGCGCGGGCGCAACGCTCGTGCGCAGGAAGTTCGCGACGCGGCGAATGCCCGCGGCCACCGAGGCCTCGCTCGGCGGCGGCGGCGGCGCTGTTAGGCCCTCGCGATCGATCGCGAGCGGGATGTGGTGCAGCTGGTCTGCCGCGATCGAGAGTTCGCGCTCGTAGTAGTGCCGCGTCGAGAGGCTGCTCGCGCCGGCGTCGAGCCGCAGCCAGTTGCCGCGCTCGGGCTTCTCCGCGCTGGCCGTGATCTC
>JANNRF010000105.1:0-2700 GCA_031401135.1 Deltaproteobacteria bacterium | reverse complement strand
CAGCTGCGGGCCGCTGCGCGGCAGCGCCGCGAGTGCGTCGCTCGCCCAGCGGTCGACTTCGCGCACCAGGATCACGGCCGCCATCGCGAGCACGAAGCCAGCAAACGCGCGGCGCAGCGAGGCGGGGTTCACCTTCTTGGCGAACGCGGAGCCCACGAACGAGCCCGCGATCGCAATCAGCGAGACGATCGCGACGAGGCGCCACGGCACGCTCACGTGGCTCGCGTAGCCGGCGAATCCCGCCGCCGTGTTCAGCACGATGATCGCGAGCGAAGTGCCGACGGCGCGCTGCATCGGCAGGCCCGCCCAGAGCGCGAGCGCGGGCACGATCAGGAAGCCGCCGCCCGCACCGATCAAGCCGGTGAAGAGGCCGACGGCGAGGCCTTGCGCGAGCAGGCGCGCGGGCGCGCGCTGCACGGCGTTCTCGGGTGGCGCGCGGCGCCCGCGCCACATCGCGATCGCGGTGATCGCCATCATCACCGCGAACATCAGTAACAACAGCGAGCCGTCGAGGTAGCTCGCGACGCGCCCGCCGAGGTAGGCGCCGGTCATGCCCGCGGCGCCGAAGAGCAGCGCCGTGCGCACGTCCACGTTGCCCGCGCGCCAATGCTGCGCAGCGGCGGATGCGCTCGCCGCGCCCACCACGAGCAGCGAGCTCGCGATTGCGATCTTCGGCTCGAGCCCGAAGACGTAGGCCAGCAGCGGCACGGTGAGGATCGAGCCCCCGCCACCGAAGAAGCCGAGTGAAACGCCGATCAATAGGCTCAGCGCGTAGCCGAGTTCCGGCACGGCTAAGCGACTCGACGGCGCGAGGAAGCAGAGCTCACAACGCCGCGAGCGCCGCGCGGAACGCGGCGAGGCTGAGATCCGTGTCGGGCGGCGAGCCCGCGGCGCGCGCGGCCGCCTCGACCCAATCGAGCACGCGCGCCGCGTCGGCGGAGTTGCGCGTATCACTCGCCGCACCGAGCTCGGCGCCAAGTCGCGCGCGCACGGCATCGCGCGGCTGCGCACTCACCTGCGCCAGCCACGCCAGCGCATTCTCGGCGAGCGCCGCCGCGTTCGCGTAGCGCGGCCTCTCGACCGCGAGGCTGGCGCGGTTCCACGCGATCATCCCGCCCACGAGATTCGTCGCCGGCCCGTAGCCGAGCGCCTCGAGCTGCTGGCAGGCTTTGGCCGAGCGCACTCCAGAGCGGCACACCAATAACAACGCCTTGCCGCGCGGCAGCGCCGCAGCGCGCGCCTCGAGTTCTGGCAGCGGGATCAGCACGGAGCCGCGCAGATGGCCGAGCGGCCCCGCGAACTCGTGCGCGCCGCGCACGTCGACCGCGAGGAAATCCCCTAAGCGCGCGTTCGCTTCCGAGGCGCCGAGTTCCTTGATCTCCGCCACTCGCCTTCTCCTTCGAGCGCGCTGCAGCCAGCGCTTGTTACGCCGCGGGCCGCGGGTCGCGAATCAGCACCGTGCCCTGAGCGATCGCCGCGAGCCGGCCGTCGTTCTCGACGCGGATCTGCACCACCGCGGTCGCGCGCGTGAGCGAGACGATCTCCGCGATCGCCGCGAGCTTCCCGCCCGCAACAGGCGCGAGCAGGTTCAGCTTGAACTCGGTGGTCGCCGCCCACTGGCCGCGCTGCATGTGCGGATAACAAACGCAGCCGAGCACGTGATCGCAGAGCGCTGAGATCACGCCGCCGTGCAGGTTCTTGAAGGGCGTGAGCAGCTCGTCGCGCACGTCGAGCTCCGCGCGCAGCGCGCCGGGCTCGAATGCCGCGAAGCGAATGCCGAGGAACGCGGGCAGCCCGGTAGCGCTCGCGTTCGCGCGCAGGAAACCGTCGGCGATCTTCGCGTCGTAGGCGGCGACCGCGCGCGGGTCGGGCACTAGTTCACTCGCCCCGTCTCATCCGCCAGCGTGCCCGTAACACCTCCGCAGGCTTCGAGCTGCGCGCGCAGCGTGGCGACGCGGCGGCGGCGGCGTTCGCGCTTGCCGTCCGTATCGCACAGGCGCTCTAACACCTCATCGCCCCAGGCGATCTGCTTGCGCGTGCGGCGCAGCGCGTCTTCGAGCAACTCGATGGTCGGCGCGTCGCAAATTTGGTCTGTCTCGCGCATGGTGCGCTCGTAGACCGCGAGCAGGTGCGGCTTCAGCACTTCGAACAGGCCCGCGATCTTCTCGATCGTCAGGTCCGGCGTCTCGGGCTCCGCGAGCGCCTGCACGAACTTCGCGAAGCCGTCGTTCGCGGATTCGCTGGCTTCGGCGGCTTTGCGTCCGCAGCGCAGCTCGGGCAAACGCTTGCCAAACGCGTCAGCACTTTGCGCGCACTCCCAGACGATTTTGCCGAGGCCCGTCTTCACCGGCACTTCGGGGATCGTCGCGATCCAGCCGCCGAGAATCATCATGCTCCACTCTTCCGCGTACCTGAAGTTGCGCACACGGCGCGCGGTGGCTTCGACGTCGTAGCGGCCGTAGAGCTCGCGCAGATCGGCGGGAACTTCGAACGCGCCATAGGGCGAGAAGGTGGTGCGCTCATCAGGGCCATAGCCGGGATACATGCGCTCGCTCATTGTTTCTCCCCCTGCGCGCTGCCGCGCTTTTGCCGGGGCAGCGAGGCCCCTGTTCGATCTCCGCTCGGCTCCGCAGACTCCGCCTCGCTGCGCGCGGCGAAGCGCCGCTTGCGCTCGCTCATTGCTTCGCTCCGGCCTGCACT
>JANNRF010000104.1:0-13977 GCA_031401135.1 Deltaproteobacteria bacterium | reverse complement strand
CCCGAACTCAGCACCGCGCGGCTCGCGACCGGGCTGCCCGCGGTCGATCGCCTGCTCGGCGGCGGCTTCCCGCGCGGGCGTCTCGTCGAGATCGCGGGCCCGCTCAGTTCGGGCCGCACCTCACTCGCGCTCGCGCTGCTCGCCGCGACCACGCGCCGCGGCGCCCTCGCGAGCGTGATCGACGCCGCCGACGCCTTCGACCCGAACAGCGCCGACGCCGCGGGCATCGACCTCGCGCGCGTGCTGTGGGCGCGCCCGCCCGGCATCTCGGAAGCGCTGCGCTGCGCCGAGCATGTGCTCAACGCCGGCGGCTTCGAGCTCGTGATCGTCGACCTCGCCTTCGCGGCCGCGAGCGAACGGCCGCGCATCGCCGAATCCGCGTGGCCACGCCTGCGCAAGAGCGCCGCCAGCGCCGAGGCCGGCCTCGTGCTGCTCACACGCGAGCGCCTCGCCGGCGCCTCCGCCGATCTCGCGCTCGAATTCGCCGCCGCGCGCGCGCGCTTTGCCGTGCAGCCGAGCTGGCTCGAAGCGCTCGAGAGCGACGTGCGCCTCGTGCGCAACCGCGCCGGCCCCACCGAACGCGCCGCGCTCGTGCGCTTCGCGCCGTTCGCGGCGTAATCGAAGGAATGCGCCGTGCGTCCCCCGCGCACTGCCTGCCTCCTCGTCCCCGCGCTCTCGCTCGCGGCCGAGTTGCGCGCGGAACCCGAGCTGCGCGGGCGCCCCCTCGCCATCGCGACGGCGCCGGGCCCGCGCGGCGAGCTGCTCGCCTGCTCGCCCGAGGCCGAGCGTGCGGGCGTGCGCGTCGGCAGCGGCGTGGTGCACGCGCGGGCCGCCTGCGCGGCGCTCGTCGTGCGCGTGTTCTCGCCCGCGAAGGAACGCGCCGCGCGCGAGGCGCTGCGCGACGCCGCACTCAGCTGCTCGCCGCGCGCCGAGCTCGCGCCGTCCGCGACTGGCTTCTATGCCGCGGAAGCTGCGGTGTTCGTCGATGCGCGCGGCGTCGGCGCGCTCTATCAGAGCGAAGCGGGCTTCGCGGCGGCGCTCGCCGCGCGCGCGGAGCGGCTCGGGCTGCCCGCAGCGATCGCGATCGCGGACGCGCGCGGCACGGCGCTGATCGCCGCGCGACGGCTCGCGCACGGCGGGCCGGCAAGCGAAGCGCGCAGCGAGGCGGAGTCTTCGGAGCCGAGCGGAGTCAACCGGGAAGAACGCAGACGCGCAGCGCCGGGCGAAGCGCGCAGCGCGCAATCCACCCTGGTGATCCCGCCCAGCGGCGATGCCGCCTTTCTCGCGCCGCTCGCGCTCGATCTGCTGAACCCCGACGACGAGCTCGCCGACGCGCTCTCGCGCTTCGGCCTGCGCCGCGTGGGAGACTTGTTACGGGTCCCCGAGCGCGCGCTGCTGAACCGGCTCGGCCCCGGGCTGCTGCCGCTGCTCGCTCTCGCGCGCGGCGAGGATCGCGAGCCGCCGCCGCGCGCGCCGGAGCATGCGAGCTTCGAGGAAGGCGCCGAGCTCGAAGCGCCCGTCGCGCAGCTCGAGCCGCTGCTGTTCGTGCTGCGCGGCCTGCTCGCGCGGCTCGCCGAGCGGCTCGCTTGCCGCGGCCTCGCGTTCGGCGAACTCACGCTCGGGCTCACGCTCGAAGGCCGCGGCCGCGACGTGCGCAGCATCGGCCTCGCCGCGCCCACGCTCGATGTGCGCATTGCGCTGCGCCTCGTCGCGCTCGCGCTCGAAGCTGCGCCGCCGGGCGCCGCGATCGATGCCGTCACCGTAACAACCGAGGGCGCGGCGCTGCGCGGCGACCAGCTCGATTTCTTCGCGCCCGCCGGGCCCGCGCCGGCTGCACTGAGCCGCACCCTCGCCGAACTCGCCGCGCTGTGCGGCCCCGAACGCGTCGGTGCGCCCGCGCTCGCGGATGCGCATCGTCCCGACGCGTTCGCGATGGCGCCGTTTTCGTTGACTTCGCTCGGCTCCGCCTCGCTGCGCGCGCCACTCCGCGGCGCTGGCGGCACTGCGAGTGACGGCGCGCGCAGCCTCGGCCTCGCCGTGCGCGCGCGGCGCCCCCCGCTCGCGGCCTCGGTGCGCTGCGCGCGCGGCGCCCCGCACTGGGTGCAGAGCGCGCTCGCAAACGGCGAGGTGCTGCGCTGCGCCGGCCCGTGGCGCACGACCGGCCAGTGGTGGAGCGAGAGCCGCTACGCCTTCGACCACTTCGACGTGCAAACCGCCGACGGCAGCGTCTTCCGCCTGCGCCGAGACCTCCTGCGCGAGCACTGGGAAATCGACGCCGTGTTCGACTAGGGACGTTCCTCGACGAACGCGACGAAACACCCCGGGACGTTCCTCGACGAAAATCGCCCCGCCGCCTCGCGCGCCCTCGCTTCTCGTCTCCGCACCCCGCGCCTCCCCTTACTCCCCGCGGTTCACGATCTTGCACACGCTCCCCGCGCGAATCCCCAGCGCCGCCCCGATCTCCGCCGGCGCGAGCCCTGCGTCCCGAAGCGCGCGCAGCACGATCCGGCGGCGCGCGAGTGAAACCGCGTGCAGCCGCACGTTCCCGATCAGCGCGCCCCTCGAAACGTCTGCCCGCGCACACTCCTCATCGATGATCGCGAGCAAGCTCGGCCCGCCACCGAGTTCGAGCGCCGCGCACTGCTCGAACCGCCGCAGTGGCCGCGTTCCGGCGAGCGAGCCGTGGCCACACCACGGGTAGTCGGGCAGCCCGGCTTCAGTCGTCAGCCCCGCGCGAAGTGCGTTGCGATGCACGTACGCAACCACCGCATCGAGCTCGTCCTCGATCGGCCGCGACCAGTAGCGGTTCTGGAAGACGTGCCCCGCGCGCCCGTGCCGGCGATTGAAGTGAAGCGCGTAGCTCGTGCCAAGGCGCGCCATGAACTGCGGGAGCGCGCCGAACCTCGTCTGGATCACCAGGTGCACGTGGTTCGGCATGAGCACCCACGCGTACATGCGAAACCAGATCAAGATCGCGAGCCGATCGAGGCGCGTGAGCAACGCCTCGCGGTCGAGGTCGTCAGCGAAAATTTCGCGGCGTTCGATCCCGCGGAACGTGACGTGATGAATTGCGCCCGGTGCGTCGATGCGAGGGCCGCGCGGCATGGAGTTTCTCGCGCGGGACCGTGGGGGAGGAACGCGAAGCTAACCGCGCACCGGCGAACCGCCGCAGGAATTTTCGTCGAGGAACGTCCCGGGGTGTTTCGTCGCGTTCGTCGTGGAACGTCCCCGTACAATGCGGGCGTGGGCGGACATGAGCGGACGATTTTGCATGCGGATATGGACGCGTTTTATGCGTCGATCGAGCAGCGTGATGATGTGAAGTTGCGCGGGCGGCCGGTGATTGTCGGAGGGACCGGGGCGCGCGGGGTGGTTTCGGCGGCCAGCTACGAGGCGCGCGTGTTTGGCGTGCGCAGCGCGATGCCTGGCTTCGAGGCGCGGCGGCTGTGCCCCGACGGCGTGTTCTTGCGCGGCGACATGGCCAAGTACGCGCGCGAGAGCAAGCGCATCTTCGCGATCTTCGCGCGCTTCACGCCGGCGCTCGAGGGGCTCTCGCTCGACGAGGCGTTCCTCGATCTCACGGGCACGCAGCGGCTGTTAGGTCCCGCGCGCGAGGTTGCCGTGCGGCTGCGGCGGGAAGTGCGCGCCGAGACCGGGCTCGCGGTTTCGGTGGGCATCGCGCCGGTGAAGATGGTCGCAAAGATCGCCAGCGATTCGGCGAAGCCCGATGGCCTGTACGAGGTGAAGCCCGGCGAAGTGCGCGGCTTCCTCGATCCGCTGCCGGTCGCGCGGCTCTGGGGCGTCGGGCCGGTCGCGGAGGCGCGCTTGTTGAAGCTCGGCCTGCGCACGATCGGCGATCTTGCGCGCCTCGATGCAGCGCGCGCGCAGGCGTGGCTCGGGGATTGGGGCGTGCAGATGGCGCGGCTCGCGCGCGGCGAGGACGTGCGCGACGTCGAGCCGTATCGCGACGCGGTCTCGATGAGCGAGGAGAACACGTTCGCGGGCGACGTCTCGGATCGCGCGCTGCTCGAAGCCGCGATCCTCGCGCACGCGGATTCCGTCGCGCGGCGGCTGCGTAAGAGCGGCGAGCAGGGGCGCACGGTTGTGCTGAAGCTGAAGCTCGCGCGGCGCGTCGCCGCGGGCCCGCGCGGCTATCCGCTGCTGACGCGCCGCACGACGCTGCCGCAGCCGACCGACGACGGCGACGCGATCGCGCGCGCCGCGCGCGAGTTGTTACGCAGCTCTGGGCTCGCCGAGCCGGTGCGGCTGCTCGGTGTGGGCGTCACCAACCTCGAGCCCGCGAACCCGGAGCAGCTCGCGCTCGGCGAGGATGGCGAAGCGCGCACGCGGCGCGTGAAGCTGAACCGCGCGCTCGACGCCCTCAGCGAGCGCTTCGGCAAGGATGCGGTGCACCGCGCCGAGCAGGCCGACGTCTCGCGCGCGGCGCTCTCGGATCAGATCAAGCGCGGCGAGTGAGCGCGGCGAGCGGCAAGCGAGCAGCGTCACGCCGCCGCGCTCCACCATTGGGGCCTCAAGAAGCCGGCGCCTCAATAACTCGTCGGATCCGACAGCAGGCCCCAGTTCCACGCAAACCAAGTCAGCGCGAGAAACGCGAGCACGGGCAGCGCACGGCCGGCGCGGCGCGCGAGCGTGAGCCGCGCGTCGCGCACCTCGCGCGCCGCAACTGCCAGGCACAAGAGCGAGAGCGCCGCCGCCAGCCACATCACGCCGATCGATGCGACGAGCACGCCGTCCTCGTTCCTCGAGAAGCGCCAGAAGTTCGTCGCGGCGCCCTGCGCGAACGCGCCGAAGGCACCGAGCGACCCGAGCCACGCGCCCGCCGTAACAAGCGTGAGCACACGCGCCGCGAGAGCGCGTGCCGGTGCGACCGGCGCGTCCAACGCGCGTCGCGTCAACCGCCCCGCGAGTGGCGCGAGCAGCGCACCCAACGCGATCAGCGCCGCGGCCGGAAACACCGCGAGCGCAACCGCCTGCGTGTCGGCAAAGCCAGCGCGCTCGTACGTCACCCCTGGAAACCACGGCTGTAGCTCGACGACTCGCCCGGCTTCGTCGCGCACGAACTCGATCTCGCGCTCGCCGTCGAGCGTGCGATACCGATACGGCGCCACCTCGCGCCAACGCTCTGTGTTGCCCGCCGCGTCCGTAATGCCTCGCGCCTCGATCGTGCGGCCTTCACGCTCGCTGACGAGCACCTGCACGAGCAAACCCTGAATGCGCATCCAGCTCGCGTCCGACCGTCGCGTCGTCATGTAGGCGCCAGCGACTTCCGCCGCATGCCCCGGCGCGATCATCTTCGGCTGCTCGAGGCTCGGCTGCGCCAAGTAACGCTTCACGAGCGCGGGCACGAGCACGCTCCGTAACAAGCGCGGGCTCTTGCCCAGACTGTTCTGCGAGACGAACACGCCGAAGCCGTGCTCGGGCATCGCGTGCAGCTCGCTGTGGAAGTGTGAGAGATCGCCGCCGTGGCCGATCGTGCGCACGCCATGCGGATGCGACTCGTAGATCGCGAGGCCGAGGCCATTCCCCGCGATGAGCACCTGCGGCGCGATCCAGCGCGCGAAGCCCTCTTCGGAAATCACGCGCGCGCCGTCGAGTTCGCCTCGGCCGAGCAGCATCGCGAGGAAGCGCGCCATCGCGTCGCCGCTCGCGCTGAGCGCGCCCGCTGGCGCGTCGTTGATTACCTCGAACGGCTGCGCGTCGCCCGAAGCGACCTGATAACCGCGCGACATCAGCGCTGCCAGCGGCGCCGGCAGCGGCTGCGCAAAGGTCGCGCGCTCCATCCCGAGCGGAGCGAAGATGTTCTCCGCGACGTACTGCTCGAACGGCACGCCCGCCGTGCGCTCCACGATGTAGCCCGCGAGCGCGAGGCCGTAATTCGAGTACGAGGGCGAGCGCTCGGGCATGCGCACGCGGCGCGGCAGGTGCCCACGCGCGAACTCCGCGAGCGGAATCGGCGGCGCGTTCACGTGGCCGAGATCGCGCAGGCGCTCGTCGAAGCCGGCGCGGTGCGTGAGCAACTGCCGCAGCGTCGCGGGCTTGCCGAACGCTTCGGGCAGCTCGAAATCGAGGTACGCATTCACGTTCGCATCCAGGTCGAGCTTGCCTTGCTCGACGAGCTGCATCACCGCGAGCGAGGTGAACAGCTTGCTGATCGACGCGGGCCGGAAGAGCGTGCGCTCATCGACCGGGATGCGCTTCTCGACGTCCGCGAAGCCGTAGCCCTTCACGAGGACGGACGCGCCGTCCGCGATCACGACGACGACCGCGCCCGCAACGTCGCTCCGCGCGAGTTCGGTCTCGACGATCGCGTCCACGAACGGCTCGACGTCCGCCGCAGTCGGCGCCGGCCGCGCGCTCGCGGAGATCGCCGCGAACAAGGGGAGCGAGAGCGCACACACCGCAACGCGAGCAGCGAGTCGATTCATGCGCGCATCCTGCGCGGGCGCCCCGCGCGCTGTCAATCGCTTCACCGCGCGCGCGGCCGTCTCGGTAGGATGCGCGGATGACCGCAGCCGCCCACGCGACCGACGCCGCCGAGCCCCGCGAACCCAGCGCCGCCCACGGCGTGCGCTGGAACCTCTCCCATCTCTATGAGGCCCCTGCGCGCGCCGCCCTCGACCGCGATCTCGCGGCAGCGCTCGCCGCCGCGAACGCCGTCGCCGCGCGCTACCGCGGCCGCGTCGCGCAGCTCGCTGCGCACGAACTCGCCGCCGCGGCCGACGCCTACGAAGCCGCGCTCGAGCCCGCCGCGCGCGCAGGTTCGTTCGCCTCGCTGCAGTTCGCGGCCGACACCGCGGCGCCCGGCAACGGCGCGCTGGTCGCGCACGTGCAGCAGCGCGGGACCGAGATTCGCAGCGCGCTGCGCTTCTTCGAACTCGAGTGGATCGCGCTGGACGATGCGCGCGCCGCGCAGCTGCTCGCCGACCCGGCCCTCGCGCGCCGCCGCCACTGGCTCGAAGCCGCGCGCCGCTATCGCCCGCATGTACTCAGCGAAGCCGAGGAGCGCGTGCTCGACGAGAGCGCGAACGCCGGCGAGCGCGCCTGGTCGCGCTTCTACGACGAAGTCGTCGCGGGCCTGCGCTTCACGCCGGTTGTTAAAGGCGCGCGCGAGGATCGCGGGCTCGAGGAGACGCTCGCCCTGCTCTACGCCGCCGACCGCGCGCAGCGCGAAGCCGGCGCCGCCGCTCTCAGCGAGGGTCTGCGCGCGAACTCGCGCGTGCTCGCCTTCGCGCTGAACACGCTCGTCGCGAGCAAGGCCACCGAGGATCGCCTGCGCAGCTACGCGGGCGCGATGGACGCGCGGCACCTCGACAACGAGATCCCCGCTGACTCGGTCGCCGCCCTGATGACCTCCTGCGAGCGCGCCTTCCCGCTCGTGCAGCGGTACTACAAGCTGAAGGCGCGCCTGCTCGGGATCCCGCAGCTCGCCGATTACGACCGCTACGCGCCCCTCGCAGACGTCAAGCACACGCGCTCCTGGCGCGATGCGCGCGAGCTCGTGCTGCGCGCCTACCGCGAGTTCTCGCCCGAGATCGCGAACATCGCGTCGCGCTTTTTCGCGGGCGACTGGATCGACGCCGAGGTCCGCCCGGGCAAACAGGGCGGCGCGTTCTGCGCCACCACGCTGCCCTCGCTCCACCCGTACGTGCTCATGAGCTACACCGGCGAGCCGCGCGACGTGATGACGCTCGCGCACGAATTAGGCCACGGCGTGCACGGCGTGCTCGCGGCGGAGCAAGGTCTGCTCGAGCAGCAGGCGCCGCTGACCACCTCCGAAACCGCCAGCGTGTTCGGCGAGATGCTCGTGTTCCGCTCGCTGATGCGCGACGAGAGCGACCCGAGAGCGCGGCTCGCGTTGTTATGCGGAAAACTCGAGGAAGCGTTCGCCACGGTCTTCCGGCAAGTCGTGCTGACGCGCTTCGAGGAAAAACTCCACGCCGCACGGCGCAGCGAGGGCGAGCTCGCGGTCGCGCGCATCAACGCGCTCTGGCTCGAAGCCAACGCACCGATGCACGGCGACGCCGTCGCGCTCTCCGAGAACTACGCCTGGTGGTGGCTCTACATCGGCCACTTCGTGCACTCGCCCTTCTATTGTTATGCGTACGCCTTCGGCGAACTGCTCGTGCTGGCGCTGCTGCGCCGCTACGACGAAGAAGGCGCGCCGTTCGTCGCGAAGTACCGCGCGCTGCTCGCCGCTGGCGGCAGCGAGACGCCGAGCGTGCTGCTCGCGCGCGTCGGGCTCGATGTCACGGATCCGAAGTTCTGGGACGGCGGCATCGCGGTGCTCGCGGAGATGCTGGGCGAGGCGGAGCGGCTGGCGGCGGAGTCGCGCTGAAACGGCAGCGGATCAGCGGCCAGGCGCAGCCTCGCCCGCTGCATTCGCCGTGCACGGTGCTCTTGCCCACCGGGCTCCAGCCGCGAAGTCATCCTCCGCCGACGCACGCGCGTTGCTAGGCGTCGCTCTCCGCGCTGGGCCAATTCGTCAGCGTGTCGATCACGCGCTGGCGCACCTCCTCGATCCGCTTCGCGAGCTCCTCGAGCCTCCAGTCCGCCACCGAGATCGGCGGCAGCACCACCACATCCACGACGCCCGGCCGCAGCAGAGCTGCGTCGTGCGACGCGACATCGAGCGCGTTGCGGATCACGATCGGGATCACGGGTACGCCCCCCGCCATCGCCATGCGGAAGGGGCCCTTCTTGAAGAGGCCCACCTCGCCCGAAACGTGCCGCGTGCCTTCGGGCGAAATCAGAATCGAAATGCCCTCGGCGAGCCGGTCTTGCACGGGCTTCAGCGCCGCAACCGCGCTCGTGGTATCCGAGCGGTCCACGAACACGGCGCCCATCAGGCGCCCGAGCGTGCCCACCAAAGGATTCTTCTCGAGTTCCTTCTTGCCGACGCCCGTGCATTTCCCCCCGACCAGCCTTCCGGCCATCATGGCGTCGAACAGGTTGACGTGGTTGAAGAGGAAGACGGCGGGTCGCGGCGAGCGCAGGTGCTGTTCGCCCTGAACGCGGAACGTGACGCCGTTGACTGCGAAGAAGTTGTCGAGCCACTGCTTCACGAAGTAGTCGACGCCGGCTTGCCGGTCTCGCGAGTAACCAACCGCCAGGCCTCCTAACGCGGCGGGCGCGAGGCTCGCGATGCCAGCCAGGTTGCGAATCACGCCGCCCGCACCGAGCGGCGCGCGCGTTGCGAAGCGCAGGATCGGCCAGCCGCGCAGCAGGGCGACGCGTTCGAGTTCGCCCTTCGGGTTGGTCGGGCGCGGGTGCCCGACCTGATGCATTAGGGCGATCTCCTCGTCGCCGTCCGCGTAGAAGTAACTCTCGCGAATCTCGAGCTTGTGCTCCGCGGCAAAGGCTTGCGCGGCCGCGGACTTGGTCTCGCCCCAAATCACGGGCAGCACCGGCTCTCCGGTGAGCCGGCCGTCCTCGACCACGTAGTCGTTGCACAGCACGTGCTCGATCGCGAGAGCGCGCGCGACGGGCGCCACCTGGAAGCGCGTGGCCGAGGAGCACAGCACGACGGTGTGGCCGCGCCGCTGGTGCGCGGCGACCAGCTCGCGCGCCTCGCGGTGCACGCGCTCGGAGATCTGCTGGACGAACAAGCGCTCGCCGAGCTCCTCGAGATCGTCGACGCTGCGGCCGGCCCAGGCCTCTCCGTTCAGTCGTAACAAGTCCGCGAAGTCGGCGCGGCCGAGCCCTGCGTCGAGGCCGAAGCGCAGTGTGCGCGCGATCTCAGCTAGCGCCACTTCGCCGCGCCGCAGCCGGTCCGTCGCGAACGCCTGCCCCGAGTAGCCGGCGATCAGCGTGCCATCGAGGTCGAAGTACGCGCAGATCGTGGGGCCCGCGGGCGACGCCTCGATTTCGGCGACCGTGCCCGGCAGCCGCGGCGGCCCGACTAGCGGGCGCTCGGCGATGTCCGTGTGCTGCGGCACCGCTGCGGGCTTCGCCTTGCGGCCGCGCTTGCTCGCTGGGGCGGCAGGCAGAGCCGCGTCCGCCCGCCCGAGTGCGAGCACTTCGTCGAAACCGTCGCGCAGGCACTTTGCGAAAAGCTCGCGCTCGGTCACGGCTGCGGCGTCGCAGTTTACGCCCACGCTGCACGCGCCGGACTGCGTGTAGAGCACGGTCATTAGGGCCGGGCCGGGCAGCGGGCCGAACACGTAACTGGCGATGATCTCAGCGCCCGCCATGAAGGTGGCGTGCGCCGGACCGGGCACATTGCTGAGCTGCACGTCGTTGGCCTTAGCGAGCTTCGCAATCGCGCGAATCACCGAGGACGGCATGCGCTCGACCAGCGGCGCCGCGAGGTTCATCGCGTCGATCGCGGGTTCGGCGCGCGCGTTCAGCACGAGATCGCGAATGCGCGCGATGCGCAGGGCCGGGTCGGGTTCGCCGACCGGCAGCGCAAGTTGCGCGCCGGCGAAGTGGTTGCCGCCGGCCGGGTCGTCGTCGCGGCGCGTGCTGATCGGGATTGCGACGGGCAGTGAACCCACGCCCACGCCGAGGCGCTCGTGATAGAGGCGCAGCACGCCGGCCACGGCCGCGAGGTAGGCGTCGTTGACCGAGCCGCCCGCCGCCTTCGCGGCGCGACGAAGTTCCGGAAGGGGGATGTCGAGCGCCTCGAAGCGGCGCGAGAGGCTGCGGCGGCGCAGCAGCGGAGACGGCTCCGTCGCCGGCCCGCCGATCACGCGCTGGAGCGATTCCGCGAACGCGCGAACCTCGAGGATTGTGTCGGCCGGCTCGCTCACGAAGTGGGCGAGCGCGCTCTGCGCGGCGCCGAATCCCTCGCTGAGACCGCGCGCGAGAGTGCCGGGCAAGCCGCGCAGCGCGCGCCGCGCCAGCCGCTCAGGTGTTAGGTACTCCGGCGTCGGCAGCGGCGGCATCGGCCGGGCGGGCGGGTCGCGCTCCTCGTCGTAGAGCAGATGCATGAGCTGCACCGCGCCGAGGCCGTCAGCCATCGCGTGATGCTGGCGGAGCAGCAGGGCGGCTTTGCCGCCTTCGAGGCCCTCGACGAGAGTGGTCACCCAGAGCGGCCGCGCGCGGTCGTAGGGCGCCATCACCAGCGGCTCGGCGATATCGAAGACCTGGCGCAGCGTGCCCGGCTCGGGCACGCGCACGCGCCGAACGTGATAACTCAGGTCGAAGTCCGGGTCGGTCACCCACTCCGGCGAGGTGATCGGCAGCGCGGGCACGACGATGCGCTGGCGCAGCCGCAGGAACAGCCGACTCGCGCGCTCGTACACACGCACGAGCCGATCGAAATCCGGCGCGCGGTCGAGAATCGCCACGCCGATTCCCGAGGAGCGCGCGGACGGAATCTCCTCCATGCGGAACATCATGTGTTCCGAAGGCGAGACTTTGCGCGCGGAGAGCATGGGAGTGTCGGTCATCGGGAGACTCCGGCAGCGCCGGGAGATCCGAGGGAGACGCCGCACGCACGAGTGTACGATCCTCTAGCCGATTCGAGGGAGCGAACTGTGGACGAAGCGATTTTCGAGAGCGCTGACGGCATCGAGATCTTCTATCGGCGTTGGCGACCCGACGGGCGGCAGCGCGGCAGTGTGCTGATCGCGCACGGCGCCTCGGAGCACTCCGGGCGCTACGCGCGCCTCGCGACTGTGCTCGCCGCAGCCGGCTTCGGCGTGTACGCGCTCGATCAACGCGGGCACGGGAGGACAGGCAAGTCGAGTGGGCCGGGGCGCATGGGTGCGCGAGGCCAACTGGGCTTGCTCGACGATCTCGCCGAACTCGAGCGCCGCGCGCGCACCGAGGTGCCCGGCGTGCCGGTGTTGCTGTTCGGCCACTCGATGGGCTCCCTAATTGCCCAGGCGTACGCCGAGCAGCGCGGCGGTGAACTCGCGGGGCTCGCGCTGTCGGGATCGCTCGGCATCCTGGACGGATTCGCGGAGATAGCCGCAGGCCTCGAGGCCGCGGTCGCCGCGGGCCAGGGCGACGAGGCACTCAACCTGCTCGGTGGCTTCAACGCCGCCTTCGAGCCGGCGCGCACGCGCTTCGACTGGCTGAGCCGCGACCCGATCGAGGTCGACGCCTACATCGCCGACCCGTTCTGCGGCGACAGCTGGCCGCTCACGAACGGCTACATGGCGCAGATCTTCGGGATGGCGATGAATGCAATGAGCGAGGCGGCGATCGCGCAGATCCCGAAGCGGCTGCCGGTGTTGCTGATCACGGGCGAGGCCGACCCGGCCTCGAACATGGCGGTGCAAGTGCGCGAGCTCGAGAAGCGGCTGCGTGCGGCCGGGCTCGCCGTGACCGCGAACTATTACGCTGAGGCTCGCCACGAGCTGCTGAACGAAACGAACCGCGACGCGGTCCACGCGGATGTCGTCGCGTGGCTCGACAGCGTCGCTCCCCTGCGAGCGGGCGGCGCTTGATCTGCGGCTCGCCCGCGGCGGAGGCCGCGTCGCCCCTCGCTTCTGGAGGCGGGCGCTGTAAGGCCTGGCGCGCTCCGGCGCTGCGGATCGCGCCTCAACCCGTGTAGCTCTCGCGCAGGCGCTGCATGCCGCGGATCCAGCGATCGTAATCACCCGCCTTGCGCTGCATGTACTGCGCGACCTCGGGATGCGGCAACACGAGGAAGCGCTCTTCCGCGAGCGCCTGCGTAACAACCTCGGCGACCGCCTCGGGCTCGAGCATGCCATCCACACTCGCAACGCCGCCCGGGTTGCCCGCGGTCATCGCGGTACGCACCGCCTGCGGGCAGAGCACCGACACGCGGATGCCCTCGCGGCCATGCGTGATCGCGAGCCACTCGGCGAACGCGACCGCCGCGTGCTTCGTCACGGCATAGGGCGCCGAGCCGATCTGCGATAACAAGCCCGCGGCGGAAGCGGTGTTGAGCAAGTAACCGCCGCCGCGCGCGCTCATGCGCGGCACCAGATGACGCGCCGCGTAGACGTGCGACATCAGGTTGATCTCCCAGATGCGCTGCCACTCGGCGTCGGCAACCTCCGCACCGCCGCTCACGCCGATGCCTGCATTGGAGCAGAACAGCGCGATCGGTCCGTGCGTCGATTCGGTGGTATCGATTAGGGCGAGCAGCTCGTCCTCGCGCGCAACATCCACGCGCCGCGCGTGGCCGCCGATCTCCGCCGCCACGAGCGCCGCGCCGCGCTCGTCGCGATCCGCCACCACCACCGCGCGCGCGCCGTCGGCTGCAAAGCGGCGGCACAGCGCGCGCCCGATGCCGCTCGCGCCGCCGGTCACCACGACGACTTGGTCTTTCACGCGCATGGGTTCTCCTCTGAAGTTGGGGCGAGGAGTGTCCGCGCGGCGAGCGGGCGAAGCAATTGCGTCGCGCGGGAATCGCACGGCGCGCGATCAGTGATCACTGCGCGCTGCGAGTTCGAGCATGGCGGCCAAGAAAAGCGCCGCGGTTCCGAGCCAGTCGGCGGCGACCACACGTGCGAGCGGCCCGCGCGCGCCGCCTTCGAGCCGCGCGATCGCGATGAAGCCGAGCATGCTCGCGCCACCCGCCGCGATGGCGGCGACACGCAGTTCGCTGCGGAAGGCCGCTGCCACGAGCAGTCCACCCACCACGCCGAACAACAGCGCACGGTGGCGGAGCAAGATCGCCAGCTCTGGGCTCGCCGCCTCGATTCCGTAGAGCGAGCGCAAGCGCTCCGCCCCGAGCACGCCGACGAGCGGCGCGAGGTTGATCGCGCCGGCGAGGATCAGCAGCGCTGCGATGGCGATGCGCATGCAGCGCATTCTCCGCCAGAGCCGCGAGCCGCGCATTCCGCGCGCTCGAGAGGGACGTTGCTTGACGAGCTAGACAGCCCCGGACGCTGGCGGGCGGGCTCGATCGCATCAGGACGCTCTTGCACCATGGGGCTTATATACGAGACGCAGGGTTTCGTTAGCGTTTCGGGATGCAATCGACCGGCTCGCGCGCAGCGGGCTTTCTCGGAGCCGTTGCCAGCGCGGCCCTCTCGG
>JANNRF010000103.1:0-9846 GCA_031401135.1 Deltaproteobacteria bacterium | reverse complement strand
CTAACTAGTATTGGACAGCGCCCGCCGCCGTCCATCCCCCGATTCTCTTCCCGCGAACGCTGCGGCGCAACGCATTTTCCGCGCACGCGAGCGTTCTTTCCCCTCGCTCCGCGCACCTCGCTTCGCCTCCCCGCAGCCTTTCGCTCGCCGCCTTTCTTGCCTGCGCCTGCGCGGAAAGGCTGCGCCCGCGGGTGGCGTTGCGTAGGCTGGTCGGCCTTGCCCCGAGTGCGCCGCGATCTTCCCGCGCGGTGAGGCTCGACATGGAGAGAAAGCCCGACGCTCATCCCCCGCGCCTGCTCGATCGGGTGCGGCACGCGCTGCGCCTGCGTCATCGCAGCCCGCGCACCGAGAGCGCGTATGTCGATTGGATCCGCAGATTCATTTTGTTTCACGGCAAGCGGCATCCGCAGGAGCTCGGCGAGGAGGCCGTGCGCGAGTTCCTCACGCACCTCGCGGTCGAAGCGCACGTCTCGGCTTCGACGCAAAACCAGGCGATGAACGCGATCGTCTTCCTCTACCGCGAAGTTCTCGAACGCGAGCTCGGAGACTTCTCGAGCCGCGTGCGCGCGCGCGAGGCGGAGCGCCTGCCGGTCGTGCTCTCGCGAGGCGAGGTACGCGCGCTGCTCGGGGAGCTGCGCGGCGTCGAGTGGATCGTCGCGAGCCTGCTCTACGGCGGCGGGCTGCGCTTGCTCGAGGCGCTCACGCTGCGCGTGAAGGACATGGACTTCGAGCGGCGCGAGCTTCGGCTGCGGCAGACGAAAGGCGGCCGCGACCGCGTCGCTCCGCTGCCGGCTGTGAGCCTGGCGCCGTTACGCGAACACCTAATGACTGTGCGACGCCTGCACGCGAGCGACCTCGCGGCCGGCTTTGGCGCGGTCGCGCTTCCCGGCGCGCTCGATCGCAAGCTGCCGGGCGCTCCGAGCGAGTGGCCGTGGCAGTGGGTGTTCCCGGCGACGCGCCGCTACTTCGACCCTGCCGCGAACAGCGAGCGCCGCCACCACCTCCACGAAACGGTGATGCAGCGCGCGATGAAGCGAGCGGTGACGCGCGCAGGCATCGCGAAGCGCGCGAGCTGCCACACGCTGCGTCACAGCTTCGCGACTCACCTGCTCGAATCGGGCACCGACATCCGTACGCTGCAAGAGCTTCTCGGGCACCGCAGCGTGCAGACGACGATGGTCTACACGCACGTTCTAAACCGCGGCGGGCGCGGCGTGAGAAGTCCGCTCGACGTGGAGCCGTGAGGCGTAGTTCGAACCCGAGTGCGGGCGCAGCGCCGGGCTAGCGTGCGCGCGCATGCCTGACGCCTCCTCTCTCTTCTCCGCCGGTTTCTTCGACCGCCTCGACGAAACGCCCGACGCGCAGTTCTACGCGTTCCCGCGCTTCGTCACACACATCGACGACGCCACCATCGCCGCGCTCACCCGTTATTACGGCGAGGTGCTGCGGCCCGGCGCGGATGTGCTCGATCTGATGTCGTCGTGGGTGTCGCACTTGCCGGCTGCGAGCGAGATCGCGCTCGGGCGCGTGGTGGGCGTCGGGATGAACGCGGAGGAGCTCGCGAAGAATCCACGGCTCGCGGCGGGGCACGTCTGCGATCTGAACGACGATCCGCGGCTGCCGCTCGCCGAAGCGAGCTTCGATTTCGCGCTGTGCGCGGTCTCGATCCAGTACCTGACGCGGCCGGTTGAAGTGTTCGCAGAACTCGCGCGAGTTCTCAGGCCGGGCGGGCGCGCGCTGATCGCCACCTCGCATCGCTGCTTCCCGACCAAGGCGATTCGCGCTTGGCACGTGCTGCCGTCCGCGGAGCGGCTGCGCACGATCGCGCGCTACTTCGCCGAGGCCGGCGGCTTCGCGCCCGCGGAGCAGCTAGATCGTTCTCCACCCGGCGCGGACCCGCTCTGGATCGTCGCGGCGACGCGGCTGTAGTTAGGGAGAATCCGCGCTGCGGCCCTTCGCCGCGCGCCCTACGCCAGGTTCTTCGTCCAAACCTCGTCGTTGAACCCAACAAGCACCGTCTTGCCCGCGCGCGCGACTGGGGCGCGCAGGTTGCCCGTGGGCCCGAGCATCGCGTCCACCACGGCCTTCGCGGCTTTGCCCGCGGTCTCGAACACTTCGACGTGCTTGCCCTTCGCAACCACGACCCGGCTCGCGCTCTTCGCGATCTCTTCGGCTTCCTTGCGCGAGAGTTTCTTCGAAGCGGAAACGGTCTCGGTCGGCGTGAGATTCCTGGCGTCCATGAACTTGGACGCTCGCGTGCAGCTCGTTCAACCGTTGCGGTGGTAGTACCACTCGATCTTCTTGGGCATCGCGTTCTCCTGGGTTCGACAGCGCGCATCCTATTTGCGCGCGCGTTTCGTTTCCACCCGTTTCTTGGGCGCGCGCCTCTTCACCGCGGCCCACGAGCACACCGGGCACTTCGCCGCGTCGTGCCTGAGCGCGGGGCAGTGCTCGCGCCCGAAGTAGATCAGCTGCAAGTGCACGCGCCCCCAACTCTCCTCGGGAAACAGCGCCTTCAGGTCGCGCTCGGTCGCGGTGACGTTGCGCCCGCTCGAGAGCCCCCAGCGCGCGGCGACACGGTGAATGTGCGTATCCACCGCAAACGCGGGAACACCGAAGCCCTGCGAGAGCACGACGCTCGCGGTCTTGTGCCCGACGCCCGGCAGCGCCTCGAGTTCCGCGAAGGTCTTCGGCACCGCGCCGCCGTGCTCCGTAACAAGCCGCTTCGCCAGTGCGCTCAGGTTGCGCGCCTTGGTCGGCGCGAGCCCGCACGTCTTGATGAAGCGCAGGATGCGCGCTTCCGGCAGCTGCGCGAGCGCGTGCGCATTCGGCGCCGCCGCGAACAGCGCAGGTGTTACGAGATTCACGCGCGCGTCGGTGCACTGCGCCGAGAGCACGACAGCGACGAGCAGCTGGAACGGATCCTCGTGCGCGAGCGGCGCGGGCGCTGCGGGATAGAGCGCATCGAGCAGGGCGTGGATGCGAGCAGCTTTCTCGCGAAGTGCGGCGCGCGGCATGCGCGAGAGGTTACGCGGCAGCCGCTCGAACTGAGAGCAGCGAGCCGCGCCCGTCAGCCGCCGATCGCGCGCTCCGGCTCGCCGTGCTCGGCGCGCATCGCCTCGACGTGCGCGTGCACCTTCTTTAGGTAGGGCCCGTGGCGCAGTGGGCGCTTCGCGAGCAGCCGCCGCAGGTTGCCGGGCCCGATGTTGTAGGCCGCGATGGCGTGGTCGGTGCTGCCGAACATCTCGCGCAGCTCCGCGAGGTAGGCGAGGCCGAGGCGCACGTTCTGCACCGGATCGAGCAGCGTGCGATCGCTCTGGTAGGCGAGGCCGTGGCGCCGGGCGACCTCGACCGCCGTGGTCGGTTGCAGCTGCATCAGGCCGATCGAACCCGAAGGGCCGCGCGCGTGCGGGTCGAAGCGGCTCTCCTGCGTGACGATCGCGAGCGTAATCACCACCGAGAGGCCGTGCTCCGCTTCGGCGAGCGCGAGCGCGCGGGCGACGCCTTCGCGCTGCACCGCGTCGAGCTTCTTGCCGCCCTTTTGCGCGAGCACGGTGCGCGCGAACAGCAGGCTCTGGTTCTCAGGCGGCGCCGGATCGAGCAGTGGCGCGGCTTCGGTGTCCCGCAAATCGCCAAATACGAGCGGCGCGTGGGCTTCGGGCGATGACGTCGCGCGCGGCGAGGGCGCGAAGGCCATCGGCTCGGGCGGCGCCGTCGTTGCGCAGGCAACACCGAACCACAGCAGGAACGCGCAGAGCGCCAGCTGCACGCGACCTCGCCAGCGGCTTTCCGTAGAGTGCGCCGCATGCGCGAAGAAGCGACCCCGGGACTGCAAGGCTTCCAGCGCCGCTTCCTGCGCGCCAAGGCCCACGAACTTCACGCCATCGTTCAGGTGGGCGAGGCGGGCGCCAGCGATTCCGTAATTGCCGCCATCGATGCGGCCCTGCGCGACCACGAACTCATCAAGGTCCGCATGTACTCGCCCACCGAAAAGCACGCCCTCGCCGAGGCGCTGGCCGCGCGCTCGGGGGCTCAGTTGTGCGGGGTGGTGGGGCATACGCTGATTCTCTATCGGCGAAACGCGGAGCATCCGCGCATCCAGCTTCCGAAGCGTTGAGCACGCTACCGGCCGCAACCGGGCACTCGTGTGTCGGCGATCACGCTTTCCGAGTGACCCAGAGTTTTCGCGCTGTACGTCGAAAATTCCTTTATTTCCGATGAGTTAGCGATCGAGTGCGAGCCCGAAGCGCGCGCGCTGCCGGGCGCAGATTTGGTCGCGCGGCCGCATCGATTCGGCCTTCGCCCCAAGTACCATGCGCCGCTTCGCAGCAAGGCGAGCGAAAACAACGATCCGAAGCGGGCGCGACGTGAGCGCCCCAACAACACGCGCGCAGCGCGCAGGAGACACGCAATGGCTGGCCCGCTCTCAGGCATCAAGGTCGTCGAGATCACCGGCATCGGGCCTGGGCCGTTCTGCGCAATGATGCTCGCCGATTTCGGCGCCGACGTGATTCGCATCGACCGCTCCGCCGCCGTGCGCGCCGAAATGCCGGACAAGCCGTCGAACGACGTGCTCGCCCGCGGCCGCCGCAGCATCGGCGTCGATCTGAAGAACCCCGAAGGCGTCGAGCTGGTGCTCAAGCTGATCGAGCAGGCCGACGTGTTGACCGAAGGCTTCCGCCCCGGCGTGATGGAGCGGCTCGGGCTCGGCCCGGAGGTGTGTCTGAAGCGCAATCCGAAGCTGGTCTACGGACGCATGACGGGCTTCGGCCAAGAAGGCCCGATGGCGCAGGCCGCCGGCCACGACATCAACTACATCGCGCTCGCGGGAGCGCTGGCGCACATCGGCCGCGAAGGCGAGAAGCCGCTGCCGCCGCTCAACCTGGTGGGCGATTTCGGCGGCGGCGGCATGTTGCTCGCGCTCGGCGTGTGCGCAGCGCTGGTCGAGCGCGCGCGCTCGGGCAAGGGGCAGGTGGTGGACGCCGCGATGGTGGACGGCGCCGCGACCCTAATGGCCTTCATCCACGGCTTTTACGCTGGCGGCGGTTGGGGCGAGCGCGGCACGAACCTGCTGGATACCGGCGCCCACTTCTATGACACCTACGAGACCAAGGACGCGAAGTACATCTCGCTCGGCTCGATCGAGCCGCAGTTCTATGCGGAGCTGCTCCAGCTGACGGGGCTCGACAAGGAAACGCTGCCCCCGCAGATGGACCGCGCGGGCTGGCGCCCGATGAAGCAGCGCCTAACAGCGCTGTTCAAGACGAAAACGCGCGACGAGTGGTGCGCGATCATGGAAGGCAGCGACGTGTGCTTCGCGCCGGTGCTGACGATCCCCGAGGCGTACGAGCACCCGCACAACGTTGCGCGCGGCGCGTTCGTAGAAGTGGCCGGCGTGAAGCAGCCCGGCCCGGCGCCGCGCTTCAGCCGCACGCCCGGCGAGATCAAGCGCCCGCCCCCGCACCCGGGGCAGCACACCCAAGAGGCGCTGCTCGCCTGGGGCGTGAGCGCCGAGGATGTGGCGAAGCTGCGCAACGCCAAGGCGATCGCTTAAGGACGGGGTCCCCGCTCAGGCGGCGCCGCCTTCGCGCGAGTCGCCGTCGAGGTGCGCGACGCAGTCGATCAGCGTCGCGCGCCTTGGTGCGCCTTCGAGCACGCTGACCGAGGTGTTGCGCCAGCCCGCGGGCGGCGCGAGGCCGGGCGCGGGCGGCGCATGGAACGCGATCACGCCGCGGCAGACGAGCCCGTGCGTAACAACTGCGAGCGGGCCCGCGGTGCGCGCCGCCACCGCGAGCACATTGCGCCACGCGCGCGCGACGCGTTCGTGAAACACCTCCCAGCTCTCGCCGGCGGGCGGCTCGTAGCCTTCCCCGAACGGGTCGAAACCGAGCGAGTCGTAGGAGCGCCCGCGCAGATCGCCGAAGTTGCGCTCGTGCAGTTCGGCGTCGAACTCGAGGGGCGCGCCGGTTGCAGCGCGCACGGCCTCGGCCGTCATCGCCGCGCGCGCGAGATCGCTCGCGAGGATGCGCGCGAGCTTCGCGCCGCGCAGGCGCTCACCGAGCCTGCGCGCCTGCTCGAGCCCGCGCTCGGAGAGCGGCGTCGCAGGAGGCTGGAGCGTGCGATTCGCGTTGAGTGCGGTCTCGCCGTGTCGGATCAGGTAGATGGGATGCATGTGCGGCGAGAGTAGGCGCGCTGGACGTCCCTCGCGAAGCGCGGTTGGGCGATCGCTACGCGCCCGCGGCTAGCGCGCTGACGAAGCGAACCTTCGCCTCGCTGCGCGCGCGAAGCGCCGCTGGCTAGCGGCGTCCCGCGAACGAATGCGGCGCCGCATAGGCCTCATGCGCGCACTCGCCATCGAGTTCGTCGAGCCGCGGGTCATCGAGCACGCCCGCGAGCGCGAGCGCATGCGGCACTTCCTGCACAGACTGCGTGCCGCGCAGCGGCCGCCGGCCGTTGTAACAAAGCGGGCAGAGCCCCGATTCGTACTGCACGAACATCTGCTCAGCGCAGTTCGTGCACGCGTAGCGCCGGCCCTGATGGGTCAACGCGCGAATCACGAACGAGCTCGGGATCATGCTGCGACGCTTCGGGAGGATGTGGTTCATGATGTTTGAAGTGCTCCGAAGCAGGAGAAAGGTGTCAGCCACGAAGCTACGCGAGCGCGCAAGCGGCCAGCAACTCTCGGCGTTGAAATGCGCGCTGCTTGAGTTCTCCGCCGCGAAGCTAAGTGTGTCTGCATTGCTCATGGGGTCGCCCCCTTTCATATTGCGGCTGTGACGTCGGCGGAAGCACTCCTCTTCGAGGGCGGGCCCGAGCCCGAGCGCAGCGCCGCGCGCGCCGAGCGAGTGATTAATGCGGTGCAGCGGCGAGATGCCGCGCGATTTGCGCACACGCGGGCGGAGCGCGCCGCCGAAGTTGCGCGCGTGTTGCGTGCGCTCTGCGCAACCGCGCCCTTCCTCGCGGCGACGTTGGTGCGCGAGCCAGAGTTGTTCTTCGCGCTGGCCGAGGAGGATCTCGCTGTACCGCGAACGCTCGCGCAGCTGACTCAGCGGCTCGACGCAGCGCTCGCGAGCGCGCCGGCCAGCGAACTCGGCGCGCGCCTGCGGCGCTTCAAGTACGCGGAGCTCGCACGTATTACGGTGCGCGACGCGTCCCCGGAGCTCGTGCCCGAGGCACGCGCGCAGGAGGTACTCCAAGAACTATCGGCGCTCGCGGAGGCAGTTTTGTCGCGCGCGTTCGCGTGCGTGGCGAAGGAGTTCGCAGCCGAAGCTGGAAAACCGCGTTGGCGCGCCGCAGACGGCGGCGAGTTCGCGCCGCGCTTCGTCGTGCTCGGCCTCGGCAAGCTCGGCGGCGAGGAGCTCAACTACTCCTCCGATGTCGATCTGATCTACGTCTACGAGAACCCGCCGCCCGGCGCGGAGCCGCTCAGCGGCGGCCCGGGCGAGTTCGCGCCAGCGGATTATTACGCCCAGCTCGCGCGCCGCTTCGGCAAGCTGATGGCGGAGCGCGGGCCCGAGGGCTTCCTCTACCGCGTCGATCTCGAGCTGCGGCCCGAAGGCGCGATGAGCCCGCTTGTTCCTTCGAGCGACCGGCTACTGAGTTATTACGACGGCTGGGCGGCGGCCTGGGAACGCGCGGCGTTCATGAAGGCGCGCCCGGTGGCGGGAGATCTCGCGTTCGGCTGGAGCCTCGCGCGCCAGATCGACCCGATGATTTATCAATCTTCGATCGACGTGGCGGGCGTCGCCTCGATCCGCGAGATGAAGCTGCGCATCGAGGGCGAGCACGCGAACGCAGAGCGCGACATCAAGCTCGGCGCGGGCGGCATTCGCGACGTCGAGTTCGTGGCGCAGGCGCTGCAGTTGATGCACGGCGCGCGCGCGCCGCAGGTGCGCGGCCGCTCGGCGCCTGGCGCGCTGGCCGCGCTCGCGGAAGCGAAGTGCATCACGGAAGAAATGCGCGACGAACTGCTCGGCGCGTACCGCTTTTTGCGCCGTGTCGAGAACCGGCTGCAGATGGAGGACGAGCGCCAGACGCACGCGTTGCCTACGAGCGCTGCGGCGCGGGAGCGGCTCGCGCTCACGCTGTTCTCTGGGAGCGACGCGCTGGCGCGCTTCGACGCGCGGATCGAGCAGGCGCGCAGCGCGGTGCGCGCGCGCTTCGAGGCGCTCGTGCAGCGCCCCGGCGGCGGCGCGCACTTGCTCGAACACATGCGCGAGCACGCGCCGCGCCTGATCGCTTTGCCGCGAATGTCCGAACAATTAGGTGCGCTCGCCGATCGCGTCGCCGCCGAGATCGCCGCATCGCCCGACCCGGCGCGCGCCACCAACAACTGGATGCGCTTCGTCGAGGGCGTAGGCGGGCGCAGCTTTTACTTCGGGCTGCTGCTCGATCGCCCGGAACTCGTGCCGCGGCTCGTGAATCTGTTCGCGATGTCGCGCTTCCTGTCGGACGTGGTCGCGCGCGTGCCGGGCCTGATCGAGCCGCTCTTCAGCGACCCGGCGCGTTTCCTACCCACGCGCGAAGAGCTCGAACGCGGCCTGGCGGCGCTGCGCGAACAACGTTCGGCTGGTGACGCCGCGGACGAGGAGAGTGCGCTCGCGGCGCTGCGACTGTTTCAGCAGCGCGAGCTCGTGAACATCGGTCTGCTCGATCTCTCAGGGAAAATTGCGCAGAGCGAAGTGGAGGGCGCGCTCAGCGAAACCGCGGAGGTGTGCCTCGCGGCCGCGCTGGAGCTGGCGCGCGCGCAGCTCGCGCGTGCGGCGAAGAGCGCGCACGCAGTGAGCGCGCGGGGCGAGTTCCTGATCGTCGCCATGGGCAAGCTCGGCAGCCGCGAACTCGGTTACGGCAGCGATCTCGATGTGATCTTTCTCTACGACATACCCGGCGTCGCGGTGGAAGAGGTGGCGCTCGCGCAGGAACCGTTCGTGCGGCTCGCGCAGAAGTTCAGCTGGGCGCTGCAAACGCGGACCGGCGAGGGCGTTTGTTATGAGGTCGACGCGCAGCTGCGGCCATCAGGGAATCAGGGCGTGCTCGTCAGTTCGCTCGCTGGCTTCGAGCGCCACCACCTCGAGAGCGCGCAGCTTTGGGAGCGGCAGGCGCTGCTGCGCGCCCGCGCCGTCGGCGGCAGCGCGCAGCTTGCGGCGCGCTTCGCAGCGTTGCGCACGCGCTTGCTCGCGCGCCCACTGCCCGCGGACGCCGCGCGCGAGATCGATCGCATCCGCGCGCGCGTCGAGAGCGAACTCGGGCGTGAGAACGCGCAGCGCCGCAACCTGAAGGTCGGGCGCGGCGGGCTGTTCGACATCGAGACGATCGTGCAGTTGCTCGCGCTCCAGCACGGCGCCGCGATCCCGCAGCTGCTCGAAGTGGCGACCACCGCCGCGTGGCTCGACCGCTGCGAGGCGCACGCACTTCTCAGGCCCGAGCAAGCGCGCGTGCTGCGCAGCGGCTGGGCGTTCCTGCAGCGCCTCGCGAGCCGGCTGCGCATCGTCGAGAACCGCTCGATCAGCGATCTCGCCGCCGATCGCGCAGATCTCGATTCCGTCGCGCGCTCGCTCGGCTACACGCCCTCGCCGCGCACCGGCACCTCGCGCGTGCCGCTGCTCGACGACTACGCCCGCCACACCGAAGCCATCCGCCGCGTCTACGACGAGATCGTGCGCGGAAGCGGGGACGTGGCGGGGGAAAATTATATTTTTTGCGCGCCCAAAAAAATAAAATTTTTTGTGGGCAACAAAAAAAAAAAAAAAAAGAAACAAACCCACCAAAAACCGCCCCGGGCCGAGGGCGGCCCCCAACACCCCCCCCCGGACGAAGCGCACATTAACCCCCCGGGCGCGGGGGGCG
>JANNRF010000102.1:0-7257 GCA_031401135.1 Deltaproteobacteria bacterium | reverse complement strand
ACGGCGCCTCGATGGCGCCGTCGCTTCACCCCCCAACCCCGTCCTCGTGCGCGGCGATCGCACGCAGACGCGCAGCAAGCCGCCGCCAGGCGCTTGCGGAGCGCGGCCCGCTGCGCCGAGGTAAAAGCGCAGGAGCGGCCCAACGCAATGCCAGCCTTCAGCGAATGCGCGCACAGCCACCGAGGCGCATCCAGCCAAAGGCCGCTCCGAGCCACGAGGAGCAGCGGGCCGCGCTCCGCAAGCGCCCGAGCGCCAAACCCCGCACCTAACTCTTCGCCACTTCCCCCGCCCACATCCGATCCAGCGCCCGCGTCACCAGCGCAAACATCCGATCCAGCTCCGAGTGCGTCACCACAAAGGGAGGCGACATCGCCCCCAGATCCCTGATCCCCCGCACAATCACGCCCTCTTCGCGCCCCAGCAAATGAATCGCCGGCCCCAAAGCATTAGGCCCTGCACTCGCTAGCGGCCCCGTCGCAGGCTTCTTCATCTCAAACGCCCCAATCAGCCCAAGCCCGCGCACCTCCGCGACCGCCGGGTGAGACGCCAGTTTCGCGAGCTGCGCCTGAAACCTCGGCCCCACGTCGTCGCGCACGCGCTCCACCAGCTTCTCGCGCGTGAGCACTTCGAGGTTCGCGAGCGCCGCCGCACACGCGACGGGGTGCCCCGTGTAGGTGAAGCCGTGCGCCAGGTAGCCGGCCTTGCTGAGCGTCTCGGCGATCTCGTCGCGAGCGAAGGTCGCGCCGAGCGGCACGTAGCCGCTGGTGATGCCCTTCGCGACGGTCATCAGGTCCGGCGCGAGCGACCACAGTTCCGACGCGAACCACGCGCCGAGGCGCCCGAAGCCCGTAATCACTTCGTCCGCCACGAACAGAATCTCATTGCGCCGGCACAGCTCGCGCAGCTGCGTGAGGTAGCCCGCGGGCGGCACGATCACGCCGCCCGCGCCTTGCACCGGCTCGACGAACATCGCGCCGATCGTGTGCGCGCCTTCGCGCGCGATCGCGCGCTCGGTTTCCTCGATGCACCATTTTCCGTAATCAGCGGGGCTCTTGCCCGTACCATAGGCGAGCGGGCCGGGCACGTGCAGGAAGCCCGGCAGTGGCAGATCGAACGGCTCGAGGCAGCTCGGCAGGCCGGTCAGGCTCGTCGTCGCGAGCCCAACGCCGTGATACGCGTAGTTACGCGAGAGCACCTTCTTCTTCTCAGGCTTGCCGCGCAGCTTCCAGTACGCGCGCACCAGCTTCAGCGCGGTCTCGTTCGCTTCGCTGCCCGAGTTCGCGAAGATCACGTGGCCGAGTTCGCGCGGCACGAGCTCCGCGAGGCGCGCCGCGAGCCTAATGGTTGGCTCGGTGGTGGTGTTGAAGAACGAGGGATAGAACGCGACCTGGCGCATCTGATCCGCCACCGCGTTCAGAATCTCCTCGCGCCCGTAGCCGATGTTCGTGCACCAGAGGCCCGCGAGTCCGTCGAGCAACTCGCGCCCGGTTTCGTCGACGAGCGTGCAGCCCTTCGCCGAGCGGATCACGTGCGTGCCGGCCTTATGCATGGCCGCGTGATCGGTGAAGGGGTGGAGGTGGTGCGCGGCGTCGAGCCGGCGCAGGGCCGCGAGATCGAAGGATGTGCTCATGGCCAGAATGCAGCACTCCTCGCGCGCGGACGCCAGCGAGCGCCGCTTCGGCGCGCGCAGCGAGGCCACGCGAGCCCTTGGCTCGCGTGAGCCGAGCGGAGTCGAGCAGTGGCCTCCGAGCAGCGCTGCGCCCCGTCGTTCGCATTCCCGCCTCGCCGCACGCCAGTACTGCGCGCGGGGTTGCCCGCGCCAGCTCGACTCGGTAGACGGGCGGCGTGGATCCCGCGCTGATCGCAGAAGACCTCGCCCCCGGCGATCGCGGCCTCGCGGCGCGCGATTGGGGCGATCTGCGCGTGCAGCGCGTGCGCGGCCCGGACGACCCGGATTTCGCCCTCGCCTATGAGCGGCTCTGGGCGGAGTTCGGCCCGCGCGGCGAAATGGAGCGGCGCTTCGTAATCGCCGAACGGCTGGCCTGGGACCCCGCGCGCCCGGTTGGCCAAGCGCGGCTCGCCTACGAGATGTTGCTGCTGCGCCGCGGCGGCGAGCTGATCGCGATCCGCGACCACAGCGCGATCGTGCGCATCGACGCGAGCGGCGCGCCCGCGCCGGGGCCTGTTGTCGTGCATCTCTCCCACGCGCTGATCGAGCCCGGGCACCGCGGCGGCGGGCTCGCGGCTTGGTTGCGCGCGCTCCCGCTCGCACTCGCGCGCCGCTGCGCTGCGGCCGCGGGCTGCGCGCCCGCCACGCCGATCGTGCTCGTCGCCGAGATGGAGCCGCTCACGCCCGAGCATCCCGAGCGCCGCGGGCGGCTGCGCTCTTACGAGCGCGCGGGTTTCCTCAAAGTCGATCCCGCGGCGGCGCCTTACGCGCAGCCGGATTTTCGGCCGGCAGAGTTGCTCGCCGGCGCGAAGCCCGAGCCGATCGCGCTCGAACTGGTGATGCGCCGCGTAGGGCGCGAAGACGAGAGCACCCTTCCCGCGGCGGAACTCGCCGCGATCGTCGAATCGATCTACGCGGTGTACGCCGCGCATGTGCCAGAAGTAGCGCTCGCCCCCTTGGCGCGCGCCGCAAAAGAGTGGACGCGCCGCTCGGCGACGTTCTCGTTGATCTCTCCACTCGCGACTTGATTCGCGCGAGCTCGCCCGCCTCGCGCAGATCGCTCTTTACTCCGCGCCCCTTTCTAGGCCACGCTGCGCGCGTGATCACCGCGTACCACCACGCCGGTTTCGCAGCGCCGATCGGCGAGCACGTGATGCCGATGCGCAAATTCCAACTTGTTGCGGACGGGCTCGCGGGCTGGCCTGGCGTGCGCGTCGAAGAGCCCGCGCCCATCGAACTCGCCGCGCTGCGTCGTGTTCACACCGACGCCTACATCGAAGCCGTGCGCACGGGCGCGCCGCGCGAGCTCGCCGAATCGCAAAAGTTCCCGTGGTCGCCCGCGCTCTGGCCCTCGGTGCTGCTCACGAACGGCGGCGCACTCGCGGCGGCCGAGCGCGCGCTCGAGAGCGGCATCGCCGCGGCGCTCGCCAGCGGCTTCCATCATTCGCATGCCGATCACGGCGAAGGCTTCTGCACGTTCAACGGCCTGGTGGTCGCGGCCGAAGCACTGCGCGCAGCCGGCCGCTTGAAGACGGTGGCCGTGCTCGATCTCGATCTGCATTACGGCAACGGCACCGCCTCGCTCTGCCACGCGCGCCCGTGGCTCTTCAACTGCTCGATCTATGGAAATGATTACTGGCACAACCGGGCGTTCAAGGACGTCGAGCACCGCCGGCACAGCGATGGCCCGAACCATGTCTCGTTCGCGCTCGCCAACGGCAGCGGCCGCGCGGAAATGCTCGACGCGCTCGAACGCGGCATGCAGGCCGTGCTCGCCTGGGGCCGCCCGGATCTGCTGATCTATCAGGCTGGCGCCGATCCGTTCCGCGAAGACCCCTACTCGCCGCTCAACCTCGACCACGCCGACTTGCGCGAGCGCGACCGCGCCGTCTTCGCGTGGGCCAAGCACGAACGCCTCCCCACCGCCTGGGTGCTCGCCGGCGGCTACACGCAAGACGTGAAGAAAATCGTCGACGTGCACCTCGGCACGTTCGAAGCGGCGGCCAGCGTGTATGGCGCCTAACAAGCTTGAGCCGACGAAATGACCTGGCTCACGCGCTTGTTCACCGGTTGGACCGCGCTCGTCATGGCGTTCTTCTACCTGCCGATCGCGATTCTCGTGGTGTTCTCGTTCAACGAATCGCGCCTCAACATCGAGTGGACCGGCTTCACCACCCAGTGGTACGTGAAGCTCTGGGGCGACCACGTGCTGATGCGCGCGGTGAAGAACAGCTTGATCGTCGCGGCGTTCTCCACCGTTTTCTCGGTGCTGCTCGGCACCGCCGGCGCGTGGCTGCTGCACCGCTATCGCTACCGCGCGAGCGGCCTGATCGAAACGCTCGTGTTCCTGCCGATGATCGTGCCCGAAGTGATCCTCGGCGTGAGCCTGTTGATTCTGTTCGTCACGATCGGCCTCCAACTCGGCTACACGACGATCGTGATCTCCCACGTCACGTTCTGCTTCCCGTTCGTGATGGCGGCGGTGCAGGCGCGGCTCGCGGGGCTCGATCCTTCGCTCGAAGAAGCCGCGCTCGATCTCGGCGCCACGCCGCTGCAGGCGTTCTTGAAAGTTCTCGTGCCGTACCTAATGCCCGCGATCGTGTCGGGCGCGCTGATGGCGTTCACGCTCTCGCTCGACGACTTGATCGTCACCTACTTCACCGCGAGCGCACGCACGCAGACGCTGCCGCTCGTGATCTTCGGCAAAGTGAAGAAGGGGCTCGACCCCTCGCTGAACGCGATCTCGACGGTGCTGATCGGCGTCACCGTATTGGCGCTGTTCGTGACGGAAGCGCTGCGGCGGCGCAATCCGTGAAACCCAATTCCCGAAGGAGAACGTCCATGCAACGAATCAGTTGGCGAACCCCGATGGCGGTGCTGGCGCTCGCGATGCTCGCGAGCTGCAGCGGCGAAGAGAAGGCGGCCGACCGCGCAGGCGAGGCCGTAGCGGAAGCGCCCGAGGCCGGCGGCGAACTCAACTTGTTCGCGTGGTCGGAGTACTTGCCGCAGTCGGTGATCGACGATTTCCAGACCGAGACCGGCATTCGCGTGAACTACGAGTCGTATGCATCGAACGAGGAGATGCTCGCGAAGTTGACGACCGGCGCCGTCGCCTACGACCTCGTGCAGCCCTCGGAATACACCGTCGAGGCGATGGTGAAAGAGGGCATGCTGGTGCCGCTCGACAAGGCCCAGATCCCGAACCTGAAGAACATCGGGCCCGAGTACTACGGCCTCGTGCACGATCCAGAACTCACGTACAGCGTTCCCTACATGCAAGGCACGGTGGGCATCATCGTCAACACCGAGCGCATCAAGGAACCCGTCGCCAGCTTCGCGGATGTTTTCTCGGCCAAGCACAAGGGCAAGATCGTGGTGCTCGACGATTCGCGCGAAGTCGTGTCCTGGGCGCTCGCCTCGCTGGGCATCGACGTGAACGATGTTGATTCCGAGAACCTCGAAAAGGTGAAGCCGGTGCTCGCTGCCTGGCTGCCGCTCGTGAAGGTGTACGACTCGGACAGCCCGAAGACCGCGCTCACCAACGGCGATGTCGATCTCGGCATCGTGTGGTCGGGTGAGGGCGCGATCCTGCTGAACGAGAACCCGGGCAAGTTCACGTACACGCTGCCCACGGACGGCGCGCACATGTTCATCGACAGCCTCGCGATCCCGACCACCGTGCAGAACGCCGCCGCCGCGCACAAGTTCATCGACTACATCCTGCGGCCGGAAGTGAGCGTGAAGATCTCCGCGGACTTCCCGTACACGAACCCAAACGTCGAGGCGCGCAAGCTGCTCAGCCCCGCGGAACTCGCCAACGCCGCGAGCTATCCGCCGGGCAACCCGAAGCTCTCGACGTTCACGGACATCGGCAAAGCGGCGGCGGACGTAGACAAGCTGTTCACCGACATGAAGGCGCAGAGCGGTAGTTAGGCCGGGCGATCCCCGCAAGCGGCGCTTCGCCGCGCGCAGCGAGGCCACGCGAGCCCTTGGCTCGCGTGAGCCGAGCGGAGACCACGAGGATGAGACAAGGCGCAACCAGCTTCCAGGCGGCGGCAGGATCGCAGCGCGAGCCGGGGCGTATCGGCTCGCTGCTGCTGCTGCCGCTGGTGCTCTGGGCGTTCGCGTTCGTGGTCGCGCCCGCGGCGATCATGCTCGTCTACAGCTTCCTCGAGCGCGGCACGCTCGGCGGCGTGCAGTGGGGCACGTTCACGCTCGAGAACTACGCGGGCGTCGGCGATCCCACCTACCTGGGCATCATCGTGCGCTCGATCGGGTACGCGGGGCTCACCACGGGGATCTGTCTCGCCGCCGGCTACCCGGTCGCCTACATGATCGGCCGCGCCGATGCGCGCTGGCGAAACTTGTTACTGATGGCGGTGATGGTCCCGTTCTGGACCAGCTTCCTGATCCGCACCTACGCCTGGGTGACGATCCTGAAGAGCCAGGGCCTGTTGAACTCGCTGTTGCTCTCGACCGGGCTGATCGCTGCGCCGCTCGATCTGCTCTACACGCCTGGCGCGGTGGTGGTCGGCCTCGTCTACACGTTCTTGCCGTACATGATCCTGCCGATCTTCACGAGCGTGGAGAAACTCGACGGCGCGCTGATCGAGGCCGCGCTCGATCTCGGCGCGGGCCCGGTGCGCGCGTTCTCGCGCGTGATCGTGCCGCTCACCACGCCGGGCATCTCGGCGGGCATCCTGCTCGTGTTCGTGCCCGCACTCGGCATCTACGCGGTGAACGACATCCTCGGCGGCGGCCGCGTCGACATGATCGGCAACATCATCGAGAACCAGATCAAAGGGAACGCGCGCAACTGGCCGTTCGGCGCGGCGCTCGGCACGGCGCTGCTGTTCAGCTTCGGGATCGCTTATTACGTGGTGAACCGGCGGCAGCGGGTGGCGGAGGGGCGGTAGGCGGTCCTCTTGCTCTTGCGCTCGGTCTTGGCGCCGGGCGATGCGGTCCGGGCGGGGCTCGGCTGCGCTCACCCGCGTGGTCGCTCTTGGTGGGTGGTTCGCGGTGGCGGCGGTTGTTGGCGGTGCACTTTGGGTTTGCGCGCGACCACGCCTGGGGTTCGCTCCGCGACCCCGCCCTGCCCGCATCGCCCTCCTCGGTTCACTCTGGGCGGGAAGGCCTTCTGGCCAGGGTGCGGGAGGGGGAGGGCGACGCCAACGCGGCATTGAGCCGCGTTGGCGTCGTTGCGCGCGTGCGGGCTCGTTCGGGGATCGAGGACGAGTCGCGACCGGTTATGGAGGCCGGGGAGTCGGCGCGCTTAGGTGGAGATTCACTGCAAGAAGTCCGGCGCCCGTTCGTAGAACAAGGTGTGACTGCTTCAGCCTTCACGATCTCTCCCGCGTTCTCGCTGCCCGCGTTAGGGTGGCTTCCTATGGCCGGGCGCGACTCCACGGAACCGGGCGCGCGGGTGGGCGCCGCGAAGCTGCGCGCCATCGCCGCCACGGGCCCGTCCTCGCCGCTCGATCACGCTGGGATGCATGGCTACTTCGGCGCGGAGGTGCTCCGGCTCTGTCGCCGCATGCTCGGCAATTCGCACGACGCGGAGGAAGCGCGCAGCGAGACATTCCTGCGCG
>JANNRF010000101.1:0-3301 GCA_031401135.1 Deltaproteobacteria bacterium | reverse complement strand
CACACCGCCAGCGCGAGCGCGAACAGCGCAAGCAGGCGGCGAAGGCGGCGGAGGGGCATGGGCATCCGTTTACTCGTGGCTCCAGGCGAAGTCAAACACGAAAACCAATGCGCCCTCATCGGGCGGCGCTCGGGCTCGCTTGAAGCGGCGGCCACGTCGCGAGGCTCGGTAGGATGCGCCGATGCGAAACCTGCTTGCCGCTTGCCTGCTTCTATCCGCAACGTCCGTCCTCGCCGATCCGGCCGCCGACCGCGCGCTTGCGCGCGAGATCTACGAGCAGCTCATCGAAATGGACACATCCGGCGAGAAGGGCACGACGCTGGCGGCCGAGGCCGTTGCCGCGCGCCTCCGCGATGCGGGCCTTCCGGCTGGGCAGGTGCAGTTACTCGGGCCGTCCCCCAACAAGCAGAACCTCGTGGCTCACGTGCGCGGCGCGCCGGGCAAGCCGCCGCTGTTCCTGCTCGCGCACCTCGACGTGGTCACAGCGCTGCCCAGCGACTGGACAGTGGCGCCCTACACGCTGCTCGAACGCGACGGCTACTTCTACGGCCGCGGCACGGCCGACGACAAGGCGATGGCGGCGATCTTCACCACGCTGTTCGTGCGCTTGATCGGGGCCAAGGCAGCGCCTGATCGCGACGTGATCCTGATGCTCACCGCAGACGAGGAGGGCGGCCCCGAGAACGGCGTGAAGTGGCTGCTCGAAACGCACCCCGAGCTGATCGCGAACGGCGGGCTCGTGCTCAACGAGGGCGGCGGCGGCGCGCTGCGCGGCGGCGTGCGGCTCTTCAACGGCGTGCAGGCCAGCGAAAAGATCTACGCCAATTATTGGCTGACGGTGAGCGACCCCGGTGGCCACAGCTCGGTGCCGCGCAAGGACAATGCAATCTTTCGGCTCGCCGCCGCGCTGGCGCGCCTCGAGCAGAACCCGTTTCCGGTGGAGCTCGACGCCAGCACGGAGAAGTACCTCGCGCGCGCGGCCGGGCTCGAAGGCGGCGAACGCGGCGCGGCGCTGGCTGCGATCGTGCGCAACCCGCAGGACAGCGCGGCGGCCGAGTTGTTAGCGGAGAGCCCGCGCTACAACGCGCTGCTCCGCACCACGTGTACGCCCACGCGCCTCGAGGCGGGCCACGCCGACAACGCGCTGCCGCAAACCGCGCGCGCACACATCAACTGCCGGATCCTGCCGTGGCGCACGCTCGAAGAGACGCAGCAGCGGCTCGGCGAAGTGGTCGCGGACGAGCGCGTCGCGATCACGCCCGGGCATCTCGACGGCAGCGCGCCGCCGTCGCCGCTCGATCCGGAAGTGATGGGCGCGATCGAAGAGATCACGGAGGCGATCTGGCCCGGCGTGCCAGTCGTGCCCACGATGAGCACCGGCGCAACCGACTCGCACTTCTTCCGCATGCGCAGCGTGCCGGCCTACGGCGTCTCGGGCCTGTTCAGCGACATTGACGACGTGCGCGCGCACGGCCGCGATGAGCGCATGCTGGTGAGTTCGTTCTATGACGGGCTCACTTTCTTGGACCGTCTCGTGCGCCGGCTCGGCGGCATCCATTAGGCGCGAAAGAACACGAACGTCACGAGCACGAAGAGCGGCAGCAAGATTGCGCCCGAATAGGCCATGTAGCCGAAGAAGCTCGGCATGCGGATACCCGAGTGCTCGGCGATCGCCTTGACCATGAAGTTCGGGCCGTTGCCGAGGTACGTGTTGGCGCCCATGAAGACTGCGCTGGTGGAGATCGCAGCGAGGATCTCGGCGTTGTCGCCGCCGTGGGCGAGATACGTCGCGAGGTAGCGGCCCTCGAGCGGGATGCCGTCGAGGCCGCACGCTGTCGCCGCGAACGTGAGGTAGGCCGGCGCGTTGTCGAGGAAGCTCGAGAGCACGCCAGTTGCCCAGAAGAAGTGCGCGGGCGACGCGATGCCGAAGCTCGCGGCGTGCTCGTTCACGTAGAGCAGGGCTGGCGTCATCGCGACGAAGATTCCGGCGAAGAGCGCCGCGACCTCGAGGATCGGGTGCCACGTGAATACGTTCAGCGAGTGAAGCTCCCGAGAAGTCATCACGAACGAGGCGGCCGCGAGCACGAGCATGAGCCCCTCGGCAAGGCCGAACGGCCACGGCGCGCCGCCGTTTCCGAGCCCGCTGCCCGAGGCGTAGATGGTTGCGACCACGCCGGCGAGGAGCGCCAGGTTGCGCCGGCCGCTGATGCCGAGCGGCTCGTGGTGCTGCACTTCCTCGAGCAGCGCCTCGGCTTTCTCCATCTCCTCGCGGTTGATCACGACCTGATCCCAGAAGTTGAAGATCATGAGCAGGGCGCCGTTCACGAGCAACCACTCGGGCCAGAGCTGGAGCGTCCACTCGAAGGGCACGCCTTTCAGGAAGCCAAGAAAGAGCGGGGGGTCGCCGAGCGGCGTGAGCAGGCCACCGCAGTTCGAGACGATGAAGATGAAGAACACGACGAGGTGCGTCTTGCGCTCGCGCAGTTGGTTGGCGCGCAGCAGCGGGCGGATCAGCAGCATCGACGCTCCGGTCGTCCCGATCACGCTCGCGAGCACGGCGCCGACGCCGAGCATGGCCGTGTTCGCGAGCGGAGTTCCCGCGAGTGAGCCGCGCAGATAGATGCCGCCACTGATTACGTAGAGGGCGCCGAGCAGCGCGATGAACGAGCTGAACTCCATCCCCCGATGGCCCAGCTCCGCCCAGCCGGCCGCGCCGTGGGCGATCCCGAGCCAGAGCACGATCGGCAGCCCGAACGCCGCGCTGACGATCGTCTTGTTGCGGTTGCTCTCCCAAAAACGCGGGGCTGCGAGTGGGAGAAGCGCGATCGAGAACAGCAGGCCCGCGAACGGTGCGAGCGTCCAGAGCGGAACCGCGTGCACTGAGGCTCAGCTCTTCGCGCGCAAGTGCGCGTCGTCGGCGTGCTCGGTCAGCGCGGTGGCTTCGATCATCTTTTCCGCTTCCGTCTTTCCGAGGTACCCGTCGACGATCTTGTGCACGCCGTAGAGCAGCGGCGTCACCGAGAGCGCGATCAGGAACTTGAAGAGATATCCGCTGAGCGCGGCGTTCACGAACTCGGGCAGGTTGGGGCCGGTGCGACCGAAGTACGTCGGCAGATGCAGCCCGACGAAGCCGACGACGAACGTGTCGATCAGCTGCGAGACGAGCGTTGAGCCGGTCGCGCGCAGCCACAGGAAGCGATGCCCGGTGCTGCGGCGGATGAACCAGAACACCTTCACGTCGATCAGCTGCGCGAGCAGGAACGCGAGGATCGAGCCGACGATGATCCAGCGTGACTGCGTG
>JANNRF010000100.1:0-7976 GCA_031401135.1 Deltaproteobacteria bacterium | reverse complement strand
TGGCGGAGTAGGCGGGAACTCAGCCCTTTCAACGGGGCTCGAGCAGTATCACCGGAATGTCGCGTTCGGTGCGTGCCTGATAATCCGCGTAGTCCGGATACACCACGCACAGGCGCGGCCAGAGCGCGGCTTTTTCCTCTGTGCTCGCGCGGCGGGCGCGGTAGCTGCGCTTGCCGTTCTCGCGCGTCTCGAACGAGGCGTCGGGGTTCTGCTCGAGGTTCAGGCACCAGATCGGGTGCTTCGGCAGCCCGCCCTGAGAAGCGACCAGCACGATGCGCGGGCCGTCCGCCATGTAGATCAACGGCGCGACGCGCTTCGCGCCGGATTTGCGGCCCGTCGTGGTGAGCAGACCCACCGGCGCGGCGTGCTTGAAGAACTTCGAGCCCCAGCGCCCGCCGCTCACGCGAAACACGAACACGTTGGCTGCGCTCATTGCCTTGATGAACGGCTTCCCGCGCCGCAGATCGGCCTCGGTCGATTGCTTAGGTCGTTCAGTCGCCACGTTTTTGTTTCTCCCGAGGTGTGCGCCAGCGCTCGCGCGGTTCGAAGGGCTGCGCGTTCGCGGGCGCGGAGTAGCCGAGTGCGGCTTCGAGCGCCGCATCCCGCCCAGCCAGGTAGTCGGTGAACTTGTCCCAGGCCGGCAAGTCGGGCGGAAGGTTGAAGCGCGCGTCGGCGGGATCGGAGTCTTGCCAGCGCTTGGTCGCGACGATCACGGAGAACCGCGAGATCGGCAGCGTGAACTGCTTGGCATCGCCGTAATGATTAGGCGCGGAGCCGGTCGGCTCGCCCACGAATAGTGCCTGAGTGCGGCGCTCGGCCTGCGTCGCGAAATTTTGCGCGGCCGAAAACGTCTGCCGCCCGATCAGCACGAACAAGCCGCCGGGGCGGTTCAGTTTCGAGCGCTCGAGCCCGGCGAGCAGCGGCTCGTTCTTCTCGTTGTCGCCGCCGCCGTTCTCGCGCAAATCGAGGATCAGCTTGTCGACGTCGTTGGCCTCGACGAACGCGAACAAGCGCGCCGCGAACGCCGCGACGGTTTCGTGCTCGGAGTCTTCGCACTGGCGGTAGACCGCGTAGACGGCGCGCTGCTCGGGCAGGTGCGCGAAATCGAAGGGCACGTCGCTGCGGTGCAGGGCGGTCGGGCCCGCGAGCTTCGCTTCGTCGCGCGCGTGCACCCAGCTGGAAGATTGCGCAGCCTCGTCGGCGGCGGCGGGCACGGGCGCAACCGCGAAATCCCGCACGGCGCCGTCTGGGCGCCTCACCGTGAACGTGATCGGCGCCGCGACGTTGGCACCGCGCGCGATGCCCGATCCGACCAAGTACCCCGGCCTGCGCATTAACAATGGCGTCCAGCGCCGCACCCAGATCGCGTTCTCGTGAGGCCAGAACGATTCGAGTCGCTCGTACACGTCTTCGAGCGAGTGGCCGTCGATCGCGATGAGGCGCGCGCCGACCGCATCGCGGTACGAAGCCTCGGCGCCGACCACGTACGTGCCGTCGCCGAAGATCTCCACGAGCAGCGGCAAGCGCGTGTCGAAGCCGGGGCCGGTCTCGGGGAACGGGAACACCGAGGTGTGTCCATCGCCGACGAGCTTCAGCACGCGATGCACGCCGACCACGTACTCGGGCCAGCTCTGGTGCGGCGCGCGCTCGCGCAGGCGCGCGACCTCGGCCTCGATCACGTCGCGGGAGTTATGGTGGAAGAGCGCGGGGTGCGTCTTACGCATGAAGGCGTAGAGCGCGTCGACTTCGCCCGCGCGCGCCGCCGCAGCTTTCGCTTCGGCACCGGCGATCGCGGTGCGCAGGCCCGCGTCCGCGCAACCCGCGGCTACGAACGCGAGCGCGAGCGCCGCGAGCAGCGTCGCGAATTGCGCGCGCGCGGGGATCGCTCGCCTCACCGCGTGGTCGCGATCCCGCCGTCCACGGGAATCGTCGCGCCCGTCACGTACGCGCCCGCCCGCGAGGCGAGGTAGACCGCTACGCCCGCCATGTCCTCGGGCTCGCCAATCCGCTTCATCGGAGCGTTCTTCCGCATGCTCTCGCCGAACTTCTGGATGGTCTCGTGCATCATCTTGCTCTCGAACGGGCCGGGCGCGATCGCGTTCACCGTAATTGCTGGCGCGAGTTTCTTCGCGAGCACGCTCGTCATGTGGTGCACGGCGGCCTTGCTCGCGGAGTAGGCGTACGTCTCGAGCAGCGGAACCGAGATGCCGTCGATCGAGCCGACATTGATGACTCGCGCAGGATCGCCAGGAGTCGCGGCGGCTTCGAGCTGCGGGATCAAGAAGCGGGTGAGATCGAAGACCGCCTTCAAGTTCAAGTCCATCACCTTGTCCCAGCCGGATTCGGGGAACTCTCGCAGCGGCGCACCCCAATTGGCGCCTGCGTTGTTCACGAGCACGTGCAGCTTTGGCTCGCGCGCGGCGATCGCGTCGGCGAGGGCGCGCGTGCCGGCCTGCGTACCGAGATCCGCGGTGATCGCGTGGGCGTTCGGCCCGAGCCGCGCAAGCGCTGCCTCGCACTCGGATCGCTTCCGCGCCGCGATGTAGACCTTCGCGCCCGCGGCGATGAGCCCCGTCGCGATCATTTCGCCGATGCCGCGCGAGCCGCCGGTGACGAGCGCGACTTTTCCGCGCAGCGAGAACAAGGATTCGAGCGTGATCGACATGGGGGCTCCTCGATGGCGCGGCACGGTAGCTGCGGCGCGTGGCAGAATGCGCGAACTCATGAGGATCCCATGAACAAACTCCAGCGTGGTCTTGCGTTCAGCCGTCTTGCTTTCAGCCTGTTCGCGCTCTGTGCCGGCTTCGTCGTGGCGTGCGGTGACACGCAAGGCGCGCCGCCCGCGGCGCCGGCTGCCGGCGAGGCGAGCGCAGCCGCCGATGCCCACGGCAATACCGCGCCGAGTCAGTTCACCGTGAAGGCGAACGCGGCGTTCGGCGCTGCGCTCGCGCTCGACGAGAAGATCGACTTCGAGGAAGCGCAGCGCGGGCTCATCGAGAGCGATGCTGCGATGTCGATTACAACCGCGACCGGACGCACCTGGAGCCAGAGCTTGTTCGCGTTCGTGCAGGGCGAAGCGCCCGCGAGCGTGAACCCGAGCCTCTGGCGGCAAGCCAAGCTGAACGGCACGAACGGGCTGTTCCAGGTCGCAGACGGGATTTATCAGGTGCGCGGTTACGACGTCTCGAACATGACGTGGATCCGCGGCAAGACGGGCTGGATCGTGGTCGATCCGCTCTCGAGCGTGGAATCCGCCGCCGCCGCCGTGAAGATCGCGCGCAAGCACTTAGGTGAGGATCCCGTTGTCGCGGTGATCTTCACGCACAGCCACGTCGACCACTTCGCAGGCGTCGCGGCCGTGCTGCCCGAGAGCGGCGCCGAGCAGGTGCGAGTGATTACGCCGCGCCGCTTCGTGGAGGAGGTGACCAGCGAGAACGTGCTGGCGGGCACCGCGATGAGCCGCCGAGCCGCGTATCAGTTCGGCTTCTCGCTGCCCTACGGCGAGCGTGCCTACGTCGACAGCGGCCTCGGCAAGCAGCCGCTCACCGGCAGCTCGAGCTTCGCGATCCCCACAGACATTGTGGACCGAACGCCGCAGGCGATGCAGATCGACGGCGTCGAGTTCGTGTTCCAATACGCGCCCGATTCCGAGGCGCCCGCCGAGCTCGCGTTCTACCTGCCCGCGCAGCGCGCTTATTGCGGCGCCGAGATCGTGAACCGCACGATGCACAACCTCTACACGCTGCGCGGCACCAAGGTGCGCGACGCGCTCAAGTGGAGCAGCTACATCGACGACGCGATCCAGCGCTTCACCGATGTCGAGCTCGTGTTCACGAGCCATAACTGGCCCGTGTTCGGGCACGAGCGCTCAGTCGCGTTCCTGAAGGGCCAGCGCGACACCTACCGCTTCATCCACGATCAGACGCTGCGGCTCGCGAACCAGGGCGCGACGCCGCGCGAGATCTCCGAGCAGCTGGAGTTGCCGCCCACGCTCGCGGCCTCATTCGCGAACCGCGGCTATTACGGAACGCTGCGCCACAACGCCAAGGCGGTCTACCAGTTCTACTTCGGCTGGTACGACGCGAACCCGGCGAGCCTGAACCCGTTGCCGCCCGTCGAACTCGGCGAGAAGTACGTCGAAGCCGTGGGCGGCGCGGCGGCGCTGAAGGAGAAGGCGCGCGCGGCGATCGCGGCGGGCGACTACCGCTGGGCGGCTTCGCTGCTCGACCATCTCGTGTTTGCGGACGAGAGCGACGCGGAGGCGAAGGAACTGCTTGCCAGCGCCTACGACCAGCTCGGTTATCAGGCCGAGAGCGGCGTCTGGCGCAGCGTCTACCTCTCCGGCGCGAACGAGCTGCGCCACGGCATCACGAAGCTCGAGATCGACGCGCGCACCGCCGCGGCCATCCTCGGGCGCATCCCGCTCGAGCTGTTCTTCACCGCGATGGCCACGCGCGTGAACGGCCCGAGAGCCGCGGAGAGCGAGCCCGTCACGCTGAACTTCGTCTTCACCGACATTGGCGAGACGCACGTGCTGAACGTCGAGAACGGCGTGCTGCACAGCTGGCAGCGCGAAGCCGACCCGAGCGCCGCGGTGACAGTGAAGCTCACGCGCGAGCTGTTCCTGAAAATGGTGACGGGCCAGGTCGGCTTGAAGGAACTGATCTTCTCGGACGAACTCGACGTCGATGGCAGCCGCGCCGCGCTGCTGTCGTTCTTCGCCCTAATGGATCCGGTGGACGGAAATTTCGCGATCGTGACGCCTTAGTCCGGTTGACTCCGCTCGGGCTTCGCCTCGCTGCGCGCGCCGAGGCGCCGCTTGCTTGGCGTTGCCTCGCACACAGCGCCGCTCGCACTCAAAGCGCTGTGCGCTCAGCCCTCGAGTTCCTGCGCCGGCACGCGGCACACGAACTCTTCGTACTTTCCGCTCGCGCTCCGTGGGATGCGATCCGGGAAATACGTGAAGCGCAGCGCAAACGGAAAGCCGAGCGCCTCGAGGATCACGCCGCGCAGGTGCTCTTCCTCGGAAGGCGTGGGCGGCCGCTCGCAGACCAGGCGCACCTCGATCATCAGCAGCGATTCCTGGATCAGCTGGAACTGGATCACCGGCGCGACTTCCCGGAAGCGCGCGAAGCCCACCAGCGGCCAGTGCCGCGAACCGTCCGGCTTTGCGATCAGGTTGCGTTCGCGGCCGACGATGCGGCGCAACGTGGGCAAGCCGCGGCCGCACGGGCAGGGCCCCGCCACCTCCGCATAATCCCCGACTTCGTAGCGAACCAGCGGGGTCGCGAGGTTCTGGAGGTCGGTCACCAGCACGCGGCCGATCTCGCCGTCCTCGCAGGCGCGCCCAGCCTCGTCGACCACCTCCACCATCACGCTCTCGGCCATCACGTGGTAGAGGCCGCTTTCGGGGCACTCGATCGCGATGTTGCCGACTTCTTGCGAGGAGTAGTTGTCTTCGACCCGCGCGCCGAACCAAGCGCGCGCGGCTTCGCGCACGAACGGGCTCAGTGTCTCGCCGATCGCGCGAATGTGCGTGAGGCCGGGCAGGGTGCGGCCGCGCCTGCGGAACAGGTCCGTCAACGCGGCGAGATTGCTCGGCATCACGATCAGCGACCCCGGCTTGAAGCGCTCGAGCAGATCCGCTTGCTCTACGATCGGGGTGGGGATCGGGATTCCCTGTGAGGGCCCGCTGGGGAATAACAAGCTGACCGGCGCGCCCCAACTCTCGATCACCTCGTACTCGGGCAGGTTCGCGCGGATCGCGCTGAGCGGCTCGCGGAAGTCGCGCGCGTACCAGAAGTGCTCTCGGAGCGTCATCGCGTAGTAGTGCAGACGGCTGATCGCGCTGCGCTTCACGACGACCGGCTCGCCGGTCGAACCGGTCGTCTTGCCCTCCGCGAGAGGCAGGTGTCCCGCCGGCACTTCGCGGCAGAAGAAATGCTCGCCCGCACGCTGCACCCGGCGCCGCGTGAGCGGCGGCAGCTTCTGCAAGCCGCCGGGCTCGCCGAGATCCGCGGGCTTCAGTTCCGCCTCGCGCAAGCGCATCCGAAAGTGCGGAGATTGCTCGGCCAGATGCTCGGCGAGGCGGACGAGTTGCACGCGCTGCAGGCGCTCGATCTGCTCGCGGGGTAGCCACTGCGCGGCGTCGAGGTAGTGCACGAGCGCCGCGAGCGCGGCGTGCGGGCCCGTAACAACGGGCGGCCAGATGATGCCGTCGACATTGCTGACCGGCGGCAACCAGCGCCTCATGCGCGCTCCAGCACGAACATCGGGCAGCGCTCCGCGAGTTCGTAGCTGCCAGCTTCGACGAAGCGCGCGTTCGCGAACTCCGGCGGGACGTTCGCGAGCAACTGGCGCCGCGAGGCGAACCCATAGACCACGTTCGAGCCGGCGTAGCTGTCGATCGTGTCGATCTCGTCCCGTGGCCAGCCCGTTTGGGACGCAAGCGCCGCACGATCCGGGAACCAGCGCTCTAACGTGTCTCGGATCTCGATCACGGGCACGTTCGGGCTGCCGCGTTCGTGGGCGATCGCCATGCCGATGCGCCACTTGAGCGCGTGGACGCTGCCAATCTCGCCACGCCCCAAAGCCTCTCGCACCGCCACGAGCGTCTCGCCCGTCTCGGGTGAGGTGAACACGCGACCCACGAGCCGCCCGCCCCGCATCAGCACGTTCGCGGCTTCGCGCAGCACTTTTGTCTGGAGGCCGGGGTAAGGGAAGGCGAGGCCGCCGTCGCAGACCACGCTCGCGAAGCTCCCTGAGGGCATGCCGAGCTTCAGCCAATTGCCGAGGCGCGCGCGGCGCTTTGGTGAATCGCCAGGCCACACGAAGTCGAGCATCTGCTGCGTGCGATCGAGGGCGGTCAGGTTCGGGCTGAGATCGGCGAGTTCGGGTGTTACGCCGAGCAGCAGCATCGGATCATCGTGGTCGCGCACCAACTCGCGGTACGCGGCTACCACGTCCGCGTCCGGGCGAAGCGGCGGGCGCATCAGAAAAAACGCGCGCTGGAAGCTGTTCCAGTGCTCCCGCTCGCGCTCTTTCGGGTCGGAAGCGTCCGCGCGCGTCACGCCCGCGTCCCCAGTCCCCGCCGCCGGGCTAGAAGCGATAGTTCACGCCAACGCGGCCGATCAGGAGGGCCGTTTCGACCTCGAACTCGTCGTCGAACGACGGGCCTGGTGCAGTCCCTTGGTCTTCGAACGAGACGTACATGGCTTCCGCGATCAACGACACCTTCTCGGAAACCGCGACCTCTACGCCGCCGCCAGCGGTCCAGCCGAGCTTGTCCTTCACGTGGGCCTTAGCCGTGCTGCCGTCGGACTCGTACGTGTGCTTCAGATCGCCGAACGCGACGCCTCCGGTCGTGAACAAGAGGCAGTCGCCGACCGGGTAGCCAACGCGGACCCGCGCGGTGCCGAGGCCATGAATCTCCGAGCGGAGGTCCGCGCCCTCGCCGCCGTCGAAGCGCGCGTTTTCGTCGAAGTGCGTGACGGTGTAGTCGAGCTGCGCGCCCAGGACGATCGGGCCGAGCTCGTGGTCGTAGCCCGCCTGAACCGAGAGGCCGGCGGTCGATTGGGAGGGATGAACGGAACCGTCTTCGCCGCTGCTGAAGCCCTCGCCGCCATCAATCTTCCAGTCGAGGTCGGCGGACGTGATGCCCAGAGTTCCGCCAACGTAAAAACCGGTCCAGTCGGGATCGCCAGCGGCCTCTTCGGCGTACGCCGGCGCGGCGAGCGCGCCGAGAGCGAGCGCGGATACGGATGCAGCGACAGCGGTCTTCTTCACAAGTGTCCCCTTATGTGAGCGCGGCCACGTTACGCCTCTAGAGCGCGACGCGTCAACGCGATTTCATCCCCAGACCCGCCAAAAAAGGGGTGCGAGGCGACCAGTCAGCGCTGACCCCAGCACTTCGCTGGCAAGCGGGTAGCCGAACTGGGCATTTCTCATGGAGGTGCGAGCTCGGATCCCCCTAAAGA
>JANNRF010000099.1:0-7740 GCA_031401135.1 Deltaproteobacteria bacterium | reverse complement strand
AGGGGATCTTCGTCGTGGACAAGGACGGCCAGCTGATCGCCGAAGCCGGCGAGATGCGCGGCGTGGACTCCACGAGCCTGGCCTCGCTCACCGCCGGCAACATCGCCGCCACGGGCGGCCTCGCCCAGATCATCGGGGAAGAGGAATTCCCGGTTCACTTCCACCAGGGTCAACGGGACAACCTCCACATCACACTCGTCGGCAAGCGAATCATCCTGGTCGTGATCTTCGACGAGCGCAGTTCGCTCGGCCTGGTGCGCTTGCGCGTCAAGAAGGCCAGCGCCGACATGAGCAAGATCTTCGAAGACCTCGCCAAGAAGGCCGACGCCGAAGCGGCCAACGGTTCGTCACCGTTCGCCGAGATCACGGACGACGACATCGACAACCTGTTCAACGATTAGGCTGCCCCTCCTCCATGTCGTTCATCAACTACTCCTCGCGCGAGATCAACTGCAAGATCGTTTATTACGGTCCCGGCCTGTGCGGCAAGACCACGAACTTGCAGTGGATCTACGCCAAGACGAACCCCGATCTCAAGGGCAAGATGATCTCGCTCGCGACCGAGACCGAGCGCACGCTGTTCTTCGACTTTCTGCCGCTCGCGCTCGGCCAGATCCGCGGTTTCAAGACGCGCTTCCATCTTTATACGGTGCCCGGCCAGGTGTTCTACGACGCCAGCCGAAAGCTGATCCTGAAGGGCGTCGACGGCGTGATCTTCGTGGCCGATAGCCAGATCGAGCGCATGGAAGCCAACCTCGAGAGCATGGACAATCTGCGCATCAACCTGAAGGACCAGGGCTACGAGCTCGAGAAGGTCCCGTTCGTGATTCAGTACAACAAGCGCGATCTGCCCAACGCGGCGCCGCTCGACGAGATTCGCCGCGCGCTGAACCCGGGAGGCGTGCCGGATTTCGAGGCCTGCGCTCACAACGGCACGGGCGTGTTCGAGACGCTGAAGCACGTCGCGAAGCTGGTGCTGTCGGATTTGAAGCGCCTCGGGCGCTGAGCAAGCGCCGCTCTGCGGCGCGCGCAGCGAGGCGAAGCCGAGCGAAGTCGAACAGGGGCCTCTGTGCCTCGCGGACGCCCAGGCGTGTGCGCTGGCCGCGCAGCCGCGAGCAGAATCGCGCGCACAGCCGAGCGTCGCGGGCATAGAATGCCGCCATGCCGCTCGCATCCGTAAACGGCCGGAAGGTCTACTACGAGTCCCACGGCGCGACTTCGGGCACGCCGCTCGTCCTCGTGATGGGCATGGGCGGCTCGTGCAAAGGCTGGCTGCCGCTTCAGGTGCCGGAGTTCGCGCAGCACCACCGCACGCTGATCTACGACAATCGCGGCGTCGGTGAGAGCGAAGACCCGGGCGATCCGTTCACCACCGCCGATCTCGCGGACGATCTCGCCGCGCTGCTGCACGAACTCGGCATCACACGCGCGCACGTACTCGGCGCGTTCCTCGGCGGCATGGTCGCGCAGCAGTTCGCGCTGCGGCACGCAGATCGATTAGGGCGGCTCGTGCTGGTGGGGACCTACGCGCGCCCCGACGCCAAGCGCCGGCTGTTGCTCGAGAAGTGGCGCGAGATGGCGCGCGCCGACGTCGGCCCGAAGATCTGGGTGCGCGAGCGGCTGCTCTGGACGCTGCAAGACGAGACTCTCGAACAGAGCGACTTGATCGAGGCGATGTCCGCGAGCTTCCCCGGCGAAGGCCAGCCCGCACCGCCGGATTTGTTGATGCGCCAGTGCGACGCCTGCCTCAATCACGACGTGCTCGACCAGCTCCGTAACATCCCCCACCGCACGCTCGTGGTCTGCGGCCGCAACGACCAGCTCACGCCGCCGAAGCTGCACCGCGAACTCGCGGACGAACTCCCGAATGCGCGCCTCGCGACGCTCTACGGCGCCCACCTGGTGATGGCGGAGGCCGCGCAGGACCTGAACAAGGCGGTGCTGCATTTCCTGGCGGAGCGTTAGGCAAGCGAACCGCGGCGTTCGACGCTGCGATCACACGCTGCGAAACGTCAGCCGCGGCAGCGTCGGCGCGAGCAGCGCGTTCGCGGCCACCTCCGCGCGCAGGCGCCTCGCATCGAGCGGCGCGCTGCCCGCGACGTAGATGTGGTTCAGGTGCTCGGCCACGCCGATCTCGACCACGCGCGGGAAGCGCGCAGTGAGGGCGCGGCGCACGGCGAGGCCTTCGTCGATGGTGTTGCTCGCGACGAAGCCGCCGCGTTCGAGGCGCGCCTTCGCGTGCGCGAGCACGGGCAGTGGGAAGCCCTCGGGTTTTCGCAGCGTCGCCTCACGCCCGATGAACACGTCTTCGAGCACGGCGTCGAACTTGTCGCGCCGCGCAGCCACGACTTCGCGCGCGTCGCCGATCACCACCTCGATGCGCAGCGCGTCGAGATCGAACCAGCGGCGCGCGGCGGCGACCACGTCGTGGTCGAACTCGACGCCGACGATGCGCGCCTGCGGCGCGAGCGCGCGCAGGATGCGCGCCACCGAGCCCGCGCCGAGGCCGAGCAGCAGCACGCTGCGCCGCCGCTCCGGTGGCAGCGCGAGCACGCTCGCCGCGAGCGCGTCCCAGACCGAGCGCGTCGCGATTTCGCCCGGCGTCCACGAAGACGCGAACGTGCCGTCGACGCGCAGCTCGCGGCGCTTCCCGCGCATGACGAGCCGCACTCGATCCGGTTTCTTCTTCGTCCTGCGCTTCGCGTGGTCCGAGTTCCGCGTCATCTTCCCGCCGTGTCCGCTCGCACGCAGAACTTGTTCCGCATCGAAGCGCCGCGCGTCGCTCGCGTGGCGCTGCCTGTGCCGGTGAATGGGCTGTTCGATTACGCAGTTCCGGAGGCGCTCGCAAGGGATGCGCGCGTGGGTTGTCGCGTGCGCGTGGCGGTGAAGAAGCGGCGCGAGACGGGCGTGATCGTCGCGCTCGCGGAGAAACCCGAGCGCGAAGACTTCGCGCTGAGCGCGCTCGAAGCAGTCCTCGACATCGAGCCCGCGCTGCCGCCTGCGCTGCTCACAGCCATTACGGAAGAAGCGCACGCGGCGCTCTGCCCGATCGGGATTGCGGTGCACACGGCGCTACCGCCAGGCGCATCGCCGCGCGCAGAGCGGGCGCTCGCGCTGACGCCGCGAGGGCGCGAGGCGCTGCGCAGTGGCGCCGCGCGCGGAGATTCTGCGGAGCTGCTCGCGCTGCTCGAGAGCGCGCCGCGCTCGCCGGCGTGGCTTGCGCGCAAAGGCGCGCCGCCGGAGCGCTGGGTGGAATTAGGGCGCGATGGCATGGTCGCGAGCGCGCTCGTAGAGAAGCCCGGCGTGCAGCCGGCGCAGCTGCGCACTGCGCGGGTTGCGCCGGGCATCGAGCTCGAAGCCGCGTGCCGTGGGCCCCTCGCGCGCGCTCCCAAACAAGTCGCGCTGCTGCGCGAGATCGCGGCTAGCGGCGCTGCGGGCCGGGAGGTCGAAGCGCTCGTCGCGCGCAGTGCTTCGCGCGCAACGCTGCTGCGCGCGCTGGTCGCACGCGGCGTCGTGGCGATCGCGAGCGCCGCTGCCGTGCTCGGCGCGCCGGGCAACGAGCGCGTAACACCTCACGCGCTCACCGGCGAGCAAACGCGCGCGTACGCTGCGATCGCGGCGGCGCTCGCCGGCCGGCGCGCCGAGACGTTCTTGCTGCACGGCGTAACCGGCAGCGGCAAGACCGAGATCTACCTGCGCCTCGTCGCCGACGCGCTCGCGCTCGGCCGCTCGGCCCTGCTGCTCGTCCCCGAGATCACGCTCACGCACCAGATGGTGAGCCGGCTGCGCGCGCGCTTCGCGGACCGCGTCGCGGTGCTGCACAGCGGCCTAACACCGAGCGAGCGGCTCGCGCAGTGGAACCAGCTGCGCAGCGGCGCGGTGCCCATCGCTGTGGGCGCGCGCTCCGCGCTGTTCGCGCCGCTGCGCAACGTCGGCGTGATCGTGGTCGATGAGGAGCATGACAGCGCGTACAAGAGCGATGAGGGCTTCCGCTTCCACGCGCGCAGCCTGGCGGCGCGGCGCGCGCGCGCGGAGGGCTGCCCGCTCGTGTTAGGGAGCGCGACGCCCGCACTCGAGACGCGTCACGCCGCGGATCGCGGCGCGCTCGTGCGTCTGCGCATGGAAGAGCGCGCGAGTGGGCGCCCGCTGCCGGCGGTGACGCTCGTCGATCTCGTGAAAGACCGCGCGAATCTTCCGCGCGGCGCGCGCCGCACGCTCTCGCCCACGCTCGCGCGCGCGCTGCGCGAGACGCTCGCCGATGGCGCCCAGGCGATCCTGTTCCTGAACCGCCGCGGCTTCTCCTCGCAGATCGCCTGCAACGAGTGCCAGGACGTCTCGCGTTGCAAGCACTGCGACATCTCGCTCACGTATCACGCCGGCGCGAACCTGCTGCGCTGCCACTACTGCGATTATCAGGTGCGCCCGCCCACGAAGTGCGCGGCGTGCGGCTCCGACCAGCTCGCGCTGCTCGGCACCGGCACCGAGCGCGTCGAAGAGGAAGTTCGCGCGGCGTTTCCCGATGCGCGCATCGCGCGGCTCGACCGCGACACCGCGCAGCGCCGCGGCACGGTCGAGCGCGTGCTCGCGGAGCTGCACGCCGGCGCGAAGAACGTGCTGATCGGCACGCAAATGGTCGCGAAGGGGCACGATTTCCCGGGCGTGCGTCTGGTCGGCGTGCTGAACGCCGACCTCGGCCTGCACATGCCGGATTTTCGTGCCGCAGAGCGCACCTTCCAGCTGCTCACGCAGGTGGCAGGCCGTGCGGGCCGCGGCGCAGAGCCCGGCCGCGTCGTGATCCAGACCTACGCGCCGGATCATTATGCGATCCGCCCCGCCGCGAACCACGACTACGAACGCTTCTACGCCGAGGAGATCGCGCACCGCCAGGCGCTCGGTTACCCGCCGTTCGGGCGGCTGGCGCTGGTGCGCGTCTCGGCGACCGACGAACTCGTCGCGCGCGAAGCCGCCGCCGCGCTCGCCAGCCTCGCCCGCGAAGCCAGCGCCGCCCACGCAGGCGGCGTCGAAGTGTTAGGGCCGGCGGAGGCGCCGATCGCGAAGCTGCGGGGCCGCTATCGGCAGCAGATCCTGCTGAAGCACCACGATGCGGGCGCGGTCTGGCGCGTAGCGGAGCGCATTTCCGCCGCCGCGGAGAAGCTGCCGAGCGCCCTGCGCGTGGCGGTGGACGTGAATCCACTGGACATGCTGTAACACCACTCCGCAGCGGTGCTCCTCAGTCCTCGACGCACCACACGCGCTCGGGCGCCGCGCACGAGACGCTCTGCGTGTCCCAATGCTCGGTCCCGAACCACAGCAATCCGACCGTCGTTCCGAAGTCGCCCGCGGCCGACGAGGTGTAGGCCGCGCAGTTGGAAAGCGCCGGGCTGCTCGCTGCGGCGTATGAGAACCAGCCGTTGCGAATCCAGCCGTAAGTGCCGGAAACGCCCTGCCCGTCCGCCAACTCGAACCCGAGCCTGCTGTCATACGAGAGCTCGGTGGGATTCGCGATCTCCCACAGTGACGCCATGTGAAAGCCCACAGTGCAGGCCGTCAGCGCGGGAGCGCCGCTGTGGAGCGCGTCGGTCAGGTAGTACCGCTTGCGGCCATCGCTCGTGCAACTCCCGTCTCCGCAGACGTTGCCGCCGCTCCCGTGACCGCCGACCACGTCGCCACCGACGTTTGCTTCGAACACGTTGCTGGCGAACGAGACGCTTGGCCCGAAGTCGCCGCCCGTCAGCCCGTTCCCGATCGAGGTGCTGCCGCGGAGCGTCCCTGACACCAGGCTGATGCCGTGTGCGAGGTTCGCGTTAGCGCTGCAGCCCTCGATCACCGAGGCAAAGCCGACCGTGAGGCCGCTCGCCTTGTTCGCGGTCGCCACCACGGCACGCACGATACTTCGAGCGTTGACACCCACTCCGTGGCCGCCGCTGTTGACGACGTGGAGGTCTTCCACGCGCGAGGACTCGCCGAGCAGAACGCCGTGGCCCGAGGCGTCGCGCACGAACCCATTGCGCACGGTCACGCGATTGCCGCCGAGGATGGCGCTCTGGGTCGAGGGACCCTGGATGCCGTTTCCCCTCACCGTGAAGCCGTTCAGATCGAGCGTCACGAACTCGACGAGGATCGAGATCACAGGGGCGCTGACCGTGCTGACGAGGTCACTCGTGAGCCGGTAGCTGCCCGGCTGGGAGATCGTGACTGGGAAGCCGCTGACATCTCCTGGGAAACAGCCGGCGCTCAGGTCCGCGCAGGTCTGATTGATCTCGAGAATGCCCTCGGCTGCCAGCGCAGGGGCTGCAGCTCCTGAGATCCAACCCGCGCCAACACCCACGAGTGCCCACGTCCGAAACCGCAACAACCGCATCACCAGCTCCTTCTCGTGGTGATGTAGTGGGCGCGAACGCGTCGAAGTGGCAGGCGAATCTCGGCGAGCGTGCGATTCCCCTCGGTAAGCGACGCAATCGGCGTTGCGCGCAGCGAGGCGCAGCCGAGCCGGGATCCCCGAAACCTGGCGGGAATCCTGCGCGCATGTGGCTAGTTTCCGCGCCCGCCATGCCCCTGAGACCCGTGCTGCAATTCCCCGACCCGCGCCTCAAGCGCAAATCTGCGCCCGTCGCGGCCGTGACGGACGAGATCCGCCAACTCGCCGCCGACATGATCGAGGTGATGTACGACGAGCCGGGCATCGGGCTCGCGGCGCCGCAAGTGGGCGAAGCGATTCGGCTGATCGTGATGGACACGGGCTGGACCGAGGACGACGCCGAGAAGAAGCCCAGCGTGATGCTGAACCCCGAGATCGTCGCGCGCGAGGGCGACGTCACTTGGAGCGAGGGCTGCCTGTCGGTGCCCGATTTCAACGCCGACGTCGAGCGCTCCGCGCGCGTGCGCGTGCGTTATCAGGATCTCGAGGGCAACACCCACGAGGAAGATGCGAGCGAGCTGCGCGCGGTGTGTTTCCAGCACGAGATCGATCATCTCGACGGCGTGCTGTACATCGACCGCATCAGCCGCTTGAAGCGCAGCCTGTACACGCAGCGCCGCAAGAAGGCGTTGCTGCGAGAACTGGAAGAAGGCCCGAGCGCTGCGAACCGCGGCGCTTAGGGCCGCGCGGTGGCTGGGCTGCGCATCGCGTACTTCGGAACGCCCGACTTCGCGGCGCCCACGTTCGAGCGTTTGCTCGCGGGCCCGCATCGCGTCGTCGTCGCGATCACCCAGCCTGATCGTCCACGCGGTCGCGGCCGAAAGATCGAGGCCGGCGCGGTTGCCGAGCGAGCGCGCTCGGCCGGCGTCCCGCTGCTTCAACCCGAGCGCGCGGGCGCGGCGGAAGTAATTACGGAGATCGCGCGCCACGCGCCGGACATCGGCGTGGTGGTCGCGTTCGGGCAGTTTCTCCCGAAGGCCGTGCGCGAACTGCCGCGGCTCGGGTACCTGATCAATGGGCACGCGAGTCTGCTGCCACGCCACCGCGGCGCCGCGCCGATTCAGCACGCGCTACTCGCGGGCGACGCGGAGACGGGCGTCTCGGTGATGCGCGTCGAGCGCGAGATGGATGCAGGCGCGGTCGCGCTCGTGAAGCGCACGCCGATCGGGGCGCACGAAGACGCGGGCGCGCTGTTCGAGCGGCTCGCGGAGCTAACGGCGGAGGCAATCGCGGAGGCGCTGGGCGCAATCGAGGCCGGCCGCGCGACGTGGGCCGAGCAGGATCACGCGCGCGCGACGCTCGCGCCGAAGATCGAGGCTGCG
>JANNRF010000098.1:0-7491 GCA_031401135.1 Deltaproteobacteria bacterium | reverse complement strand
CATGAAATCGAAGAACAAGGTCCGGTCCGTTTCCGTGGCGAGGCTGATTAGCTTGCCTCTGGCTTGGGGCGAAGTGGCATCAAAAATGTGCTGCAGGTTGGTCGTCTTGCCACAGAGTCCCGCACCGTAATAAACGATCTTGCAGTTGATCTCGCGGGAGGAATAGTTGATGAACGACATGGGGTGGGCGGCGACCTAATCGTTGAACAGGTTGTCGATGTCGTCGTCCGTGATCTCGGCGAACGGCGAAGTTCCGCTGGCGGCTTCGGAGTCGGCCTTCTTCTTCAGATCCTCGAAGACCTTGTTCATGTCGCCGGTGGCCTTCTTCACGCGCAAGCGCACGAGTCCGAGCGAGCTCCGCTCGTCGAACACCACGACCAGGATCCAGCGGTTCGCGACCATCGTGATGTGAAGGTTGTCCTTCACGCCCTGATGGAAGTGCACCGGGAAATCTTGCTCGCCGATGATCTTGGCGAGGCCGCCGGTTGCAGCGATCGAGCCGGCGGTCAGCGAGGCGAGGCTGGTGGTGTCGATGCCGCGCACTTCACCGGCTTCGGCGATCAGCTGGCCGTTCTTATCCACCACGAAGATGCCCTTGGCATTGGCTTCGCGGACCAGGCGACCGATCACGACGAGGATCTTCTTGTGATCCTCTTCGTACAACACCATCTGCGTATCCATCATTCGCTCACCCGCGGCTTTCGTCGGCCGGCAAGAGCGTTGGCAAGTCTTCGGGATCGCAGGCTCTCGGCCCGGGCGCGTAGTTAGCGCCACAGCTTCGAGCCCGCACCCCGAATGAAGGAGTGTTTCGGCCTGAGCGCGCGGGGCCTTGAGACATGTGCGGCCGAATCGCGGGAGAAATCCGGCGCTTGCGAGGGAGGCAGCGCTTAGGATGGGCAGATGACAGCGCTGTTGCCGGTTGCGAGCGGCGAGTGGTTCGTGCGGGAGTGGGCCGAGGAGGGCGTGACGCGCCTCGTCGAGCCGTACGTGGCGCCGCTGCTGCGCTGCAACGTCTGGCACGTGCGCGGGCGCGAGCGAGATCTGCTCGTGGATACGGGGCTCGGTGTCGCGAGCCTGCTCGCCGCAGCGCGCGACTTGTTCGAGCGCCCGCTCACGGTCGTGCTGACGCACACGCATCGCGATCACATGGGCGGGGCGCACGAGTTCGTCGACGTGCGCGTGCACGAGGCCGAACTCGAGGCTGCGCGCGGCGCGCTCGATCAGTTCCCGCTCGACGTCGCGAGCTGGCCGCCCGGCATGCGCCAGTTCCTCGAAGCCGCCGGCTACCCGGTGCTCGCGGGCATGCTTTTCGCGCGCCCGAACGCGGAGTTCTCGCTCGATGCGCCGATGCTCGCAGTGCGCGGCGCCGAGGCGCTGCGCGAAGGCGACGCGCTCGATCTCGGCGATCGCCGCTTCGAGGTGCTGCACCTGCCCGGCCACTCGCCCGGCTCGCTCGGGCTCTGGGACGCGCGCAACGGGACGCTCTTTTCCGGCGACGCGATCTACGACGGCCCGCTGCTCGACGACATCCCCGGCGCGAACCGCGTCGATTATGCGCGCACGATGGAGCGCCTGCTCGCGCTGCCCGCACGCGTCGTGCACGCGGGCCACGATCCGAGCTTCGGGCGCGAGCGCTTGCGCGCGATCGCGCGCGACTGGCTGGCGCGGCGCGCACCCCGTGCGCAGCCGGACGCGCGAGCGATTAGGATGCGCGCATGACGTACGACTTCGTGATTCGCGGCGGCACTGTGATCGACGGAACGGGCGCGCCCGCGCGCGAGGCGGATCTCGCGATTCGCGGCGATCGCATCGCGACGATCGGCAGCGTGCCCGAACGCGGCGCACAGGAACTCGACGCGACCGGCCGCTGGGTCACGCCCGGCTTCGTCGACATCCACACGCACCTCGACGCGCAGCTCGCGTGGGATCCGCTCGGCACGTCCTCGTGCTGGCATGGCGTCACATCGGTCGTGATCGGAAACTGCGGCGTCACCTTCGCGCCGGTCCGACCGAAGGATCGCGAGACGCTCGCGCGCCTAATGGAATCGGTCGAAGACATCCCGGCGCAGAGCATTCTCAGCGGCTTGCCCTTCGACTGGGAGGGCTACGGCGGCCTCCTCGATTGGCTCGCGCGCGTGCCGAAGGGCCTGAACGTCGGCGGCATGGTCGGGCACTGCGCCGCGCGTTATTACGCGATGGGCGAGCGCAGCCTCGACCCCGAGGCGGCGCCCACGGACGCGGAGCTCGCGACGCTGCTCGGCGAAGTGGACGCGGCGCTGGCGGCGGGCGCGCTCGGCTTCTCGTCCTCGCGCACGCTGCGCCACAAGGCGCCCGACGGGCGCTACGTGCCGGGCACCTTCGCGCAGCCGAGCGAGTTGTTAGCGGTGGCGGACGTGCTCGCGCACCACGGCGGGCGCGTGTTCGAGGTGGCACCGCGCTTCGATGGCGACGGGCCCGCGGAGCCGCGCGTCGAAAGCGAACTCGCCTGGATGGAGGACGTGAGCCGGCGCTCCGGCGGCGTGCTCACGTTCAACCTCTCGCAGACGCACGGGCAGGGCGAGCACTGGCGCCACGCGCTCGCGCTGGCGCGCGCCGCGAACGCGCGCGGCGCGCGCATTCGCCCGCAGACCGCGCCGCGTTTCATCGGCGTGCTCACCGGCATCGCGCACCGCACGCCCTTCGATTTTCACCCGAGCTGGCAGAAGCTGCGCGGCCTCGATCTCGCTGCGCGCCTAACAGTGCTGCGCGATCCCCCGCAGCGCGCTGCGCTGGTGGCGGAGGCGCGCGACGAGCGCGCAAACCTCGCGCCGTGGTTCGTGCTGAACGGGCCCGCAGGCGAGGCGCGCTACGACTGCCGGCCTGAGAACAGCCTGCTTGCGATCGCCAGCCAACGCGGCGTGCTGCCCGTCGAGGCCTTCATTCAGCTCGCGCTCGAAACCGAGGGCCGCCTGCTGCTCTGCCTGCCGTTCCTGAATCAAGCAGACGCCGCGGTGGGCGAGATGATGCGCGACCCGCTCGTGCTGATGGGGCTCGCCGACGCCGGCGCGCACGTGGGGCTCACCATGGACGCGAGCGCGCCGACTTACTTGCTGAGTCATTGGGTGCGCGAGCGCGGCGCGCTCACGCCCGAGCAGGCGATCCGCCGCATCGCGCTGGATACGGCGGAGAGCTTTGGCATTCGCGAACGAGGCGCGCTGTGCGAGGGCTACTTCGCCGACGTGAACGTGATCGACGCGGCGCGCCTGGCACTGCCGGTGCCCGAATACCTGCACGATTTCCCGCACGGCGTGGGCCGCTTCGCACAGCGCGCCTCGGGCTACGACGCCACGTTCGTGAACGGCGCGCTGTTCATGCGCGGCGGCGAGCACACGGGCGCGCTCGCGGGCCGCGTGCTGCGCGGCAGCGCGGTAAAGCGGTAGCGCGCGATGGCGAGCGGCGAGGTCGCGCTGGTGATGAGCGGTGGCGGTGCGCGCGCGGCCTATCAGGTCGGCTTCCTGCGCGCGATCGCGCGGCGCATCCCCGAGTTCTCGCCTCCCATCCTTACAGGCGTCTCCGCAGGTGCGATCAACGCCGCCTACCTCGGCGCGCGCACGGGCTCGTTCGCCGCCACGGTGGAAGCGCTCACACGAGTCTGGAGCACGCTTACGGTCGACCAGGTGTTCCACGTCGACGCCTGGCATCTGGCCGCGCGCGCGCTGCGCACGGGCGCGAAGCTCTCGAGCGGCGGCGCGCTGCGCGAGCGCCGCCCCTACTCGCTGGTGGACACGCGCCCGTTGCGCGGTTTCCTCGATGTGGCGCTGCACGCAGACGACGGCGCGCTCGCGGGCATCGAGCAGAACCTCGCGCTGGGCCGCCTGCGTGCGCTTGCGATTACGGCGTCGAGCTACTCCACGGGGCAGTCCGTCACGTTCGTGCAGGGCCGCGGCGCCGCGCACTGGGAACGCGCCGACCGCAAGAGCGTCGAGACGAAGCTGCGCGTCGAGCACGTGATGGCGTCGTCTGCGCTGCCGCTGTTCTTTCCGGCGATCCCGGTAGACGGTCATTATTACGGGGACGGCGGCATCCGGCTGACCGCGCCGCTCTCGCCCGCGGTGCATCTCGGCGCGACGCGCATCGTCACGATCTCGACGCGTTACGCGCGCACGCAAGAGGAAGCCGCGCAGTCTGTGACCGACGGCTACCCGCCCATCGCGCAGATGTTAGGCGTGCTGTTCAACGCGGTGTTCCTCGATCTCGTAGACGCCGATGCGCTCGCGCTCGAACGCATCAACCAGATGATCGAGCGCACGCCGCCCGAGCAGCGCGGCGAACTGCGCCGCGTCGAGCTGCTGCAGCTGCGCCCCTCGCGCGATCTCGGCAAGCTCGCGAGCGAGTACGAGGCCGAGCTGCCGCGCGCGTTCCGCTTCTTCACGCGCGGCCTCGGCACGCGCCAGACGCGCTCGAACGACATGCTCTCGATGGTGATGTTCCAGCCCAATTACCTGTCGCGCCTGATCGAACTCGGCGAATCCGACGCCGAAGCCAACGCCGGCCGCATCGAAACCTTCCTCGCCGATTCCTGAGCGGGACGTTCCACGACGAACGCGACGAAACACCCCGGGACGTTCCACGACGAAACTGTCCCTGGGTGTTTCGTCGTGGAACGTCCCGGGGGCTTTCGTCGCGTCAGATCTCTTTGCGGTTCGCGAGCGCGCGGCCGACGGTGACGTGGTCGGCGTACTCGAGATCGCCGCCGAGGGGCATGCCGTAGGCGATGCGCGTGATGCGCGCGCCGAGGCCGGCGAGGCGCTCGGCGATCAGGTGCGCGGTGGCGTCGCCCTCGGCGTTCGGGTTGGTCGCGAGGATCACCTCGCGCACGTCGCCGCCGCGCACGCGCGCCTCGAGTTCGGCGATGCGCAGCGCGTCGGGGCCCACGCCGTCGAGCGGCGAAAGTGCGCCGCCGAGCACGTGGTAACGCCCGTTGAAGCCGCCGCTGCGCTCGATCGCGGCGCGGTCGGCAGGCTCCTCGACCACGCACACCGCACTCGCGTCGCGCTTCGGGTTGCGGCAAACACCGCACGGCGAGACGTCGGTAAGGTCGAAGCAGATCTCGCACAGCACGATTTCGCGCTTCACGCGTGAGATCGAGTCGGCGAGTTCCGCGACCAGCCCCTCCGGCGCCGACAGCAGGAAGAACGCGAGCCGCGTGGCGGATTTCTCACCCACGCCGGGCAGCCGCCGCAGGGCCGCGATCAAGCGCTCGATCGGCGCGGGCGTTTGCACCTAATGCTTACCGCCGAGCGCAGCCAGCACGCCCGCGAAGTTCGCGGGCAGACCCGGCGCGAGTCGCTGCGCTTCGCTCACGAAGTGGGCCCCACTCCGAACGGGCGGATCTCGAGGATCTCGGCGCCGAGGATCTCGAGCGCCACGTTCACGTTCGGGTGCGCGAGCGCTTCCTGGCGTCGCTTGCGCGCTTCCTCGCCGCCGCCGTTGGCCTTCGCGTTGTTAGGCGCCGCGCTGGCTGCCGCGTCTGTCGCGAGTTCGACGCGCATCGGCTTGCCGAAGAAGCGCGCGCAGACGCTCTCGAGCTCAGGCTTCCTCGCTTCGAGCCGGCGCGCGGCGATCGCAGAGGGCAGGCCGATGCGCAGCGTGTCGTCGCTCTTCGCGAGTAGCCGGCCACCTTCGAGCGCCGCGAACAGCCCGCGGTTCTCTTCCTGCGCGAACGCCCGTAGACGATCGAAGACTTGGTTGAGCGGCGCGGGCGCGCTCGTTCGCGGCGGGGCGGCGGCGCCCAGGCTCGCGTAGGCCTCGGGCGGTGCCTCGTCTTGCAGCGGCGGTTCCTCGCTGCCGGCGTCGTCGCTCACTGCGTGCAGCACGGCCGGTGCGATGCGCGGCTCGGGCGGCGGCAGCGCGCGCTTGGGCTCCCGCTCCCGCGTCTTCGCGCCAAGTTCGCGGGCCGGTTCGCTTGCGGTCGGCGCTTCGCTTGAAGTGGGTGCTTCGCTAGAGGCGGGCGCTTCGCTTACGCGCAGCGCTTCGCTTGTTACGGGCCCCGCTTCGGAGCGCACGCCCGCGCCCGTTTGCGCAGCCTGCGGCGCGGGCGCACTCGGCTTGCGCGCACCGCCGCTCGTGCCCGCGTTCGGCGGCCCGCCTCCCGCATCCGGGTTCTCCCCGCGCAGCCGCTTCTCGAGCGCGTCGATGCGCCCAAGCAGGGCGTCGAGCTCGTCACCGCTCGGCATCGTTGCGAGCCGCACCAGCGCCACTTCCAGCACCGCGAACGGGTCCGGAGCCCAAGCGAGATCTTCCTGCTCTTTGAGCAACGCACGGAACATGCGCCGCAGGCGCGGCTCTTCGGTGCGTCCCGCGAGTTCGGCGAGCGCCGCTACGTCCGCCTCGCTGGCTTCGACGAGCCCGAGCTTCGGCGCGATGCGCAGCACCACGAGATCGCGCAGGGTCCCCAACAACTCGCCGCCAAGTCTCTTGGCGTCGATGCCGCGGTCCCACGCGCGCCGGCACGAGGCGAGCGCGCCCGCGGCATCGCCGGCGATGCACGCCTCCAGAATCGCGAACAGCAGCTTGCGATCGATTAGGTCGAGCACCTCGGCGACCTGCGCGTCGTCGATCGCGCCGCTGCCGTAGGCGAGCAGCTGGTCGAGCAGCGTCTGCGAATCGCGTAACGAGCCCTCGCCCGCGCGCGCGACTGCGGCGAGGCTCGCCTCCGAGATCTCGATGCCCTCGGCCTTCGCGATCCGGCGCAGGTTCGCGGCCACTTCACTCGTCGGAATGCGGCGCAGGTCGTAGCGCTGACAGCGCGAGAGCACGGTGAACGGAATCTTCTCGGGGTTCGTGGTGCAGAACACGAACAAGCTGCGCGGCGGCGGCTCTTCGAGCGTCTTCAAGAGCGCGTTGAAGGCTGGCGTCGAGAGCATGTGCACTTCGTCGACGATGTAGACGCGGTGCTTGCCCGGCGATGGCGCATAGCGAATCGATTCGATGATCTCGCGCACGTCCTCGACGCCGGTGCGGCTCGCGGCGTCAATTTCCTGGACATCGGTCGAGTGGCCGCTCTGGATCGCGAGGCAGTCGGGATCGTCGGGGTCGAACGAATCGCTGGCACCCTTCGAGTTGTTGAGGCAGCACGCGAAGATGCGCGCGAGCGTCGTCTTGCCGGTGCCGCGCGGGCCGGTGAGCAGCAGCGCGTGCGGAATGCGACCCGTGCGCACCGCGTTGCGCAGCGGCGTGGTGACGTGCGCCTGCCCCGTCACGTCGTCGAAGGTGCGCGGACGCCACTTCCGCGCGAGCACCTGGTGCGCCACTTCGGGTGAATCCTCGCTTCGCTGGGCAGAACTCGCGAGAAGAAAAGACCGCAGAGCTTGCCGGCCACCGCCGGATCACCGCTACCGCTGCTTCCTTCCGGACCTGACGGGGTTCACAGATCGCCAGCGCGATCGGGGCTCTGCGGTCATCTCTTCTCGCGTCTTGCACCTTAGTAGTTCGGGCGTCGAGGCGCAGGCG
>JANNRF010000097.1:0-14149 GCA_031401135.1 Deltaproteobacteria bacterium | reverse complement strand
GTTCGCCCGCTGCGCCGCGGCGGGTCGGCTTCGGCCGCGCCTTGCCGGTCGCTCCCGAAACCAGTTAGGTCGTAGCCCGCGCAGAACGCAGGTCCCGCGCCGCGCAGGATCACGCAGTGGACGCGCGTGTCGTCGTCGGCTTCCCAAAGCGCACGCTCGAGTTCCTCGAGGAGCGGGTTGCATAATGCATTGCGGCGCTCGGGGCGGTTCAGCGTGATTCGCGCGCGCCCGCGCTCGACCTCGTACTGGATGAACTCGAAGGGCATGGCGCTCAGTGCCACTCTTGCTCGATCGCCGCCAGCGCAGCCGAGAGCGTCTCGAGCCAATCCGCGTCGAAGCCGACGCGCCGCCAGCGAATCGCGGAGCTCGCATCGACCAACACCGTGGTGGGCGTTTCGCGGACGTCGAACACACGCGCGGCGGCCGTTTTTTTGTCGTGGCTCACGCGGAACGTCACCGTGTCTGCGTGCTTCTTCATGAAGCGAGTCAGATCGCGGCGGTTTCGGTCGATGCTGACGCCGAGCACGGTCGCGCGATCTGGCCACTTTTTATGGAGCGCCTCGATCGTCGGCAGCTCGCGCATGCAGTCGCTGCACCAGGTGGCCCAGAACGTCACGATTGCCGGGCGCTCTCCCAAACTCGCGAGCGTCACGGGCTTGCCGTCGAGGTCGACGCCCAGCACCTCGTCTCGCGGGATTGCGTCGCCTACATCGCGCGCGTGAAGCGGAGCGACGAGCAGTGCGAGCAGGCAGAGCAGCATGCATGTCGCGAGCGTTCGGTTTCGGGTCATTGTGCGCTCACCTCGAGTGCGGGTTCTCCGGTCGAGCCGGTCAGCGAGGGATTAGGTTCGTTCATCACTGCCGAGAGCGTAGGCGCCAGCTCCTTGAGCCAGGTGTTCTCGTCGAAGCCGAGATGTTGCCAGCGCACGGCGCCCGAGCGGTCGATCAACACGCTCAGGGGAATCCCGCGCGCTGCGAACGAGCGCTCGGCGCGCCGCGCAGGGTCGCGGGTCACACGTAGGGTCAGGTTCTTGGTGTTCCTGCGCATGAAGCGCGTGAGATCGGAGCGGATCTTGTCGCCGCTCACAGCGATTATGGTGACGCGGTCGCCGAACTTGCGATGCAGCGCCTCGGCGGTGGCGAGTTCCTTCGTGCAGCCCTTGCACCAGGTCGCCCAGAACAGCGCGAGCACCGGGCGATCGCCGAGCGATCCGAGCGTGACTTCCTCGCCGTCCAGCGTTTTGCCGAGCGATAACTCCGGCGCCACCTGCAGCGGCGGTTCCTCGCTGCGGACTCCGCTGGCTGTGAGAGTTGATGCGAGCAGCGCAATCGAGAGCACGCGAATCGACATGCGCGTTGCCTCCGGCTGACGCCATCCTCGCACGCGCGGCGCGCGGCGGGCAAGCCGGTGCTGCGCACCGCAGGCTGGCGCATTTACTTCGCTTGGCTCCGCCTCCCTGCGCGCAGCGAAGCGTTGCTTGCCTAGAATGCGCGCCCATGCCGATCCGCGGAATCGATCACGTGGCAATTACGGTGACGGACGTCGAAGCCACGGTGTCTTGGTATTCGCGCGTGCTCGGCGCGAACCCGCTCTATCTCGCAGAGTGGCGCGCGGGCAAGATCCCCGTCGTGATCTTGCAAGTGGGCGCGAGCCGCTTGTCCGTGCACTCCGCCGCCGCACCCGCAAAACCGCACGCGCAGGCGCCGACTCCGGGCTCCGCGGATCTGTGCTTTCGGTGGAGCGGCCCCCTCAGCGACGCCGAAGCGCACCTCGCGGCATTCGGCATCGAGATCGAAGTGGGCCCCGTGCCGCGTCCCGCCGCGGACGGCAAGCTCGGCAGCTCTGTCTACTTCCGCGACCGCGACAACAACTTGCTCGAGCTGCTCTCGACGGATTGAAGAGTTACGCAACGAACGGGGACGTTCTTGCGTAACTTTTCCCCGACAGCCGTGCGCGAGTTACGCAAGAACGTCCCCGAATCCGAGTTACGCAATCGGGGAGTTCAGTGCCCCGGCGGGCGCGCGTCGCGCGGGAGGCCGAGCAGGCGCTCGCCGATGATGTTGCGCTGGATGTTGCTGGCGCCGCCGGCGATCGCGGTGGAGAGCGACAGCATGTACTGCGAAACCCAGCGGCCATCCGTGAACTGGCGAATGCCCATCACGGCTTCGTCGTGGTTCGGTTCGCCGAGACCGCGCTCGCCTAACAGATCCATCGCGAGCTTCGCGATCAGCTGCCCGAGGTTCGTGGCCGAGAGCTTTGCGGTGAGCATCTCCGCAATCGCGTCGGCGTCGCGGCGCTTCGCGATCGCGGTCAGGATGCGCGCGTTCGCGTACTCCTGGGTCGCCAGGTAGCCCTCGATCTCGGCGAGGCGCTGGCGCACGAGCGGGTCGCGCGAGGCCGGCTGCGCCCCGCGCGCCGTGGTTTTCGCGAGCGTGACGAGCGCGTCGAACGCCATGCGCGCGCCAGCCGAATCGCCGATCAGCATGCGTTCGTGCTTGAGCGTCGCGCGCGAGACGTTCCAACCTTCGCCGCGTTTGCCGACGATGTTCTTCGCGGGCACGCGCACCTCGTTGAAGAACACCTCACAGAAATCCTCGCCGCCCTGCATCATGCGCAGCGGGCGCACCTCGATGCCCGGCGTCTTCATGTCCAGCATCAAGTAGGAAATGCCGGCGTGTTTCGGCGCTTCCGGCTCGGTGCGGAACAGGCCAAACATCATGTCGGCGGCGACCGCGTTGCTGGTCCAGATCTTCTGGCCGTTGATCACCCACTCATCGCCAGTCATTACGGCGCGCGACTGCAAGGAGGCGAGATCGCTGCCCGAGCCGGGCTCGCTGTAGCCCTGACACCAGAGGAGCTCGCCCGAGAGCGTCTTCGCGATGAATGCCTGGCGCTGTTCCTCGCTCCCGCATTCCAACAGGGTTGGCACGAGCATGTGCGTGCCTTGCGGCGAGGCGCGGTACGGCACGCCCGCGGCGTCGAAGGCCTGGCGAATCACGGTCTCCGCCAGAATGTCGGGCGCCTGGCCGCCGCCGCCGTACTGCTTAGGGATCGTGCGGCTCAAGTAGCCCGCAGCCAGCGCCGCCTTGCGCCAGGCGATCGCGCGCTCGCGCTCAGTCGCGCCTCCCGCTGGCCACGACCCTTTGCAAAACGCGCTGACTCTCTCGCGCAGCTCTTCGTACTCAGGTCCGAATCGAAGGTCCATCGTTTCTCTCGTCCTCTACCAATCGCTCATCTGCGCGATGCGGCCGCGGTGCTCTTCGGGCGTGCCCAGCCACTGGCGGTCGAACAGGATGCGCTTGAACCAGAGCTGCACGTCGGACTCCCAGGTGAAGCCGATGCCGCCGTGGCACTCGACTGCGTCGCGCGCCACTTGTTGGGCACGCTCGGTGATGTGCGCCTTCGCGAGCGCGGCGGCGCGCTCGGCGCGAGCGGGCTCGTGGTCGTAGACGTGGGCTGCGTACCACCAGAGGCCGCGCGCCGGGTCGACATCGACGGCCATGTTCGCGAGCTGGTGCTTCAAAGCCTGGAACTGCGCGATCGGTTGGCCGAATTGCTGGCGCGTCTTTGCGTACTCGACCGTCATGCGCACGAGCCGATGCGCCGCGCCGAACGCGTCCGCGGCCAGTAACACCAGCGCGGCATCGCGCAGGCGCGCGAGCTCGCCGCGCGGGAGCGGCTCGCTCGCCACGCTCTCGAGCGCAACCGAGAACACGGGGCGCCCTCGGTCGTTGCTCGCGACTGGCTTCGCCGCCACGCCCGCGGCTTTCGCATCGATCAGGGCGAGCGTTCCATCCGCGCGCGCCGCAATGATTACGTCCGCGGTGTCCGCACCCGGCACGAACTCCGAGAACGCCACCGCGCCGAGCGCCTCGCCGCTCGCGAGTTTCGGCAGCCAGCGCGCCTGCTGCGCGGCGCTGCCGCCCTGGGCGATGGCGAGCGAGGCGAGCGCGTGACCGAGAAACGGCACCGGCACGACGCCGCGCCCGAGTTCTTCGGAGACGAGCGCGAGATCGAGCAGCTCGAGCCCTGCGCCGCCGAACTTCTCAGGGATGACGAGCCCCGCGATGCCCATCTCGACAAGCCCGCTCCACAGCTTCGCGGCGCCGCCGCGTTCGCCGTCGAAAATCTGGCGCGCCAGCTGCGGCGGGCACTCCTTGGCAACGAAGCTGCGCACCGTCTCTTGCAGCAGTTCTTGCTCTTCCGACAGCGCGAAGTCCATCGCTCTCCAGTCCCGAGGCGCGCAGCCGAAGCGCCAATGATTCGAAGGCGCGGCACCGTACAACGACCCTCGCGCCATCGCAGCGGGCGCCGCGGCTGTGCGAAGCTGCGCGCGAGTTGCACGGAGGAGAGTCGATGAGTTTGCGACGAGCCGCGTTCATGGGCGCCCTGCTGATGGCTGCGAGCGTGCACGCCCAACAACAGGACTTCTCCAAAGTCGAGATCAAGACGACGTCCCTCGCGCCGGGGATCGCGATGCTCGAAGGCGCGGGTGGGAACATCGCGGTTTCTACCGGCAGCGATGGCCCCGTCATCGTCGACGACCAGTTCGCGCCGATGGCGCCGAAAATCATCGCTGCGGTGAAGGCGCTGCAGGACGCGCCGATCCGCTTCGTGATCAACACGCACTTCCATTTTGATCACACGGGCGGCAACGAGGCGTTCGGCGGCGCTGGAGCCCTAATCGTTGCCCACGACAACGTGCGCGTGCGGCTCGGGGCCGAGCAGTTCTCGAAGCTGATGAATCGCAGCTTCCCGGCAGCCCCGGCCGACGCGCTGCCTGTCGTCACGTTCGATGACGGCGTGACGCTTCACTGGAACGGGCAGACGATCGCTGTCGAGCATGTCGCGAACGCGCACACAGACGGCGATGCGCACATCTGGTTCGAGCCCGCCAACGTCGTGCACATGGGCGACACGTTCGTGAACGGCTTCTTCCCGTTCGTGGACATCGAGAGCGGCGGTAGCATCGCCGGCATCATCGCATCGGCCGAGCGCGTGCTCGCGCGCGCGAAGCCCGGCACCCAGATCGTGCCCGGCCACGGCCCGCTCGCGACGCCCGCGGACCTCCAGAAATTCCACGACGTGTTAGTGGACGTGAAGGCGCGCATCGAGCAGGGCATTGCGTCGGGCAGGACGCTCGAAGAGTTCATCGCCGCGAAGCCGCTCGCGGACCTCGAACTCGAGTGGGGCGACGGTTTCCTGAAGACCGATCAGGTGATCACGCTGGTGTGGATGGACCTCAGCACGAAGTGAAGCGCGAGGAGACGCCGGTGCGCGCGCGCTGGAAGATCGTGGCCGGAGCCTTTGCGGCGCTCGTCGCGCTGGCGGGCGCGTTCGTCGTGGTTGCGCCGCGCATCTACTCCTGGCGCGCGCAAGATCCCGCGTTCTTCGCCGACGAGATTGCGGCGTTCGCGGAGCAGGATCGCGCGTCGCCGCCGCCCGATGCGCCGATCGTGTTCGTAGGCAGCTCGAGCATTCGCTTCTGGAGCACGCTCGCGGAGGACATGGCGCCGCTGCCCGTGCTGAACCGCGGCTTCGGTGGCTCGCAGCTACCGCACCTGACTCATTATGTGGACGAGACGATCGTGCGCTACCTGCCGCGCGCGGTGGTCGTGTACGCCGGCGACAACGATCTCGACACCGCCACCGGCAAGAGCGCCGACGACGTGGCGCGGGATTTCGGCACGCTGGTCGCGACGATCCATGCCTACGCGCCTGGCACGCGCATCTACTTCCTCTCGATCAAGCCCTCGCAGCTGCGCTGGGCCTGCTGGCCCGAGATCAAGCGCGCGAACAAGCTGATCGAGAAGCAGTGCCAGGCCGACCCGCGCCTCGCCTTCGTGGATGTCGCGACGCCGCTGCTCGACGACGACGGTGAGCCGCGCGACGACGTCTACAAGTTCGACGGCTTGCATCTCAACGAGTCCGGCTATCGCGAGTGGCGTCGCGTGGTTCGCACGAGGCTCTGCGGCGATCTCGGGGGCTGTTGAGCGGCAGGCGGAGCCGTGCAGAAGCCTTCGATTGCGCGAATCGCGGGGTAACGTGCGCACGATTCAGGAGGCCGCATGCGCCGCGAGATTTTCAGCGAAGAGCACAACCTGTTCCGTGAGCAGTTCCGCCGCTTCGTGACGGCCGAGGTGGAACCGTGCGTGCCGCAGTGGAACCGCGATGGCATTACGCCGCGCGCGATCTGGAAAAGAATGGGCGAGGAGGGCTACCTCGGCGCGAATCAGCCCACGGAGTACGACGGCGCGGGCGGCGATTTCTTGTTCGACGCGATCATCATGGAGGAACTCGCCTACCACCGCTGCCATGCGCTGCAGGCGCAGCTGCACACCGACATCTGCCTGCCTTATGTCGAAACGTTCGGTACGGAAGAGCAGAAGCGGAAGTACCTGGTCCCAGGCATTACGGGCGACTGCCTGATGGCGATCGCGATGACCGAGCCCGCAGCGGGCTCCGACCTCGCAGGCGTGCAAGCGCGCGCGCTGCGCGATGGCGACACCTACGTGCTCAACGGTTCGAAGACGTTCATCTCGAACGGCCAGAACTGCGATCTGGTGATCGTGGTCGCGAAGACCGACCCGTCCAAGCGCCACGACGGCATCAGCTTGTTACTGGTCGAGGCGAACACGCCGGGCTTCCGGCGCGGGCGCAACCTCGAAAAGATCGGGCTCAAGGGCCAGGACACCAGCGAGCTGTTCTTCGAGAACTGCCGCGTGCCGGTTGCCAACTTGCTCGGCCAAGAGGGCGGCGGCTTCAAGATGCTGATGCAGAAGCTGCAACAGGAGCGGCTCTGCATCGCCGTCTCGTCGATGGCCTCGGTGCGCCGTTCGCTCGACGATACGATTGCTTATGTGAAGGAGCGCCGTGCGTTCGGGAAGCCCGTCGCGGCGTTCCAGAACACGCAGTTCAAGCTCGCGGAGTTGGAGACGGAGTACGAGATCGGCCTGGCCTTCAGCGATCGCTTGCTCGCGGCCCACGTGCGCGGCGAGGACATCGTGAAGGAAGTGAGCATGGCCAAGTGGTGGTGCTCGGATCTGCAGAAGAAGGTCGCGATCGAGTGCCTGCAGCTGTTCGGCGGCATGGGCTTCATGCAGGAGACGCCGATCTCGACTGATTATTGCGACGCTGCCGTGCAGTCGATCTACGCCGGCAGCAACGAGATCATGAAAGTGATCATCGCGCGGCGCATGGGACTGGACGGCTAGTGCAAGCGGCGCTCCGCCGCGCGCAGTGAGCCGCAGGCGAACGAAGGAAACGCGGTAGCCAGCGGACGCGAAGCCGAGCGGAGGCCGATCGATGAAGTTCCGCTTCCGCGACGTGGTGCTCGACGCGAGTACGCGGGAACTGCAGCGCGGGGGCTCGCTCGTGCGCGTGCAGCCGAAGGTGTTCGACCTTCTGCTCTATCTGCTGCGCAATCGCGAGCGCGTCGTGCCGCGCGAAGAATTGCTCGCCGCGGTATGGCCGGGGGTCGCGGTGACGGGTGCGTCCGTGGGCCGCGCGCTCAAAGAAGCCCGCCGCGCGCTCGGCGAGCACGGCGCGAGTTCGGCTTCGATCTCGACGCGGCGCGGCGAGGGGCTGCGCTTCGTCGCGAGCGTCGCGGTCGAGGGCGCTGCGGCGAGTGATTACGTGGGCCGCACGGCGCTGCTCGCGCAGTTGCGCGCGGCCTTCGAGGCGGCGAGCGCGGGGCGCGGGCGGGTGGCGCTGCTCGAAGGCGAGGCGGGCATCGGCAAGACGCGGACGCTCGCCGAACTCGCGCGCTGGGCGCAGGAGCGCGGCGTCGAGACGGTGAGCGGCAGCGCGAGCGACGATGCCGGCGCACCGGCGTTCTGGCCGTGGCTGCAGGTGTTGCGCTCGCTCGGGGCGTCACCGCGCGAGCGCGCTGCGCTTGCCCGCAGCCGCGAGAACGCCGGCGCCGCGCGCTACGAGTTGTTCCTCGATGTACGCGACGCGCTGGAGCGCGCGCTCGCGCGAGGACCGCTGCTCGTGCTGCTCGATGATCTGCACGCCGCCGACGCGGGCACTTTCGAACTGCTCGACGCGCTCGCGCTCGAAGTCGCGGGCCGGCCGCTGCTGATCGTCGGCGCGTATCGCGCGGAGGGAGTCGCGGTCGCGCCGCCTCTGGTGCGCGCGCTCGAGCGCGTGCGGCGTCACAGCACGGTGTCGGTGCTCACGGTGCCGCTGCTCTCGGCCCCCGAAGTTGCGAGGCTCGTGGAGACGCGCGCTTCGCACGCGGCGAGCCCAGCGCTCGCCGAGAAGCTTGCGGCGCTGACGCGCGGCAATCCGCTGTATCTCGAAGAAGTGCTCGCGTCCGATGCGGGCGAAGCGCTGCGCAGCGGCGCCAACGAAGCGACGCTCGGGCGCGTGTTCGCGGCGTCGCTGCAGCGCGCGATCGAGCGCCGCCTCGATGGACTCAGCCTGGAAGCGGTCGCGTGGCTGCGGCTCGCGGCGCTGCTGGGCGAAGAGTTCGATGCGAGCTTCGCCCTGCGCGTCGCGAGTGCGCCGCGCGCGCTGCTCGACGAGGCGCTCTCCGGCCGCGTGCTCGTGCGAGCCGCACGCGCTTCGGAGCGCGTTCGCTTCGCGCATGCGTTGTTTCGCGAAGCGCTGCGCGCGCAACTCGGCGAGAGCACGCGCGAGGTGCTGCACGCGCAGATCGCGGCCGGGCTCTCCGAGCACGATTCGCTCGAGGAGGCCGCGCATCATTGGCTCGGCGCGGGGCTCGCCGGCGAACCGCCGCGCGCGATCGCTCTGGCGTGCCGCCTCGCGGAGCGAGCGCTTTTGTTAGGGGCCACCGACCGGGCCGCGGATCTGTACGGCAGCGCGAGCCGCCTGCTGATCGCGGGCGCGCGAGTTTCGCCCGCTGACGCCGCGCGCGTCTGGATCGGCGCCGCCGACGCGCGGCATCGCCTCAGCGATCCCATCTCTGCGCGCGCCGCTGGCGAACGCGCGCTCACGCTCGCGCGCAGCACCGGCTCGGCTGCGCTGCTCGGCGCCGCGACGCTCGCGTATGCGGGCGAGGTGACGACGCACCGGCTGCCGCAGCCCGAGATCGTGGCGCTGCTGCGCGAGGCGCTCGCGGCGCTGGCGGAGGTCGATCTCACGCTGCGCGCGAAGTTGCTCGCGCGGCTGCACGCAGAACAGCGCTTTGCGCCCGAGTCCGATCCCGAGGGCGCGACGCTGCGCGAGGCGCTCGCCGCGGCGCGCGCGACGGGCGATCCGCTGACCGAGCTCGAGATCGTGGACGCGCCGTTCTCGGGCATGTGGGAGAGCGTGCCGATCGCAGATCGGCTCCCGCTCGTAGCGCGCGCGCTGCCGCTCGCGCGTGCGGAAGGCGCGCTCGAGTGGGAGCTGCGCGCGCGTGTGTTGTTACTGAACGAGCTGCTCGCACGCGGCGAGATGGAGCGCCTCGAGCAGGAACTCGCCGCGGCCAGCGCCCTCGCGCAGGAACAGCGCGCTGGCTGGATCGCGTACATGCTCGAACTCTGCGCGAGCAGCGCGGCTCTGGTCGGCGCAGATTTCGCACGCGCCGAGCAAGCCGCGCAGCGAGCGCTCCAGCTCGGGCGGCGCGTTGGGCTCGAAGCCGCGGGCTTGTTCGCGGGTTCGCAGATGCTCACGCTGCGCGTCGAGCAGGGCCGCGGCGCTGAGCTCGCGAGCTTGCTCCGGCAAACGCGCAGCGCACCGCCCGGGCCCGCGACAGCGTGTCTCGCTGCGATGCTGTCTGCGGAACTCGGCGAGCGCGCGCACTGCGCCGAGGCGCTCGCGCGCGTCGCCCGCGATTTCGGCGCGCAGCTCGAGCGCTACGGCACGCCCGTTGCCAACGCGGCAGCGATCGCGCGCGCGTGCTGGCTGACGGGCGAACGCGCGCTCGCCGAGAAAGCGCGCACGATCCTCGCACCCCAGCGCGGGCGGCTCGCGATCCGCGGCGTCGTCACCGTGCACGGCCTCGCGACCCACGCGCTCGCGCTCGCGACCGCCGCGCTCGGCGAGCACGACGAGGCGCGCGCCCTAATCGCTGAAGCCGCGGCGCAGGCCCGCGCACTGCCCGCGCCGCGCTGGCTCGCGCGCATCGAGGCGGACGCAGCGCGGCTGAGTTGAAGCGGGCCTTCTCACGCAGCGTTTCCCGACTCAGAAGGTGGCGATTAGGCTGCGAAGCGGGCGCACGAGAACGGTCCGCGCTGCTGGAGAAAGCCAGGAAGCCTCCAGAATGCGTTGCGCCGCCGAAGTTTCGCGAAGAGAATGGCGCGGCAAGGCAGCGCGGGGCTGCAACCGAATATGAGTTAGGCAACGCCAAAGGCTCTGTGCCATGGCGAGTACTTCCTTGGGCCTTCTGGCTCGCTGCGGAGCGCGTGTGAAGCGAGTGACATTAGTCGGAACGGTGCACGAAAAGTGTGGGCGCGCTAGCGCGGTGGAGCTTCACGCGCTTCTTGAGGCGCTTGCACCCGAGGTCATCTTTCTTGAGCTTCCGGCGGACGCCTACGACCGAAACTTCCAAGTGTTTCGCCAGACGAGCCTTGAGACGGACGCCGCCAGTCGCTTTAGGCGGAACCACGCAGTCGCCTTCGTCCCTGTCGATTTGCAGACCCCCGAACTGAGCTTCTTCCGAAACAGCGAAACCATGTTCAACACGGTGGAGCAAGCGAGTGACAACTATTGCCGCCTTGTGGACCTACACGCACGGCGCGTTTGGGAGGACGGATTCGTCTATCTGAACAGCGAGCAATGCGACGATCACTGGCAGGCCGTCTACGCAGAGCTGCAATGCACGATCGACGGAATCGGCGATGCTTCTCTCTCCGAGTGCTTTCATTCATGGAGTGAAACAAATGCTCTCCGCGAAGATGCAATGATAGAAGCCGTAGAGCGCTACTGCGCAAATGACTCGTTCTCTAGGTCCGCCCTCTTGGTCGGAGCAGCCCATAGACGCCGAATGCTTGAGCGCTCTGCTACAGGCGCCAACCACATCCGATCCACAGTCCAGTCCGACTTCAGCGTTCGCGAGCCGTGAGTCGCAGGTGAGGTCCGATTGGCGAGTGGAAGTCATTGTTCGAGTGGCGCGCGTAGGCACGTTGCCTAACCCGTCGCTCAAGCGGACGCTTTGGCTGAGGCGCCGCAGGCCAGCGCAGGTACTCTCTGTCCTGCAGCGCCTCAGCCAATGCGCTGCTTAGCTCAGCGTTAGGCGCCCGGAGGAGTGAGATGGCCAAGGTCCAGCAGGCGCAGACGGACCTGGATCGATTCCTTGCCGAGCAGGTGGCGTTCCTGCGGAACTCGGCAGCCTCGTATGACGCGGGCTTCGCGGACGAGGCGAAACGCCTTGCGGTCGTTGCCCGTGTGCTGCTTCACGACACCGCCACGTCGCATTCCTTGCTCGGGCTTCTCGGGTTGAAACCTGGGATGACCTTCACCGACACAGGAGATGCCTACGACGCAAAACAGATCGTTGGGAGTTTCCACGGTCTTGCCCTCGTCAGTCTTGGTTCGGACGGAGCCCGCTTCGTTCCTCGGTGCGTCGTCCCACCGCGGCCTGGCCTTGCGCACACCTGGAGGCCTTTTGACGATTGGTGGAAGCAAGTCGTAATCGTCGATGGGAAAGGCGAGTCCTTCGCCCGAAGTGATCTTGTTCTCACTCTCGCGAACAAGGAGGGCGGAGCTCACGTCGATCCTGCCTTGAACACTGTGTGGGCCGATCTCACCCGCCAGAACAGCATGAGCTTCACCTTCCAAGTTCCTGGCTCAAGCGGTCCCGTCGACGGCATCGAGTCGGCGAGCTGCCGCCAAATCGCAGACGAACTGATTCAATCGATCAGTAGGGTTCGCCCTGAACTGTGTGAACGGTCGGGCTGATGGTTTACAGAAGTCCGAGGACATCTTTTACACGTCGTCGGCGTCGTCAGACGCCAGTGATTATTCCGGTTCTCTCATCGATCCGCCCAAGCAGCGTGCGGTAGTAGACGATGTTCCATAGGCCGTCGCTAATCGCTTCGAGGCCGACGTACTGATCGGCGAGCGCGTGCGTGAGAAACGGCTGCTTGTGGTGAAGGCGAAAGCAGCCCGCGGTGCTCACGCGTCGCACCTCGAGGTGGCCGGGGTACTCGGGCGGCGCAATTCGCTCCGGATACGGCCGTGGCGACGGGTTCCAGCGATCCGCGGGTCTCGATCCGTCGAGAGCCTCATGAGGTCGCTCTTCGCTGTAGCGCACGCGAAAGAAGTCGAACTTGCGCTGTTGGCCGCGCAGATTCTGCGCCGGCGGCCGCGTCGTCTCGCGCTTGAGCTTGAACGGTCGGGCTGATGGTTTACAGAAGTCCGAGGACATCCTTTACATTTCGTCCGCGTCGTCAGACGCCGGTAATTATTCCGGTTCTCTCATCGAGCCGCCGCGCAGCGAGCGGCAGCGAGCGAAGTCAACGCGCCAGCCGCCGCCCGACGTCTCCGTCCCTAACGCCCCGCGTCGATCGGCGGCGCCAGCACCACGACGCTGTAGCCGACTGCTGTTACGTCACCCGCGTTGCGATAGGTGTGCCGCTGGTCGCCGTGAAACACCACGACGTCGCCGGCCTTGAGCGCGAAGGCTTGGCCGTCCGCGCTGAGCTCGATGCGGCCGCGCTCGCAGGCGAGGTACTCGCGCGTGCCGGGCGTGTGCGGGATGCCGTTCATCACGGCGCCGCGTGGCAGCTCGATGCGCTCGAGCGCCATGCCGGCAATTTTCTCGGGCAAGAGATCGCGCACCGTGCTCGCACCGCGGCGGCGCGCGCGCAGGCTCTCGGCGCGGTAGACGCGGCCTGTCTCGCGCGCGGGTGCGAGCAGTTCTTCGAGCGAGAGGTGCAGTGCCGAGGCCGCGCGCACGAGCACGCTGAGCGTCGGGTTGGCGCTGCCGGATTCGAGCGTCGTCCAGGTGGGGCGCGGCAGGCCGGCGAGGCTCGCGGCCTGGGCCTGGGTGAGGCCGCGCGCTTCGCGGAGCTGGCGGAGGTTCGCGGCGAGGCGCGAGGGCAGGGCGGTGTCGGGCATGTCGGCACAATAACCCGCGGCTGGTATTGCAGCGCAGCGGCTATCGAGCCAACCAGACGTGCCATGCTGGCGAGATGCTGCTCGGTCTCTTGCTCGCTGTATCGCTGCGCGCCGCTCACGAACTCGTGGGAACGGGCGTGTCTCCTGCGCTCGCACGCGATCTCGGCGGCGAGGCGCTGCTCGGCTGGTTCTTCGCGGCGTTTAGCGGCGCCTCCGCGCTCGGCATCTTTGCGGGCGGCGCCCTCGCAGATCGCGTCGGCCCCGCTCGGACGTTCGCGATCGGCCTCGCGGGCTTCGCGCTCGGCATGCTCGCGACGGGCTTCGCGCCCACGATGCCAGCCGTTATTGCGGCGCGGACGCTCGAGGGCTTCGCCGCGGGCATGGTCTCGTGCGTGGTGGGCGCAGTGGTCATGCGCGCCTATGACGACGCCGCGCGGCCACGCGTGCTGGCGTTGCTCTCCGCTGCGTGGGTGGTGCCAGGCTTGCTCGCGCCAACGGTCGCTGTGTTTGCCGCAGCGCAGTTCGGCTGGCGCGCGGTGTTCCTCTCGCTCGTGCCACTGGTCGGCGTCGCCGCGCTGCTCACGCTGCCTCGCTTGTTACGGGACGGCGCCGAGCGCGCGCCGGTGCGTGCGGAATCGCCGCTGCGCGTGCTGCGCGACGCCGAGCTTCGCGCGGCGCTCGCGACGCGCGCGTGCGTTGTGATCGCATTCTTCGGTGTCGAGGCGTTCCTGCCGCTCGCGTACGAGCGCGTGCTCGGCGCCTCCAAGCTGCAGTACGGCGCACTGCTCACGCTCTCCGCGCTGTTCTGGACTGCAGGGGCATTCGCGCAGGCGCGCTGGAACGCGCGGCTCTTACCGAGCGCATTCGCGCAACTCGGAGCGTTCGCGCTGACTTTGGGCATCGCCTTCGCAGCCGCCGCGCTCGCGGGCGGCGTGAGCATCGAGGCCGCGCTCGCCGGCTGGTCGCTGGCGGGCCTCGGCATGGGCGTCGCTTATCAGGCTGCTACCGCTGCGGCGATGCGTACGAGCGTTGCAGGGAACGAGGGCGCGACGAGCGCTGTGCTCGGCATCACGGACGCACTCAGCATCTTCCTCGCGACTTCGCTGTGCGGCGCGTTCCTCGCCCACGCGCCGCTCGTAAC
>JANNRF010000096.1:0-18231 GCA_031401135.1 Deltaproteobacteria bacterium | reverse complement strand
GCGCGCGCCGGTAGACGTCCGGCAGCGGCACCTTGCGATCGGGCCATGAGAAGAATTGCAGCAACCCGGTCTTCATGGGCGCGCAGTTTATCCAGAGCAAGCGGCGCTTCGCCGCGCGCGGCGAGCGGAGATCGAGCAGCGGCCTCCGCGCTGGAGCACACCGGGCTGTCCGCATTCCTCGGTGTTCCCCTCTAGAGATAGGGAGGCGATGGCCACTCACGCCGCTAGCATTGCCCGCCCCGCGCCGGGGTGGCGGAACTGGCAGACGCAGAGGTCTTAGAAGCCTCTGTCCATTGGACGTGCAGGTTCGAGTCCTGTCCCCGGCACCAACGCAAGCGCCGCGAAGACCGTGCCGGCAGCCGAGCGAAGTCGAACAGCAAGCGAAGCGCGCAGCGAGGCGCAGCCGAGCGGAGTCAACAAGGAGGTTCCATGAGCGTTTCCGTCTCTGCCGTCGAAACTAGCCCGGTGCTGCGCACCCTCACGGTGGAGGTCGAGCCCTCGCGCGTGCGCGAGGCCTTCGACCGCGCCTACCGCGACCTCGGCAAGAGCGTGAACGTGAAGGGTTTTCGCCAGGGCAAAGTGCCGCGCAAGGTGCTCGAGAGCCTGTATGGCGCGTCGCTCCGCGAGGAGATCGAGCGCGCGCTGGTGAACGAGACGCTGCCGGAGGCGGTCGAGCAGACCGGCATCGCGCCAATCTCGGAACCGCAGGTGGAGGCCGAGGCGCCCGCCCAGGATCGCCCGTTCAAGTACACCGCGATCATCGAGGTGATGCCCAGGATCGAGCTGCCCGAGTGGCGCGGGCTGCCGGGCACGAAGCCCGCGGTCGCGGTGCAAGACGAAGAAGTGGAGCAGGAGCTCACCGCGCTGCGCCAACGGCGTGCGCCACTCGTCGATGCCAGTGAGGGCGCCGACACCGGCAACATCGTGACGATCGATTATGCGGGCTCGATCGACGGCACCCTGTTCGACGGCGGCAGCGCCGAGGGCTCGCTCGTCGAGATCGGCTCGGGCGGATACATCCCCGGCTTCGAGGAGCAACTGAAGGGCGCGCGAGCGGGCGAAGCGCGCGAGCTGCGCGTCACGTTCCCGGATGATTATGGAGCGGAGGAGCTGCGCGGGAAGAGCGCGCTGTTCGCGGTGCAGGTGAAGGCGGTGCAGAAGCGCGAGACCCCGGCGCTGACCGACGAGTTCGCGCAGTCGCTCGGGGAAGCGGAGGTCGCCACCGCCGACGCACTGCGAGCGCGCGTGCACGCGGACATCGCCGCGCGCCGCGAGCGCTCGGCGCGCGAAGAACTGCGCCGTAGCGTGATGGAAGCGCTGGTCGCGTTGGCGCAGTTCGACGTGCCGCCGGGCTTGACGCAACGCCGGCTCTCGCAGCGCCTCGAGATGGCGCACCAACAACTCGCGAAGATGATGCCCCACGAGGAACTGCACTCGCGCATGGCGCAGTGGGAAGAAGACTGGCGCCCGGACGCCGAGCGCGAGGTGCGCGAGAGCCTGCTGCTCGAAGCGATCGCCGATCAAGAGAAGATCGAGGTCAGTGACGAGGAAGTCAGCGCGCGCATCGCGGAGATGGCGCGCGATCAGGGCCTCGCTGCCGATCGCTTGCGCAAGCAGTACGAAGAGAAGGGCATGCTGACGAACTTGCGCGCGCGGCTGCGCGTCGACCAAGCGCTTGACCGGGTACTTGCCCTGGCTAAGGTGGCCGAGCCGCCCCGCGCCTAGCGAGATCGCGCTAGAGCTAGGGCGTAGCCCACCGAAGCTGAGCGACTTCCACGAGACCGGAGCCCGCGAGAACCTAATGCCGCTGATCCCCATGGTCGTCGAGCAAGATCACCGCGGCGAGCGCTCGTACGACATCTACTCGCGGCTGCTGCGCGATCGCATCATCTTCCTGACCGGCCCGATTCACGACGAGTACGCGAACCTGATCATCGCGCAGATGTTGTTCCTCGAAGCCGAAGATCCGGATGCGGACATCCACCTCTACGTGAACTCGCCGGGCGGCTCGATCAACGCGGGCCTCGCGGTTTACGACACCATGCAATACGTCCGCCCCGATGTTTCGACGTTTTGCGTGGGGCAGGCGGCTTCGATGGCCGCGTGGTTGCTCGCAGCTGGCGCGAAGGGCAAGCGCAGCGCGCTGCCCAATTCGCGCGTGATGATTCACCAGCCGTGGGGTGGCGCGCGCGGCCAGGCGTCGGACATCCACATCCAGGCCAAAGAGCTTCTCAAGCTGCGCGATCGCCTGAACGAAGTGCTTTCGAGCCACACGGGACAGACGGCGGAGCAGATCGCCCGCGATACGGAGCGCGACTACTACATGAGTGGGGACGAGGCCCGCGTGTACGGCATCGTCGATCAGGTGGCTGCGAAGAGGACGCGACCGGTTGCGAAGGCGCCGGTTGCCCAGCGCGCGATTCGGGGGGCGGTGAAGACGTGAAGAAGCGGGACGACAACGCGAACCTGTCCTGCTCCTTCTGCGGAAAGAGCCAACGCGAAGTCCGCAAGCTGATCGCCGGCCCGACCGTCTACATCTGCGACGAGTGCATCGAGCTCTGCAACGACATCATCGCCGAGGAATACGGCCAGGAAGAAACCCGGCGCGAAACCTCGAAGGTTCCGAAGCCCCAAGAGATCCGCGCGTTCCTCGATGATTATGTCGTCGGCCAGGAATATGCGAAGAAGGTGCTCGCGGTCGCGGTGCACAACCACTACCGGCGCATCGAGAATCAGGGTGCGCTCGGCGATGTCGAGCTGCAGAAGTCGAACATCCTGTTGCTCGGGCCCACCGGCTCCGGCAAGACGCTGCTCGCCCAGACGCTCGCCAAGATGCTCGACGTGCCGTTCACGATCGCCGACGCCACCACGCTCACCGAAGCGGGCTATGTCGGCGAAGACGTCGAGAACATCATCCTCAACTTGCTGCAGGCCGCGAACTACGACGTCGAGCGCGCGCAGCGCGGCATCATCTACATCGACGAGATCGACAAGATCGCGCGCAAGAGCGAGAACCCGTCGATCACGCGCGACGTCTCGGGCGAAGGCGTGCAGCAGGCGCTGCTGAAGATCATCGAGGGCACGATGGCGAGCGTGCCGCCGAAGGGCGGACGCAAGCACCCGCAGCAGGAATTCCTGCAGGTAGACACCTCGAACATCCTGTTCATCTGCGGCGGCGCGTTCGTCGGGCTCGACCAGATCATCTCGCGCCGCACCGGCGTGAAGGGCATCGGCTTCGGCGCCGACGTACAGGCGCGCAGCGATCGCAAGATCGGCGAGTTGTTACGCGCGATTCAGCCCGAGGATCTGCTCAAGTTCGGGATGATCCCCGAGTTCGTGGGCCGCATCCCGGTGATCGCGACGCTCGACGAGCTCGATGACGCCTCGCTCGTGAACATCCTGACCGCGCCGAAGAACGCGCTGGTGAAGCAGTACCAGAAGCTGTTCGAGCTCGAAGACGTGCGGCTGCGTTTCACCGATGGCGCGCTGCGCGCGGTCGCGCGACAGGCGCTGATCCGGAAATCCGGCGCGCGGGGTCTGCGCGCGATTCTCGAGAGCGCGATGCTCGAGGTGATGTACGAGATCCCGTCGCGCGACGACGTGACGGAGTGCGTGGTGAACGAAGAAGTCATCGAGCAGGGCGCGGAGCCGCTGCTCGTCTACAAGCGGGAGGCGGAATCCGCCTAAGCCCGCCGGCTCCCGGGGGCCGCCAGGAGAAACGCGCGAATGTCCTTCTTCAAGAGCGACGATCCCAAGGGCACTCCCCCGGCGCCCGGACACACAGAGCGGATCGTTCCGCTGCTGCCGCTGCGCGACATCGTGGTCTTCCCGACCATGGTCGTGCCGCTGTTCGTTGGACGGCCGAAGTCGATCTTGGCGCTCGAGGCTGCCGCCGCTTCGGGCCGCGAGTTGTTCCTCGCCGCGCAGCGCTCGGCTGGCAAAGACGAACCCGGCGAGGAGGACATCTTCCGGCTCGGGACGCTCGGCTCGATCATCCAGTTGTTACGGCTTCCCGACCAGACCGTGAAGGTGCTGGTCGAGGGGCGGGCGCGCGCGCGCGTGCGCAACTTCGTGCCCGAGACCCGCGACGCGCCCTTCTTTCGCGCCGACATCGAGGTGATCGAGGAAGGTGACGCGCGCAGTCCGGAGATCGACGCGCTGGTGCGCAGCGTTCACCAGACCTTCGACAACTACGTGAAGCTCAACAAGAAGGTTGCGGCCGAAGTGCTGCAGAGCGTCACGCAGATCCAAGCCGCCGGGAAGCTCGCGGACACCGTCGCCACGCACCTGAATCTCAAGCTCGAAGATCGCCAGCGGCTGCTCGAGCTCGCCGATCCGGCCAAGCGCATCGAAGAAGTTTTCGCGCTGATGCAGGCCGAGATCGAGGTGCTCGAAGTCGAGAAGCGCATCCGCGGCCGCGTCAAGAAGCAGATGGAGCGCTCGCAGAAGGAGTACTACCTCAACGAGCAGATGCGAGCGATTCAGAAGGAACTCGGCGAACGCGACGACATGAAGAACGAGATCACCGAGCTCGAGGACCAGCTCAAGGCCAAGAAAATGCCCGACGAGGTGCGCGAGCGGACCGAGAAGGAGATCCGCAAGCTGAAGACGATGTCGCCGATGGCGGCGGAAGCGACCGTCGTCCGTAATTACGTCGACTGGATGCTCGCGCTGCCCTGGGACGACCGGAAGCCTGAGAACCACGACGTCAGCGACGCGGAACGCGTGCTGAATGAAGACCACTTCGGTCTCGAGAAGCCGAAGGAGCGCATCCTCGAGTACCTCGCCGTGCAGGCGCTAGTCGAGAAGATGAAGGGCCCGATCCTCTGCCTCGTGGGCCCGCCCGGCGTCGGCAAGACTTCGCTTGGCAAGTCGATCGCGCGCGCCACGGGCCGCGATTTCGTGCGCATCAGCCTCGGCGGCGTGCGCGACGAGGCCGAGATCCGCGGGCACCGCAGGACCTACATCGGTGCGCTACCGGGCAAGATCATTCAGGCGCTCAAAAAGGCCGGCTCGGGTAACCCGATCATCCTGCTCGATGAAGTCGATAAGATGTCGATGGATTTCCGCGGCGATCCGTCTTCCGCGTTGTTGGAAGTGCTCGACCCCGAGCAGAACCACACCTTCAACGACCACTACCTCGACATGGATTACGACCTCTCGCGCGTGATGTTCATCTGCACGGCGAACCTGCTGCACCAGATCCCGCGCCCGCTGCAGGACCGCATGGAGATCATCAACCTGCCGGGCTACATCGAATCGGAGAAGCTCGCGATCGCGCGCGACTACCTCGTCAAGAAAGTCCGCGAAGCGAACGGGCTCGACGAGCGACACGTCGAGATAAACGACGCCGCGATCCTGGAAGTGGTGCGTTATTACACGCGTGAATCCGGCGTGCGCAGCCTCGAACGCGAACTGGCCTCGATCTGCCGCAAGCTCGCGCGCGATGTCGCGAAGGCGGGCAAGGACAAAGCCAAGAAGGTGAAGGTCACGCCGGTGCAGGTGCGCAAGCTGCTCGGCGCGCACAAGCACCGCCACGGCGAGGCGGAGACCGAAAACAAGATCGGCCTGTGCACAGGCCTCGCCTACACGGAAGTGGGCGGCGAACTGCTGCAGACCGAAGTCTCGGTGACGCCCGGGGCCGGCAAGCTGGTTGTTACGGGCCGGCTCGGCGAGGTGATGCAGGAATCGGCGAACGCGGCGATGTCCTACGTGCGCTCGCGCGGCAAGCAGCTCGGGCTGGTGCCGGACTTCTATTCGAAGGTCGACATCCACATTCACGTGCCGGAAGGCGCGACCCCGAAGGACGGCCCGAGCGCGGGCATCACGATCGCGACCGCGATTACCTCGGCCCTCACGCGCGTGCCGATCAAGGCGAGCGTCGCGATGACGGGCGAGATCACGCTGCGCGGGCGCGTGCTGCCGATCGGCGGGCTCAAGGAGAAGCTGATCGCGGCGCTGCGCGGCGGGATCAAGACCGTGCTGATCCCGAAGGAGAACGAGAAGGATCTGAAGGAGATTCCCGCCCTGATCACACGCGGGCTCGAGCTGATCCCCGTCGAGCACATGGACGAAGTGCTGATCGCGGCGCTCGCGCACCCCGATGTGCGCGGCTTCCTGCGCCCCGGCGAGCACGTGGTCGAGGCGATCTTCGCGGGAGCCGCGGTTGCCGCGACCACCGAGGTGCCGGCGCGAATCAACTAGCGCGCGCGGGCAACTGTTCGCCGCTCCCGAGCCGTCGCTAGCTCGCGAGCGCCCGCGCGCGCGTTTCCGGAATCCAGCGCCACACGACCGCGACGCAGGCGAAGTTCAGCAGCGCGAGCAGCGCCATTGCGTCGCTCGTCCCGCCGAGAGCCGCGGCGAGGCGCCCCGCCACGAGCGGGCCGACCAAGAAGCCGAGCCGCCCGAGCAGGCTGCCCGCGACGCCCGAGGCGGTCGCGCGGAGCCGCGTCGGGAAGAGCTCCGCGGTGAGCGTGTTCGTCACGGTCCACGCGCCGCCGAGCGCGGTGACGGCGCAGAACGCCGCGCCGATCGCCCAGGCCGCGTTCGCCTGATAACACGCGATCGTCGCGAGCGCTGAAAGCGCGAAGTAGAGCATCGCCGTGGCGCGGCGGCCGACGCGATCCATCAGTACGCCCGCGAGCAGGTAGCCCGCGATACCGGCAGGGATCGTCGCCCACGGCAAGAGCCGGATCATCTCGCCCGTCCAGGCGCGCTCGACACTGAGGAAGCGCAGGAAACCGACGAGTACGCCGCCGGACCAGAAGCTGAGCGTGAACCACATCGCGGTGATCGCTGCGAGCCGCCCGAGCAGCCCGCCCGCGGCGAAGGCGCGCAGATCGTGAACGACGCTGCCCTTGCGAGCGCGCGCGCCTGCGCCGAAGAGCCCGGTCTCGCGCAGCGCGAACGCGTAGATCGGAGCGAGCGCGAGCGGCAGGGCGCCTATTAGGAAATAGCTGCGCCAATCGATGCCCGAGAACGCGAGCGGCAGCGCAGCGCCAACGCCCGCGAAGGTGCCGAGCAAACCGTTGGCGCGTCCGCGCAACGCGGGCGGGATTTCCTCCGAGAGCATCACGTACGCGAGCGATAGCTGGGCGACCATGAACAGCCGTCCGCCGCACTGCAACCACGCGAACGCGTCGAGGCTCGGCGCGCGCGCCGTCGCCAAGGAGAAGGCGCCGTAGGCAGCGAGCGAGATCAGCAGCGCGGGTTTGCGGCCGATGCGGTCGGCGCACCAGATCATCGCGCCGGAAGCGATGGCTCCCCAACTGAGCAGTGAGATCGCGTCGTAGAGCGTGACGATGTTCGCGCCGAACTCGCGCCCGATGCCCTCGAGCGCGACCATCGTGAGCGCCGCATCGAAGCCCTCGATTAGGGTCGCCAGCGTGAGCAGCGCGAGCAGGCGCTTCTGGTACGGGCTCAGATCTGACAACGAGGCCACTGTTCGACTCCGCTCGGCTTCGCCTCGCTGCGCGCTTCGCTTGCATGTTGCATGCGCGCTGCGCGCGCGTCGAGCGCGCCTCGCGAGCGCCGTGTGCGTGATGCATGCTGCCGGCGCGCGAAGGAGCGCAGCCATGGCCGACGCGAACGACGAGATTCGAGCCAAGCGCGCTGCCTGGGAGGCGGGCCCGCTCGCGCGCGAACTTGCGGCAAAGGGCGAGCGCAGTGACGCCTTCACCACGCAGGCGATGCACTGGCCCGTGGAGCGGCTCGCGACGCCCGCGGATCTCGCCGCGATCGGCTTCGACTACTCGCGCGATCTCGGCTTCCCCGGCGAATATCCGTACACGCGCGGCACGGAAGCCAACGGCTATCGCAGCCAGCTCTGGACGATGGCGCAGGTCACCGGCTTCGGAACCGGCGCCGACTGGGCAAAACGCGGGCGCACCATGCTCGAGCTCGGGCTCTCGGGCCTAATCATCGAGTACGACCTGCCCACCACGAACGGCTACGACTCCGACCACCCGCTCGCCTCGGGCGAAGTGGGCCGCGCGGGCACCGCAATCGACACGCTGGCCGACATGGAGGCCGCCCTCGATCTGCCGTTCGAGAAGCTGAAGCACCTGACATCGGTGTGCAACGCGCCGCAGCCGGTGAACCTCGCCATGATCCTCGCCGCGCTCGAGCGCCGCGGCGTCGATTCGCGCGCGTTCACGTTGCAAATGCCAAACATGATCCTGATCGAGTACACCTGCGTCGGCCGCTACATCTTTCCGCCCGAGCACGGCCTGCGGCTCGCGACCGACGTGATCGAGTACACGATCCGGAATCACCCGAACTGGATCCCGATCTCGGTGGTCTCGGCGCAGCTCTACGCCGCGCGCGCGAACCCCGTGCAAGAACTCGCCTTCGGCTTCTCGATCGCGATGGAATATCTGAACGCGGTGCTGAAGCGCGGCTTCACGGTCGATGAAGTGGCGCCGTACTTCAGCTTCATCACCGGCATCGACATGGATTTCATGGAAGCGGTCGGCAAGCTGCGCGCCTACCGGAAGATCTGGGCGCGCTTGATGAAGGAACGCTACGGCGCGACGCAGCCCGAGTCATTACGGCTCAAGCTGATGAGCTCGCCGGGCACGATGTCGATGACGCTGCAACAGCCGCTCAACAACATCGCGCGGCTGGCGATCCAGATGCTCGCCTGCGCCCTCGGCGGCGGCGCGCAAACGATGACGAGCCCGCTCTACGACGAGGCGCACGCGCTGCCGAGCGAGGACGCGATCGCGGTGGGCGCCGCGATCCAGCAGATCGTCGCGCACGAGAGCGGCGTCGCCGACACCATCGACCCGCTCGCGGGCTCGTACGCGGTCGAGCTGATGACGCGCAAGATCGAGGACGCGGTAATGGCTGAGATCGCGAAGATCGACGCCATGGGCGGCGCGCTCGCGGCGATCCAGCGCGGCTACTTCCAGAAGGAACTCGCGCGCGAGCAGGTCGAACGCAACCGCGCGCTCGAAACCGGCGAGCGCAAGCTGGTCGGCCAGAACTTCGCGGTGCGCGAAGAAAAGAAGCGCGCGATCGACATCTTCCGTCTCGACGAGCAAACCGAGCAGCGCCAGATCGAGAAGCTGCGCGCGCTGAAGGCCTCGCGCGACGCGAGCAAAGTGGCGGAGACGCTCGACGCGATGCCGCGCAGTGCGGCGACAACCTCGTGCCGCCGATCCTCGAAGCCGTGAAGGTGTACGCAACGCAGGGCGAAATCTGCGACGTGCTGCGCGAAGTGTTCGGGACGTATGTGCCGGACACGCTGACGAGTGGCGTGTAGTGAGATCGAGGTTCGCCGTCCCTCCTTGTCTACTTCGCTCGGCTCCGAAGACTCCGCCTCGCTGCGCGCTTCGCTTGCGGCCTCGCGCCATAGATCGAGTCGCCGCGTCGCCGAGCACGCTCCGACGTCGAGCACAACGCGTGATGCAACGCCCCTAACGCCTGAGGTGCCGATGTCGCGACCCAGCCGACCCATTCGCGTCCTCCTCGCCAAACTCGGCCTCGACTCGCACACCATTGGCATCACGGTCATCGCGAAAGCGCTGCGCGATGCCGGTATGGAAGTGATCTACACGGGCCTCAAGCAAACGCCCGAGATGGTCGTGAATGCCGCAATTCAGGAGGACGCGGACGTGATCGGCATCTCGAGCCTCTCTGCCGCGCACATGCGTCACGTGCCGCGCGTGGTGCAGCTGTTACGGGAGCAGGGCGCGGGCGACAGACTCGTGATCGTCGGCGGCGTGATCCCGCTCGAGGACGCGCCCGCGCTCGAAGCCGCAGGCATCGCGAAGATCTTCACGATGGGCGCGAAGACGGACGAGATCGTGGCGTACGTGCGCGCGTGGTGGGCGGAGCGCGCTTGAAGACGCTCGCGCTGATCGTGCGCAAGCCAGGGCTCACCCGAGACGCGTTCCGTACGCACTACGAGGAGCAGCACGCGCCGCTGGCGCTGCCCCTAATGAGTGGCCTCGTACACTACGCGCGCCACCACGTGCTCGAGGAACTGTACGGCGCCGTGGGCTTCGACGTCGCGACCAGCTTTGCCTACCGCGATGCGCTCGCGCTCCAAGAAGTGATCGCGCGGCTCGCGGGCCCGGCGGGCGACACAGTGCTGCGCGACGAACTCACGTTCATGGACAAGCCGCGCAACCGCTTCTTCGAAGTGCGCGAGCGGAGCCAGCTCGGGATGCGAGAAACGCCAGCGGCTCTGCACTGCATCGCATTCCTGAAGCGCCCGGCAGAGCAGGGCGCGGGCGAGTTCGCAGCGGAACTCGCGTCGCGCGGGCTGCCCGAGCTCCGTGACGCCCTGCGCGGACTGCACTGGTACTCGCACCACGATGCGCTCGCCAGCTTCGGCGCGCCGGCCTGGGACGCGGTGATTCAGCTGCACGCGGATGTGGATGCCGGGCTAGCGAGCTGGGCCGCGCGCGCGGAGCGCGCAAGTGCACGCGTCACAATCGTGCGCGTGAGTGAGCACGAGACTGCACTTGTTGCGGGCGGAGTTCCCTGACAACCGTCATCGTGCGAATTGCGTGGAACCTGCCGTTCGCTTGCAGCCACTCATTTCACGGCCACAGGCCAAGGGGGGATGAATTTGACCAAGGGATTCTTGCGCGTGTCTTTCGTTGCGAGCCTCACGCTCGCTGCCATTTCGGCAGACGCCGACAAAGTGAGGCTGAAGAACGGCGACGTGGTTACTGGCGAAATCGTGGAGACCACGGACACGGGCGTCGTGCTCGAGCACGCGGTGCTCGGCCGGGTGCAAATCGCGGCGGATCAGATCGACGCGCGAGTCGACGGCGACGCTGCGCTGCCCGCGCCTCCGGCGCCTCCCGCGCCCGTGCGCCCCGGCATCGCGGGCACGAGCCTGTTGCGCGGCTGGACGAAGCAAGCGCAGCTCGGCGTCACCGGCTCGAGCGGCAACTCGGACAATCAGGATTTCCTGGCGGGCCTACGCGGCGGCTTCGCCGACGACAACAAGCGCTGGAACTTCGACTCCGCCTACTTCCGTTCGTCCTCGAACGGCACGGAGACCAAGAACCAAGCCTACGCAATGTTGTTGCGGGACTTCCTTTTCACCGGCGAGAAGTACTTCGCCTTCGCCTCGGGGCGTTACGACTACGACCAGTTTCAAAGCTGGGACCACCGCCTGAGCGTCGCGGGCGGGGCGGGCTACTCGTTCATCGACCGCGAGAAGTTCGACCTGCGCGGGCGGGTCGGCTTTGGTGGCAGCAAGACCTTCGGCGCACCCGGCGACGACAAGTGGGTGCCGGAAGCTGTGTTAGGGATCGAGACCGAGTGGCTGCCGGCGGACGGCCAGAAGGTCACCGCCTTCAACACGATCTACCCGTCGCTCTCGGACACCGGCGAGTTCCGCAACCTGAGCGGTGTCGATTGGTCGCTCGCGATTTCCACCGCGCTCGGGCTCTCGCTCAATCTGGGCGTCCAGAACGAATACGAGAGCAAGGTCGATCCCGGCATCGAGAAGAACGATCTGCTTTACCGCGCTGCGCTGCTGTACGACTTCTAGAGGCCGCTGAAGGCACCGCTGCCGCTGTTCTGCCGCGCAAGCGCGGCTCGGGTCGCCCCCGGGCCGCGCTTTCTCTTTTGGAGCAGCGGCTTTTGCCTGTCTCGCCGGTGTAACGTGCGCCGCCTTTTCGGCGCACCAAGGAGATTCGCGTGGCCAAGATGCCCAGCAACGCTGTTCTGAAAGATCTGCATCTGCGCATGGTGCGCATCCGCATCTTCGAAGAAGAAGCCGGCAAGCTGATGGAGAACGGCAAGATCCCCGGCGCGCTTCATCTGTACGTCGGGCAGGAAGCCGTCGCCTCCGGCGTGATGGTGAACCTGAACGACGACGACCAGATCACCAGCACGCACCGCGGCCACGGCCATCTCGTCGCGAAGGGCGGCGAGTTCAAGCCGATGTACGCCGAGCTGTTCGGCCGCGCGACGGGTTATTGCAAAGGCAAGGGCGGCAGCATGCACATCTCGAACCTGGATGTGGGCATGCTCGGCGCGAACGGCATCGTGGGCGCGGGGCCGCCGATCGCGGTGGGCGCGGCGTTCAGTAACAAGTACCGCGGCACCAAGCAGGTGGCGGCAACTTTCTTCGGCGACGGCGCCTCGAACGAGGGCGCCTTCCACGAGGCCGCCAACATGGCGGGCCTCTACAAGCTGCCGATCGTGTTCGTGTGCGAGAACAACGGCTACGGCGAATACACCTCGCAGGCGAATCACCAGGCGATCAAGGACGTTGCGGATCGCGCGGCGGGCTACGGCATGCCGGGCGTGATCGTTGACGGCATGGACGTGATCGCCGTGTACGAAGCCGCGGGTGAAGCGATCGAGCGCGCGCGCAAGGGCGCGGGGCCGACGATGCTCGAGTGCAAGACGTACCGGTTTTACGACCACGTCGGTGTGCGCGGCATGGGCATGGCGTACCGCAGCGATGAGGAAGTGATCGCGTGGAAGAAGCGCGATCCGATCCCGATGCTCGAAGCGCGTCTCGCCGAACTCGGCGTGATGTCGGGCGACGAAGCCGCCGCGATCCACGCACGCGTGAAGCAGGAAGCCGCCGATGGCATCGCGTTCGCGGAAGCGAGCCCGTTCCCGGCCGCCGATCAGTTGCTCGAGGATGTCTATTACGTCGCTTCGTGAGCGGGAGCCGCTTCGCCGCTGATCCGCTCGGCGCAACTTCAATCAGAATCGAGGAATGACCATGGCAGCCGCAACCAAGACCGCACCCGCGGGCCCGCGCAAGATTCCCTACGTGCTCGCGATCACCGAGGGCGTGAGGCAGTCGCTCCAGCAGTACCCCGAGGCGTTCCTCGCAGGCGAAGACGTCGCCGGCGCGGGCTCGGTGTTCGGTTGTTACAAGGGGCTGCTCGCCGAGTTCGGCGAGCGGCGCGTGATCGATACGCCGATCAGCGAGGCTGGCATCATCGGCCTTGGCGTGGGCGCGGCGGCTACGGGCCTGCGCCCGATCGTCGACATCATGTTCATGGACTTCATCGGCGAGTGCATGGACGAGATCGCCAACCAGATGGCGAAGATGCGCTTCATGTTCGGCGGCAAGGCCAAGCTGCCTGTTACGGTGCTCACCTTCGCAGGCGCCGGCATGAGCTTCGCGGCCCAGCACAGCCAGAGCCTCGAGGCCTGGCTGATCCATCTGCCGGGCTTGAAGGTGATCATGCCCGCGACGCCCTACGACATGAAGGGCGCGATCATCGCGGCAGTGCGCGACGAGAACCCGGTGTTCGTGATCATGAACAAGGTCTCGCTGGCCCTAATGGGTGAGGTTCCGGAGGAGCCGTACGCGATCGAGATCGGCAGGGCCACGATTGCGCGGCCGGGCACGGACTTCACGATCGTCGCGACCGGCCGCATGCGGCACGAGGCGACGAAGGCCGCCGAGCAGCTCGCGACGGACGGCGTCGACGTGGAGGTGATCGACCCGGTCACGCTCTCGCCGTTCGATACCGCCACGGTGGTTGCATCGGTCAAGAAGACGCACCGCGCTCTGGTGGTGCACGAGGCGGTGCGTTTCGGCGGCTTCGGCGCGGAGATCGCGGCGCAGATTCAGGAGCTCGCGTTCGACTACCTCGACGCGCCGATTGCGCGTCTCGGCGCGCCGTTCGCGCCGGTGCCGTTCAGCCCCGCACTCGAGAAGCTCTACCTGCCGAGCGCGGAAAAGATCGTGGCCGAAGTGAAGCGCACCCTCGGCAGGGCGGTTTGAGCGCCCCGCTCACAGGACCGATCGGGATTGCCTGCAACCCCGCGTCCGGAAAGGACGTGCGGCGGCTCGTCGCGCGCGCGTCGGTCTTCGATAATCAGGAGAAGCAGGCGATCGTGCGGCGCGCGGTGGTCGGCGCGATCGCGGCGGGCGCGCGCGAGTTTCGCTTCGTGCCCGATACACATGACCTCGCCGAGAACGCACTCGCGGAGTTCGCGGGCGAGATCGACGCGAAGGCGGTTGACGCGCCGCGCACTTCTTCGGCGCTCGACACGACGCGCGGCGCTGTCTCGCTGCGCGACGCCGGCTGCGTGGCAGTGATTACGCTCGGCGGCGACGGCACGAACCGCGCGTTCGCGCTCGGCTGGCGCGACGCGCCGCTGTTGCCCGTCTCGACCGGCACCAACAACGTGTTCCCGCGCGTCTCCGAGGCCACCATCGTCGGCATGGCCGCGGGTTTCGTCGCGACCGGCCGTCTCGCGCTCGCCGATTGCGCGAGCCAGGCCAAAGTGATCACCGTCGCGATCGACGGCGAGAAGGACGATCTCGCCCTAATCGATGCCGTGCTCACCCAGGACCGCTTCGTGGGTGCGCGCGCGCTACTCGATTCCGACCGCATCTCGCTCGCGCTGCTCACGCGCGCGGATCCGGCTGCGGTGGGCATGACCTCGATCGGCGGGTTGATTGCACCGCTGCGCGAAGACGAAGACCGCGCGCTGCTGCTCGCCCTCGGCGGCGTTGGCGGCACAGTGCGCGCGCCGATCGCGCCGGGCTTGTTCCAAGACGTGATCGTGCGCTCCATGCGCTCTGTCGCATTCGGCGAAACGATCACAATAATTGGTCCCGGCACGCTCGCACTCGACGGCGAGCGCGAGCGCGTGCTGCTGACGGGCCGCCGCGCGAGCCTGCGCGTCGCGCGCGACGGCCCGTGGGTGATCGACGTGCCGCGCGTGCTGGCGCGCGCCGCGGCCGAAGGCTGGCTCGTCACGGGTGATCGACCATTCCTCCGCGCTTCGCCTCCACCGCCGGGCGGCTCGGTGGCGATCGGCGCGGACAAGTCGGAGTAGAACTGGGATGCCCACCGAGATCTTCCTGACCAAAGTCGGCATGACGATGTCCGAGGGCGTCGTCGCGCAGTGGTACGTCGCAGACGGCGCGGCCGTGGAGAAGGGCGCGCTGCTGTATCGCCTCGAGACGGAGAAGGTGGAGCTCGAGGTCGACGCCGATGCCAGCGGCACCGTGAAGCACGTCGCCGCGGAGAACGTGACGCTCGCACCCGGCGACCTAATTGGCTTCATCTTCGCGCCGGGCGAGACGATCCCTGCGAATCTCGCGGCGCTCGCGAGCGGTGTCGCCGTTGCCGCGCCCGCGCTCGTGACTTCCGCCGCGCCCGCTGCGCGAGCGAGCAGCGCGCTCGCCGCGAGCGCCGCACCTGCCGCCGCGCTCGGCGAGGGGGGCCACGTGCTCGCCTCGCCCGCCGCGCGCCGGCTCGCGAAGGAACGCGGAGTCGCGCTCGCTTCCCTAACAGGCAGCGGGCCGAGCGGGCGCGTCGTCGAAGCCGATGTTCACGCCGCGCGCGTCGTTGCAGACGTCGAACCCGCCGCCGACGCGCGCGAGATCAAAGCCTCGCCGCTCGCGCGGCGGCTCGCGGAAGAACTCGGCGTGAACCTCGCGAGTGTGCGCGGCACGGGCCCGGGCGGCCGCATCGTGAAGGAAGACGTCGAGGCTGCCGCAGCCGCACCGAAGCGCACAGCGCCTCCGCTCCGCGCGGTGCCGAGCCCGAGCACGCCTGCGCCCGCGTCGCGCGCTGCCGCAGCCTCGGGCCCGCAAGCCGGCGAGAAGATTCCCCTGCGCGGCATGCGCAAGACCATCGCCACGCGCATGCACCAGAGCCTGCAAACCAGCGCGCAGCTCACGATGGACATGGACGTGCGCATGGACGACTGCGTGCGCCTGCGCGAGCAGCTCGTCGCCGAGTGGCAGCCCGAGGGCGTGAAGCCGAGCTACACGGATCTCGTGGTGCGCGCGGCGAGCAAAGCGCTCGCGCAGCACCCGCGCATGAACAGCGTGATGGGCGAAACGGAGATCACGCTGCTGCGCGAGATCCACGTCGGCATCGCGGTGGCGCTCGAAGAGGGGCTCGTGGTGCCGGTGATTCGTAACACCTCGGCGCTCGACCTGAAGGCGATCGCGCAGGAGTCCAGCCGCCTCGCGCGCGCCGCCCGCGACGGCAAGCTCAGCATGGACGATTTCGCCGGCGGCACCTTCACCGTCTCGACGCTCGGCATGTTCGGCGTCGACTCCTTCACGCCGATAATCAACGCGCCGCAGTCGGGCATTCTGGGCGTGAACCGCATCCGCGACGAAGTGGGCTGGGACGGCGACCGCCCCGTGAAGCGCAAAGCAATGCGCCTCTCCCTAACATGGGACCACCGCGTCCTCGACGGCGAACCCGCCGCGCGCTTCCTCGCCAGCGTGCGCGACCTCCTCGAATCCCCCTACCGCCTGCTCGTCTGACGCCCCCGCAAGTAACCAGAACGGGGACGTTCATACCGGTTGGTTACTTACGGGGACACTCTTTGCGCCGGGAGGACTCACGCGCGCGCGGCGAGGCGCTCCGCGATCAGCGGCAAGTGCTCGCGCCCCCAGAACAACTCGTCGCCAAGCAAAAAGCTTGGCACGCCGAACACCCCGCGCGCGTGCGCCTCCTCCATCACGGCGGCGAGCTGCGAGCGCCCCTCCGGCGCCACGAACTTCGCGAAGCCCGCTGCATCAATGCCCGCCGCGCGCAGTGTCTCCTCCAACACCTCGCCGCTCTCGACATCCAGCTCGCGCCGCCAGAACGGCGCGAAGATCGCGTCGAGAAACGCATCGACGCGCGTCGGCGCACGTTCCTTCGCATACAGCAGCGCAATCGAGGCCAGCTCCGTACTCCAGATCTTCTGCGTGCCCCTAATCACCAGCCCCGCGCGGTTCGCCTGCCGCCGTACGTCCATGTACGCGTAGCGCACCTTCCGCCACTGCGATTCCGTGCGCTCGCTCTCGAGCACGCGCCCGCTAGCAGGGTCGAGGCGCGCCGAGCCGAGGTAGCTGGGGATATCGAGCACGTACGGCAGCCAGTCGATCGCGACGCCGTGCTCGGCGCACAGCGCGCGCGTGGGCGCGAGCGCGAGATAGGCGTAGGGCGACTTCACGTCGATGTAGGCGATGAGGGTGCGCACGCGGGGGAGCTTAAGGCGAAGCCGCGCGGCGTCGCCGCGCGCCGGTATCGTCGGCCGCGCTGCGACCATCTCGCGGGCGCGTAGCTCAGTTGGTTAGAGCACCTGCCCTACACGCAGGCGTCGCAGGTTCGAGCCCTGCCGCACCCACCAAGGGAGGCGACTGCGGGAGGCTGACGATTCGCGCAGTCGAGCGTCTCCGAGAGAGTCGCAGCGCGCGTGGTCTTAGAATCTGCTTTGGCCGTCGGCGGGCCAGCAGGCACCGACGGTGTTCAGAAGGTCGTACGCGCCCGAGGAGCGGTTGTAGACGCCCGTTTGCATGCACCCGCCCGGGAAGGCAGACAGAGCCAGAGTGCCCGGGCGGGGGTGGATGTAACCGAAGACTATGCCGAGGCTATCGCCATCCAAGTCGGCGAATGCATTCGTGGCAAATTCTGTCCCGAGTGGGTCGGAGTACAGCAAGTAGGAAAAGTAGACGTCTCCCTCAGGCGCCCAGCCAATCGTGTCGAATCCCGGCGCCGGGGTAGGCCAGGGCGTCTTCGCGGGACCGAACGTGATGGGATAGAACGCGCCGAGCGTGCTCACATAGCGGCCAGTCTCGGCGAAGTAGCCTTCCGCAGCGGTGCGGATGCCCGCGAGGTTGACCTTCGCCTCGCTCGTCTTCGAGCGGAGTTGGAACATCAGGAAGTTCGGGATGGCGATCGCCGCCAGGATCCCGATGATCGCGACCACGATCATCAGTTCGATGAGCGTGAAGCCGCCGCTTTGCGCGCGCCGCTTTTCCATTTGAGCTGCCCCTTCACCCTGCCACCGAGAAGGCTCAATAGAGCAGCCTTCCCGATACCCAGGAGTCGGCGGGGGTAGGAGCAACCGACGTGCCATGAGTTCCGCGCAATGCAACGCGGCGGCAACACCGAGGCACAACGCGAGGCAACGCAGGCGAGATTCCGTTTGAGGCTCGATGCCCTTTCGCATCGTTTCAGGCTCGGGACGTGACGCGCGGCAGCACTCGAGTGACGAAACGCGTCATCGATCGCACGCTCGCGGGTTGCGCATCACTCGGAGGAGCGCGTTGTGACGGTGGAGCTGTTCGTGAAGAGGGCGGCGGGCGAGGTCATGTCGGCAGGCTCGGCGATTGCGCGGCTGCGGGATTAGGCGCGGGGAGCGTTCGCCGACGCGGTCCCGCTGAAGCAGTTGGGTAAGCTCGCAATTCTCGCGGGCGCGTAGCTCAGTTGGTTAGAGCACCTGCCTTACAAGCAGGGGGTCGCAGGTTCGAGCCCTGCCGCGCCCACC
>JANNRF010000095.1:0-8950 GCA_031401135.1 Deltaproteobacteria bacterium | reverse complement strand
AGTCCGAGGAGACGCTCCTCGGCTGCCGCGCGACCGAATCTGCCGAAGAACGGCTCGCTTGTTACGACCGCGTGGTCGACCGGGCGAGAGAGACGATCACGCCCGGGGCGCTCAGCGGAGCACCCCGGGCGTCGTCGTCTGCGCCGCCCGAAGCGGAGGGCACGCTGCTTCGGGAGGGCCTGTTTGGTCGCCCGCCCGCGGCTAGCGCTGAGGCGCTTCGCAAGAGCTACGGGGTCAAGGCGGCGAGCGAGATCTCGTCGGTCGTCCACGCCGTGCAACGCGGCGGCGATCGGTTGCTGGTGGTCACTCTGGAAAATGAACAGGTCTGGCGGCAGGTGGATCTCGAGGCGTTCAGTGTGCGAGCCGGAGATTCCATCGAGATCAAGGCGGGCGCACTCGGAGCGTATTACCTCCGGCGCGTCGGGCAGGGTCGGACGACTCGCGTCAAGCGCGTCCGCTGATTCGCGCGAAACGCTCTCTTCTCACTGAGCTCCAAGACACTTCGCAGAGGCGCTTGTCCGCGTCGCCAATCCGCTCCAGAATGCGAAACCGCGCGCGCGGCTCTCTCCGAAGGAGGCTCCTTGGCCCAAGTCTCGATTCGCGACGACATCCTGCAGCTCACGCCCGAAGGCCCGCGCCTCATCGGCAGCCGTTGCAAAGCCTGCGACAACCATGTGTTCCCGTTCGTGAAGGGCTGCGCCCGTTGCACGGGCACGGAGATGGAACGCGTCGTGCTCGGCACGCGCGGCAAGCTGTGGGCGTGGACGATTCAGGGTTTCCCGCCCAAGGCGCCGCCTTACCTCGGCGAGACGGACCCGACCAAGTTCCGTCCCTACGGAGTGGGCTATGTCGAGCTGCCCGGCCAAGTGAAGGTGGAGGCGCGCCTCACGGAAGCGGACCCGCGCAAGCTGCAGACCGGCCTCCCCATGCAGCTCACAACCGTGCCGCTCTCCAAGGACAAGGACGGCAACGAGATCGTCACCTTCGCGTTCGCCCCAATCGGGCAGGGAGCCTAAGTCATGACAGACGTCGCCATCGTTGGAATCGGAATTCACCCGTTCGGCCGCCACGACGGCGTGTCCGGCATGGAGCAAGGCGCGCACGCGGTGCGCACGGCCTGCAAGGACGCGGGCGTCGAGTGGAAGGACATCCAGTTCGCGTTTGGCGGCAGCGCGGCGGCGGGCGCCGCGGACACGATGGTGTCGCAGCTCGGCCTAACAGGCCTGCTGTTCATCAACGTCGCCAATGGCTGCGCGACCGGCGGCTCGGCGCTGTTCTCCGCCTACAACACGATCCGCTCCGGCGCCTACGACCTCGGCATTGCGGTCGGCTTCGACAAGCACGAGCGCGGCGCGTTCCGCGTGCAGTCGGAAGGCCGCGGCGTCGACTGGTACGGCGGCAGCGGCATGGCGCTCACCACCCAGTTCTTCGGCATGAAGATCAACCGCTACATGGAGACCTACGGCGTCAGCGAACGTTCGCTCGCGAGAGTGGCCGCCAAGGCGTTCCGCAACGGCGAGCTGAACCCCAATGCCTGGCGGCGCAAGGCGCTCTCGGAGGACGAGGTCCTCGCCTCGCCGATGCTCTCCTACCCGCTCACGCAGTACATGTTCTGCTCGCCCGGCGAGGGTGGCGTCGCGCTGATCCTCGCGCGCGGCGATCAGGCGCATAAGTACACGAAGAAGCCGGTGTTCTTGAAGGCGGCTGTCGTGCGCTCGCGCCGCTTCGGCAGCTTCGAGGTGCTCGCGCCGTCGCTCTCGATTGACTGGAGCGCCGGCCCGACCGTCGATGCTTCGAAGGCCGCCTTCGAGATCGCCGGCATCGGCCCGAAGGACGTCGACATCGCGCAGCTGCAGGACACCGAATCTGGCGCTGAGATCATGCACATGGCGGAGAACGGCTTCTGCGAGCACGGCGAGCAGGAGCAGATGCTTGCGAAGGGCGAGACCGAGATCGGCGGGCGGCTTCCGGTGAACACTGATGGCGGCTGCCTCGCGAACGGCGAGCCGATCGGGGCCTCGGGGTTGCGGCAGGTGTACGAGAACGTGCTGCAGCTGCGCGGCGACGCCGGCAAACGCCAGGTGCAGGGCGACCCCAAAGTCGCCTACACGCATGTGTACGGCGCCCCAGGCATCAGCGGAGTCAACATCCTCAGCCGTTAGGGAATGGCGAAGCGAACGAATCGGGCCTGGCCGCTCAGCCCTTCTTCGCCATCGCCGCGGGCATCCCGGTCGGATCCGCGCGCATGCCGAAGCGCTCTTGGTTGTTCGAGTGGCCGAGCTGCTGCAAGGACATCGCCATCTGTAGCGCGTTCCAGAAACCCATAGCGTCTTGCGCCTGATTGACGGACATCTTTGCGAGCTTGAGTCCCATCGGCGGCTTCTTCGCAATCTTCTCAGCCATCGCACGCGTGAAGCTCTCGAGCTCGGCGCGCGGGACCACCTGGTTCACCATCCCCAGCACCTTCGCCTCCTGCGCGCTCAACACGTCGCCGGTGAACAGCAACTCCTTCGCCTTGCGGACGCCGAACTCCCAAGGATGTCCGAAGTACTCGACGCCATTCACGCCGAACGCGACGACGGGATCCTGAAAGCTCGCGTCCTCGGAAGCGATGATGATGTCGGCGACCCACATCAGCATCAGTCCGCCGGCGATTACCTTGCCTTGTACTTCTGCGATCAGCGGCTTCGGCAGGTTCCGCCAGCGCCAGCACATTCCGAGGTAGACCTCCTGCTCGAAGGCCATGTGCCCCTCTGCGCCCGGGCGGCGGATGCTGCCGCCCCAGGGCGATACCGGCGCGAAATCGAACGGCGCGCGGTCGCGCAGATCGTGGCCCGAAGAAAAGTGGGGGCCGTCGCCCGCGAGAATGATGCAGTTCACGCGGTCGTCCGCGCAGGCGCGGTCGAAGGCGTCGTTGAGTTCGTAGGTCATGCGCTTGTCCTGCGCGTTCCGCGCCTCGGCGCGCGCCATCACGATCCGCGCCACGCCCTCCGCAGGTTCCTCGTATCGCACGCGCGCCGGATTCACCGTCTCTGCCATGACCCGAATCTCCTTTTGAGAAACGCAAACACTACAACGAGGGCGCGATGACGCAGACCCCTGCACACGCTTCAATTGCTCTCGCGCTCCACGGCGGCGCGGGGCGCATCCTGCGTGAGAGCACACAGGTTGCGCACGATGCGGAACTGCGCGCAACAATCGAGCGGCTCCTCGGCGAGGGGCTCGCGCAGCTCGAAGCCGGCGCGACTGCGCTCGATGTCGTGCAGGCGCTGGTCGCCGCGCTCGAGGATGATCCGCAGTTCAACGCGGGGCGCGGCTCGGCGCTCACTTCTGAAGGCGTTGTCGAGATGGACGCGGCCCTAATGGATGGCTCCTCGCGCGCGGCTGGCGCAGTGGCGTGCGTGCGAGGCGTGCGAAACCCGATCGCGCTCGCTCGCGCGGTGCTCGAAGACGGCCAGCACGTGCTGCTCGTCGGCGCGGGCGCAGAGCGCTTTGCGCGGGAGCACGGCCTTGCGTTCGAGGAACCGAGCTGGTTCGTCACGGAGGAGCGGCGCGCCGAACTCGAGAGCGCGCGCAGCGGCGGACGCGTGAGCCTCGATCGCGACGAACCCGGCGCGTTCGGAACCGTTGGCGCCGTTGCGCGCGATTCGAGAGGGCACCTCGCAGCCGCGACATCCACCGGCGGCATGACGAACCAGCGGCCGGGACGCGTCGGAGACTCGCCGCTGATCGGCGCGGGCACCTGGGCCGATGACGCGAGCTGCGCGGTCTCTGCGACGGGTCACGGAGAAGCGTTCATGCGCGCAGCCTTTGCGCACGAAGTCGATGCCGCGCTGCGCCTCGGCGCGTTCTCGCTTCGCGCGGCCTGCGAGCACGCGCTCGCCCGGGTGGCCGCACTCGGCGGCGCGGGCGGCTGCATCGCGCTCAGCGCCTCGGGCGAACTCGTTGCTGCGTTCAACACACCCGGGATGGTGCGCGGCTCAGTCCGCTCGGGCGCAAACCCGTTCGTCGCGCTCTACGGCGACGAGGGCTGACGTCTAACCCCAACCGCTCTCGCGAAATCAGGTGTTATAGCCCGACTCGTCATGGAGGCTCAGGTCGAGCCCGCGCGTCTCGCTCTCGGTATCGACGCGCAGGCCGATCGCGGCGCCGATGCCCTTGAGCAGCAGCCAGGTCATCGCGGCGGTATAGGCCGCGACGACCGCGCACGCGAAGAGCTGCGTGCCGAACTGTGCCGCGATCGAGTAGCTCGCCGGATCGGGCAATCCCTTGCCGCCGAATGCAGGCGCCGCGAAGACCGCCGCGAGCAGCGTGCCCAGCAAGCCGCCGACGCCGTGCACGCCGAACACGTCGAGCGAGTCGTCGTAGCCGAGCTTCCGCTTCAGCGCGGTGGCGGCGAAATAACAAACGGCGCCGGCCGAGACGCCGATCGCGAAGCCGCCAAAGGGTCCGATGAAGCCAGAAGCCGGCGTGACTGCCGCGAGGCCCGCGACGGCGCCGGTGGCGATGCCGAGCACGCTCGGCTTGCTCTTGAACCACTCGATCGCCATCCAGGTCGTGGCGGCGGCGGCGCCCGAGATCTGCGTCACGAGCACGGCCATCGCGGCGTTGCCGTCCGCGGCCAGCGCGCTGCCGCCGTTGAAACCGAACCAGCCCACCCACAGCATGCCGGTGCCGATGAAACACATCGTCAGATTGTGCGGGAGCATCGGCGTGCGGCCGTAGCCGTGGCGCGGGCCGACCACGATGCACGCGACCAGCGCCGCGACGCCGGCAGTTAGGTGCACCACGATGCCGCCCGCGAAATCGTAAACGCCGCGATCGGCGAAGAAGCCGCCCGCGCCGCCCCAGACCATGTGCGCGACCGGCACGTACACGAGCAGCATCCAGAGCGACGTGAACAGCAGCATCGCGGAAAACTTCATGCGCTCCGCGAACGCGCCGACGATCAGGCCGGGAGTGATTACGGCGAAGGTGAGCTGGAAGACGAAGAACGCAGCCTCCGGGATCGAGCCGCTCGCGGAATCGACCGTGAGGCCGCGCAGGAAGGCCTTGTTCAGCGTGCCCACGAACGAGTGCAGGTTGTCGGTGCCCGCCTGCATCCCCGTGGTGTCGAACGCGAGGCTGTAGCCCACCGCGAACCAGATCAAGCTGCCGACCGCCGTGAGCGCCATGCAATGCATCAGCACCGAGAGCACGTTCTTCGCGCGCACCAGGCCGCCGTAGAAGAGCGCGAGCCCGGGGATCATCATGAACAACACCAGGGCGCTCGAGACCAGCACCCAGGCTGTGTTGCCGCCGTCGAAGGCTGCGGCGTGAGACGGAACGGCGAATGAACTGAGCAGAGCAACGGCAGAGAGTGCGCGGGCAGCGAAGCGGTTCATCGGTACCTCAGGTTTGGGGCACCGGCGGTTTACTGTGGATGCGAGCTTCGCGTCTAGTGAAAAACTGCCCAAGCGTGCAAAAAACCGCGCGCTGTGTGCTGAGCTCGACACACTGGGTCGCGGCGGCGCGGGTGAACCCGGGCGTTAGGGCAGCGGCGGAACCCCGGGATCGCGCTGCACGCCGAAGGTGTTGAGTGCCATCGCCACCAGGTGGTACTGCCCGATCGTGAAGACGAGGTCCATCAGCTGCTGTGGGTTCCAGCTGCGCGCGAGGGCGGCCCAGGTTTCGTCTCCGATCATCTGGTCCGCGTGCAGTTCGTCGGCCGCGCGGATTACAGCGGCGTCCGCCGCGCTCCAGCCCTCGGCGTCGGGCCCGGCCGCGACGCGCGCGATCTCCTCGTCGCTGATGTCGCAGCGGCGCGCAATCAGCACGTGCTGGCCCCACTCGTACTCGCTCTTGCACAGGTAGCCAACGCGCAGAATCGCGAGTTCGCGCTCGCGCGCCGGCAGCGTCGACTTGCCGAGGATGTGGTTGCCGAACACGAGCCAACGCCGCATCAGCTCAGGATGATGCGCGAGCGTCGCGAAGATGTTCAGCAGGCGGCCGCCGCCGATTCCGCCAGCGGAGAGCTTCGCGAGCTGCTCGCGGGTCTCGGGATCTACCTGTGCAGCGTCGAGAGGTGCGATGCGCGGTCGAGTGAGACGCATGGGCGGTGCTCCGTGCGGCGCTCACGCCGCGTCGAGGATCTCGATCATCTGCGCGCGGCCGGGCCCGAGGAACGGCTCCTCGCGTTGGTCGCGCGCCTGATAAGTCTTCAGCACGCGCTGCATGATGTCCGGGCGCCGCATCAGATCGCCAGGCGGGTCGAGCAGGTTGAAGCTGCGCGAGAAAGCGCGCAGCACGCTGGCGTCGAGGCGCAGAGCAGGCACCAGACCGCGCAATAACAAATCGCGGAAATACGCGCGCGGATCGACGGCGCCAGCAGCTGCACGCGCCGCGCTCGCCGGCGCCTCGCCCCGCAGTTGCGCGGCCCACGCAGCCGCGTCGCGATCCTGCGTGAGCGCGAGCAGGTACCACGGCGCGATCTCGCGCTCGGTCGCGGCCTCGAGTTCGCGCGCTGCGGCGAGCAGGTCGCCTGCATGCTGCGCAAGTGCATCCGCCAGCGAGAAGGCGTGCACGAGCGCGAACGTGCAGCCGCGGCCGTAGAGTGGGTTCGTGTGAATCGCGGCATCGCCGATCAGCACGAGCCCCGCGATGCGAGGCTCGCCGCCCGCAGCCAGGCTGCGCCGCGTGTTGCGCAGGCTGTCCATGCCGTACACCGTCGTGATCGGTTCGGCGATGGCCGGGTCGATCCAGCGAGTAATTACTGGGAAGCAGCGCGCCGCAGCCTCGAAGGGCGCCTCACGCAGCAGCGCGCGCATCGGCTTGTCTTCCGGTGCGGCGGCGAAGGTGATCGAGAAGATGCGCCCGTCGCCGTGGAAGATCGCGTACTTCAAATAACCGAGATCAGCGCCGATCGTGGTCTCGCGCTCCGGAGAGGTGATGCCGTCGCGCAGCCGGTAGAAGCGCGAGCAATAGAAGACGCCGCAGGGCTCGCTCGCTTCCTCGAGCGGCGGCAAGCCCGCAGCCGCGAGCCAACTCGGCAGCGGCGAGCGGCGGCCGCCCGCGTCCACCACGAGGTCGGCGCGCAACTCTTCTTCGCCGGCCTGGCTGCGCACGCGTACGCCAACGACGCGCGGCTTGCCGGCGAGTTCGCCGTCGACGACGAGCCCGCGCACGTCGCAGCCGTCGCGCAGCGTCACCCGGGGTTCCTTCTGCACGAGCCGGTGCAGCACCCACTCGAAGGTGATGCGGCGGCACGCCAGCAGCGTGAGATCGTCGTCGCCCGGGCGCGCAGACGAGTCGTCGATGCCCGGCCGCAACAGGTTCGAGAGCGGCAGTTCTTCGGCACCCGCGGCGAGCAACTCGGCGAGCACGTCCGGCGCGCGATCGCGTAACAAGTTCCGTAGCCGCGCGAGAAATGCGTGGGAGTGCTTCACCTGCGGCGCGCCGCGGCGATCCCACGTCTCGAATGCCTCGACGGGGCTCGCGGGAAACGGCTTCGCGTCGCGCTCGAGCAGCGTCACGCGATGGCCCGAGCGCGCGAGCGCTAGCGCCGCGCCGAGGCCCGCGATGCCGCTGCCGACGATCGCGACGTGAAGCATTAGAGCGCGCCGTCCGCGCGCAGCGCCGCGATCATGCGCTCCGAGAGCGCGCGGTGCGTTTCCTGCTCGAAGAGCTGCGGTTGGTCGTCGCGCCAATCCGGGTCGACCTCGGGTTCCCACGGAAAGCGCCCGCTCGCATCGGGCCAGAAGCACTGGAGCGCTGCGACATGCTCGCGCTGGTAGTGCCACGCCGCGTTGCCGAGGAACGGCTGAATCCACTTCGGCGCGACCGTGCGAAACGCGATCGGCAAGCCTTGGAGCACGCCTTCGATCTCGCTGCCGGCGCGGAACTTCACACCGCCGCGCACGCGCTCGCCGAGCGCGTTCAAGAGCGGCGCGAGAATCGCGAGATCGTTGCCGAACACCAACAACTCGGGATGCCCGAAGCCCTGCTCGAGACCGATCGTGTGGACCCAGCCGGACGTGCCGTGGTCCGGCGGAATCAACACCAGGTGCCAGCCGAAGCGCGCGATGTCGGCGCGGACGCGAGAGTCGATGTCGGGAGATTCGGGCACGGCTGGGCACGGTAGCCGCCTCGCGCGTCCGTCGCGCGTGTTATTGGAGCAGCGCGAGCAGCTCGGCGCGCGTGAGCTCCGCGCCCCCGGCGCCGCCGTCGAGCGCAGCCGCCGCGAGCGCGCGCTTACTCTCCTGCAGCGCGAGGATCTTCTCCTCCACGGTGTCCTCCGCGACGAGCCGGTGCACGAACACGGGGCGCTCCTGGCCGATGCGGTGCGCGCGGTCGGCGGCCTGATCTTCGACCGCGGGGTTCCACCACGGGTCGAGCAGGAACACGTGGTCCGCAGCTGTTAGGTTGAGGCCGGTGCCGCCAGCGCGCAGCGAGATCAGGAACACCGGCGGCCCGCTCTCGGCCTGGAAACGCGCCACGACTTCGCCGCGATCGCGCGTCGATCCGTCGAGCCGCACGAAGCCGAGGCCGCTGGCTGTTAGGCGCGGCTCCACGAGATCGAGCAGCGACGTCCACTGCGAGAAGACCAGCGCCTTGTGGCCATCCGCGGCGACCGTCTCGAGGCGATCCACGAGCAGCTCGAGCTTGGCCGAGGCAGCGAGCTTCTGGCCGGGCACGAGCTGCGGGTGACAGCACGCCTGGCGCATGCGCAGCAGCGCCTCGAGCGCTTCGAGCACGTTGCCGCCCTGCGCGAGCCGCTCGAGCACCGCCGGCGTGGTTGCGGCGCGCACTGCGTCGTAGACCGCTCGTTCGGGATCCGAGAGCACGCAGTGCAGCACCACGTCGGTGCGCGGCGGCAACTCGGGGGCGACCTCGGCCTTGCGCCGGCGCAGCACGAACGGGCGCAAGCGTTCGCGCAGGTGCTGGGCCGCGGCTGGATCGCCGGATGCGATCG
>JANNRF010000094.1:0-13309 GCA_031401135.1 Deltaproteobacteria bacterium | reverse complement strand
CACTTGCTACGGGAACCCCCGCGGATCGCCGAAAAATCGCGGGCGACGAAAGAAGAAGCGTTCCGTTCTGGGCAGGTCCGCGCACTCACGCAGCACGCGGGCGATGTCTCCTCAGGGATCGTCAGGGGAATCAGGGAGCTCGGTTTGGCCGGTTCGTTCAGAATTCTGATCATCGATGACGACCTTGGGGTGCGCGAGTACCTCTCGGCGCTGCTCAGCCGCTATGGCCACGCCGTCTTCACGGCCGCCAGCGGTGAGGCAGCGCTCGAAGGTCTCACCGTTTCGCGCCCCGATCTGGTCACGCTCGATGTCGTCCTCGAGGGCATGGACGGGATCGAGACGCTGCGGCGGCTGAAGAAGCGCCTGCCCGATGTGCCCGTCGTGATGATCTCGGGGCACGGCCATGCGCGCACGATCGTCGAGGCGATGCAGCTCGGCGCCTCGGACTTCCTGCGCAAGCCGTTCGAGGTCGAGGAGCTGCAGCTCGCCTTCCAGAAGGCGCTCGAGACGCGCGCGCTGCGCAAGGAAGTCGAGGAGCTGCGCAGCCAGGTGACGGGCGGCTCGGGCGATCTGCTGCTCGGCTCGGACGACGGCCGCATGCGCGAAGTGCGCGAGACGATCGAGCAAGTCGCCGACACCGACATCACGGTGCTGATCCGCGGCGAGAGCGGCACTGGCAAGGAGCTCGTCGCGCGCACGCTGCACCGCATGTCGGAGCGGCGCGACAAGCCGTTCGTGAAGGTGAACTGCGCCGCGCTGCCCTCGGAATTGCTCGAGAGCGAACTGTTCGGCTTCGAGAAGGGCGCCTTCACCGGCGCTCAGCGCCGCAAGCTCGGCAAGTTCGAGTTCGCGAACGGCGGCACGATCTTCCTCGACGAGATCGCCGAGATGAGCCCGGCGCTGCAAGCGAAGTTGTTACAGGTGCTGCAGGACGGCGAGTTCTCGCGGCTCGGCGGCGAGCGCGACGTGCAGGTCGATACGCGTGTGCTCGCGGCGACCAACCGCAATCTCGAAGACGCGGTGAAGAAGGCCGAGTTCCGCGAAGACCTCTTCTACCGCCTGAACGTCGTGACCGTGACGCTGCCGCCGCTACGCGAGCGCGGTGGCGCCGTGCCGTTTCTGATCGATCACTTCCTGCACAAGTTCGTGCGCGAGTACAAGAAGGAGGCGAAGCCGCTTTCGCCTGAAGCGGTCTCGGCGCTCGCGGCCTACCCGTGGCCGGGCAACGTGCGCGAGCTCGAGAACATGATGCGCCGCATCGTCGTTCTCGGCGGCGAGCAATCGGTGCTGCAGGAACTCGCCGCGGGCACCAAGCGTGGCTTCGAACGATTAGGCGAACTTGCCGAGCCTGAGATGCTGACGCCCGCGCCCGGCGCGAACGGCAAGCTCGACTTGAAGGCGATCTCGAAGCGCGCCGCGGCCGTCGCCGAGAAGCGCGTGATCGCGCGCGTGCTCGAGCAAACGCGCTGGAATCGCAAGGAGGCCGCTGTGCGCTTGCAGATCAGTTACAAGGCGCTCTTGTACAAAATGAAAGATTCGGGGCTTACAGATGCGCGGTGAACAGGGAATGAGCGGGATGGGGGAGAGTGCGATGCGGGGGCACGGTCGGCGCGTTGTCATTGCTCGGCGAATGCAGCAGGCGGCGCTGCGCGCCGCTGCTGATCCGCTACGCGGGGCGTTGTTGGTGGTTGCGAGCGCGCTTGTGCTCGCACTCGCGGGTTGCGGCACGACACGGATTCAGCTGCCGGCGCAGCAAGCGCCGGTGGCGGGGCCTTACCTGATCGGCGAGGGCGACGTGCTTGCGGTGCGCGTGTGGAAGAACCAGGAACTCTCGGTGGAAGTGCCGGTGCGGCCCGACGGCATGATTTCGGTGCCGCTCGTCAACGACGTAAAGGCAGCCGGCCTGACGACGGACCAGCTGAAGACGGAGATCGCGACAAAGCTGAACGAGTTCATCACCACGCCGGATGTTACGGTCGTCGTGCTGCGCACGGACAGCAAGCGCGTCTGGGTGCTCGGCGAAGTGCAGCGGCCGGGCCCGGTGCAACTCGCTAGCCAGCTCTACGTGCTGGACGCGCTCTCGGCCGCGGGCGGCTTCACGCCGTTCGCGGACGACAACGACATCCGCATCATCCGGCGCGGTGCGGACAGCCAAGAGCTCGAGTTCGAGTTCGATTACGGCGCCTACGTCCGCGGCCGCGCGCCCGGCACGAACATCGCCCTGCAACCGGGTGACACGATCGTCGTCCCGAAGTGATTCGCGGAAGAAGGAGCCTGGCATTGCGCCCGCTGCTGCTCGCACTCGTCGCGTTCTCGCTGCTGGCCGCACAGGCTCGCGCGGGCGACGTCGTGCTCGGCGGCAAGACCGAAGTCTGGTTCGACGACAACGTCTACGGCACGTCCTCGGGCGAGATCTCGGACTTCACACTGGACATCGCGCCGACGCTCGAGGTCTCCGAACGCTGGGAGACGCTCGAGGGCTCGCTGTTCCTGAAGCCGACGTACGAACTGTTCATCGATGAGCAGAATCTGCGCGGCTTCAACTACGACGCGAGCGGCTCGCTCGAGTGGACGCCCTCCGCGAGGACGACCTTCTCGCTCTCCGACACCTTCGCGCGCTACCGGAGCCTGCGCGGGTTCGGCGGGCAACAGGCGGTGCTGGCCGGCCGCGATCCCTACACGCGGAACAGCGTGCAACTCGCGGCTTCGCATCGCACGAGCCCGAAGGGGACCCTCCAGCTGAGCGCGTCACACAGCCTGTTTGGGTTCAGCAGAGCGGCGCGCCCCGACCAGCAGAGCACGTCGGGCGCGCTCCAGTACTCGCACATGATCAACGAGCGCACGCGCCTCGGCGGCGTCGCATCGTTCGCACGTCAGGCGTTCGACTTCTCGAACGGATCCGAGAGCCACACGGATTACTACAACGCGTCGTTTACGCTGAACTTCGTGCCGGCGGAGACGTTCCTGTTCCGCGCCTCGACGGGCCCGACCTTCGTTCGGCAGCCGGCCCGGCACTTCGTCCGCGGGAACTTGATGCGAGCCGACGGCGCGGGGCTTCCGTTGGTCGGGATCGTGGGTTCCTGTCCATTGCTGCCAAACGGAGATCCCTTCGATGGGCCGGGCTGTCTCTTCCAGCCTTTTCCGTTCCCGAACCTGCTTCGGCTGCAGGACCCGATTCCTCAGCGCGGTGCGGACTCTGGCAGCTGGACGTATTTCGCCGATGTCGCGCTCGAGAAAGAGTGGGAGCAACTCTCCGTCGAGTTCGCTTACCGAAGAGATCAAGGTTCGACCTCGGCGGTCGGCTTCAGCACGCTCTCGGACACGCTGGAGCTGCGCACTCGCTACGAGTTCCTCCGCACGTTCTCGATCACGGCGTCGGTGAGCTGGGAGAACCGCCAGCAGGCGGATTCCCAGCTCCTGACCGTGCTGGGCACAATTCCGAGCGTCGGAAACCTCGTGCCGATCGCGACTGTCGCGAGTCCATTCGGGGGGCCGCCCGAGAGCGTCGAGTCGTTCAGCGCGAGCGTGGGCGGTCTGTACCAGCTCAGCGAGCGCACCAACCTGAGCGCAACGATCGCTTGGACGGACCAGGACGCAACGCGCCTCTCCGGCTTCGGTGACATGGGCCGCTTCTACTGCGTGCTCGGCCTCAACTTCGCATTCGAGCCACTGCGTTGGTGATCCGGACGCTGGGGATCGGGAGAATCTAGATGGACATTGAACAAGGCTTTCAGGTCGACGATCTGCGCGGGCTCTTGCGACGGCGCGGCTTCGTAATGGGCACGATTCTCGGCGGCGCGCTGCTGCTCTTCGTGCTGATCGCGGGCTGGCTGCCGAACGAGTACGTCGCTGCCACCACGCTCCTGATCGAGCCCCAGACGATCTCCGAGAAGCTCGTCGAGCCCGGCGTTCCTGGCAGCGACATCAACAACCGGCTGCACTTGTTGCAGATGCAGATTCTCTCGCGCGGCCGGCTCTCGAAGGTGATCGACGATTTCCGCGTCTACCCCGAACTCAAAGACGAGATGACGCGAGCCGAGGTGATCGAGTACATGCGCGAGCAGATCAGCCTCGTGCCGGTGCTGCCGGAGATGGCGACGGAAGCGCGCGCCCAGACCGGCTCACGCTCGGGCGACGTCGAGATCAACACCTTTCAGCTCCAGTTTCAGCACCGCTCGGCGGAAACCGCGGCGGACGTCGCGAATCGCCTCGCCAACAGCTTCATCGAGGAGCACTCGCGCGAGCGCACGCAGGTCTCGAGCGACACCGCGGAGTTCATCCAGGAGGAGTTGCGGCGGCTGATCGCCGAGATCGCGCGCGTCGAGAAGGAGATCGCGGAGGTCAAGACGGCCAACGCCGGAACGCTGCCCGAGGACTTCGACGCGAACCAGCGCCTGCACGAGCGGCTGGTCGACAACCTGCGCGAGGTGCAGCGCGAGCTGTCGATCGCGTCGAGCGACCAGGCTTTCTATCACCAGCAGACGCTCCAGGGCGGCGGCGACGACATGTACGGAGGCGGCTTCATCACGCCGCGCCGCCGGCTCGACATGCTCGACGTCCAGCTTTCCGAGTACCGCGCGCGCGGCTTTACCGACAAGCACCCCGACATCGTCGCGACGCTGGGTGAGATCGACGAGATCAAGAAGGATCTCGCCGAGGGCGCAGAGGATCCCAACAACCTCTCGATGGCCCAGCAGAACGCGCGCGCCGAGATGCAGCGCGCCGGGCTGCGCGTGCAATCGGGGCAGGCTGAGATGGAGCGGCTGCGCAAGCAGCTGCAGATCGCCGAGGAGCGCATGGGCAAGACGCCGCGCGTGGCCGAGCAGCTGGGCGGCCTCGAGCGCGAGCACGAGCACCTGTTCGACTCTTATCAGGAGTATTCGAAGAAGCGGCTCGAGGCGGGTGTCGCGGCGGACATGGAGTCGCGCCAGAAGGGCGAGAAGTTCCGCGTGCTCGAGCAGGCGGTTCCGCCCCAGGAGGCGTCGGCCCCGAATCGCCCCCTGCTACTCGCGCTCGGGCTCCTGCTCGGCCTCGCATTGGCCGGCGCCTACGGGCTCGCTGCGGAGGCGCTCGACCCGTCGTTCCATACGCCGCGGAAGCTTCAGGAGCGCTTCGGCATTCCGGTGCTCGCGGCGATCCCGTCGCTCATGCTGGCGTCGGACCTCGCCGCCCGTCGCACGCGCCGGATTCGCAGCGCGATCCTCGCGAGCGCCGCCACGCTCACGATCCTGGCCGCGTCCGCGGCTGGTTATTGGTGGCAGAGTTTGCGCGACACCGGCACTGGCGCTCCCCAGCAGCAACAGCAACAGCAAGCGGGCTGAGCATGTACCACGCCCATTATGGACTCCTGCGCAGCCCGTTCGAGATGACGCCCGATCCGGCGTTTCTCGTGCTCGGCGACGCCCACCGCGAAGGCCTCGCCACGCTCGTCTACGGCGTGCAGGCGCGAAAGGGGTTCGTGCTGCTCACGGGCGAAGTGGGCACCGGCAAGACGACGCTGCTCCACGCTTTGCTCGCGCAGCTCGATCGCAACACGCTCGCGGCGTTCATCTTCAACCCGCGGCTCGAGCCGCTCGACTTCTTTCGCATGCTGTTCGACGAGCTCGGCATCGAGAAGCCGTGCGCGACCAAGGCGGAGTACCTGATCGAGCTCAACCGCTTCTTGATCGCTCGCCTCGCGCAGGATCTGCCGACCCTGCTGATCATCGACGAGGCCCAGCAACTCTCGCCCGAGATGCTCGAAGAAGTGCGCTTGCTCTCGAACCTCGAGACGCCGACTTCGAAGTTGATCCAGATCATGCTGGTCGGGCAGCCGGAGCTGAGCGAGATGCTCGCGCGGCCGGAACTTCGCCAGCTGCGCCAGCGCATCGTGCTGCGCCACCAGCTGCGTCCCTTCGACGAGGCGGAGACCGTCACTTATGTGGCGGAGCGGCTGCGTTTGGCTGGCTTCACGGGCAAGGAACTCTTCAAGAAGCCGGCGCTGCGGGAGCTGTACGCGGTGACGGGCGGCGTGCCGCGCCTCGTGAACATCGTCTGCGATGGCGCGCTGTTGTTGGGTTTCGGGCGCGGGTTGCAAACGATCGGCGCGGATGCGATTCGCGAGGTCGCGCGCGATCTCGAGCTCGTCGCAGCGCAAGAGTTCGTGAAACAAGCGAGCGTCTCTGGCTCAGAAGAGAGCGGAGCGCCGAAGCATTCGAGCGGATGGTTTGGCTGGCTGCGCCAGCGAACGACAGGGAGAGCCTAGTGGGCAAGGTTTACGATGCATTGCGACGCGCGGAGGATCAGCGCTCGCAGCGCGCCCAGGAGGCGGCCGAGAGCGGCGCCGGGGGCGGCAGCTTCCCAATTCCGCTGCGCGAGGAACGCCGGGATGATGCGCCGGTCTCCCAGCGCCCGCGCGCTTCCGCCGCGCCGGCTGCGCTCGAGGGCGGCGATGCGCATAACAAGCGACGCATCGTGATGCTGCAGCCCGAATCCGCGATCGCGGAGCAATTCCGCTCGCTTCGCGCACGCCTCGATGCGCTCGCCGAAACGCGCCCGCTGCGCACGATCGCCGTCACGAGCGCATTGCCCGGTGAAGGCAAGACGATGGCGGCGATCAGCCTCGCGGTCGTGAGTGCGATGCAGATCGGCGGCCGCGTCGTGCTCGTCGAGTGCGACATGCGCGAGCCGACGATCGCCGCCGCGCTCGGGCTGCACACGGATGCGGGCTTGACCGAAGTGCTGGTCGATGGTGCGCCGCTCGAACAGGCGATTCAGCGCGTCGCCGGGACTTCGCTCGACGTGCTCGCTGTGCGCGGCCTCCCGCAGAACCCGTCCGAGCTGCTCGGCTCCGATCGCATGCGCAAGCTGCTCGAAACCCTCGCTAGTCGCTACGAGCGCGTGATCCTCGATCTTCCGCCGACGCTCGGCTTGCCGGACGCGAAGATCGTGAGTGGCCTGTGCGACGGCACGGTGTTCGTGGTGCGCGCGAACGAAACTCCCCAATCGGACATCGAAGCGGCGCTCGAAGTGCTCGGCCGAGATCGCCTGCTCGGCATCGTCATGAACGACGCCGACATCGTGCCCATTGCTTACGGAAGGTACGAGCCGCGCGGCTAGCGCGGCCCGCGAACCGCGATGAGAGAGGGGCTCTGGCTACTCGCCACGTTCGTCGCCGCGCTGGCCGTCGCGGGCCTCGCGACGCCGCTGGTATCGCGCCTTGCGCTGGCGCTCGATGTGGTCGATCGCCCGAACGAGCGCAAGGTGAGTCACCGCAGCCGCATGCCGCTGCTGGGCGGTTTGTCGGTCGCGCTCGGCTTCTTTGTCGGCGTGGCTGTGGCGCTGCAGCTCATGCCCCCGACCCCCGGCGTCTCCTCCAACATCGAGACGTTGCTGGTGGGCGGCCTACTCGTGCTCGCGCTCGGCGCAGTCGACGACCGCTGGGGGCTCGGGGCGTGGCCCAAGCTGACGGTGCAAATCGCGGCCGCGGCGGTCGCGATTCAGCACGGCACGCAGATCGACCACTTCACGAATACGTTTACTGGCGAGGTGATCCAGTTTCCGCAGTGGCTGGCCTGGGTCGTCACTACGGCCTGGATCGTGATCGTCACGAACTCGATCAACCTAATTGATGGCCTCGACGGCCTGTGCACGGGCATCTCCGCGATCATTGCGATCACGCTCACGATCGTCGCGTTCCAAGCCGGGCACGCGCCGGTCGTGGTAGCTGGCCTCGCGCTGTCCGGTGCACTGCTGGGCTTCTTGCCGTTCAACTTTCCGCCCGCGCGAATTTTCGTCGGCGACACCGGCGCGCTCTTCGTCGGTTACTGCCTGTCGATCCTCGCGCTCGAGGGTTATCAGCGCGCCACAGTGATTACGTTTCTCGTGCCGCTGCTGGCGTTCGCGGTGCCGCTGCTGGACACGAGCCTCTCGATCCTGCGCCGTATCCGCGCGCGCAAGGGCGTGATGCAGGCCGACCGCATGCACATGCACCACCGGCTCTTGCGCGAATATCACGGCGACCACCGCCCCGCGGTGCTCTCGCTGTACGGCTTGACGGCGTGCTTTTGCCTGATCGCGGTTTCGTTCACGCGCCTCGAAGGCATCGCAAGCCTCGTCTTCCTGCTGGTGGTGGCGCTACTTACGCTGCGAATCCTCCGGAACCTCGGCTTCGCGTCGATCGAGGAGCCGCCGCCCGCGGAAGCCGCGGCGATCTCTCACGAAAAAAAGGAAACCCGATGAGCGCTCGAGTCGCGCTGATTACGGGCATCACCGGCCAGGACGGTTCGTATCTCGCGGAGTTGCTGCTCGCGAAGGGCTACGAGGTGCACGGCATGGTGCGCCGCTCGAGCACCGAGAACTTCGAGCGCATCGCGCAGATCGCGGGCCGCGTCGCGCTTCACCAAGCGGATCTGCTCGATCAGAGTTCGCTGCTCGCGGTGATGGAGAATGTGCGACCGCGCGAGGTCTACAACCTCGCGGCACAATCGTTCGTGCCGACCTCGTGGCTGCAGCCCTCGCTGACCGGCGAGTTCACGGCGCTCGGCGTGACGCGCATGCTCGAGGCGCTGAAGCACGTCGACCCGAGCATTCGCTTTTATCAGGCCTCGAGCTCCGAAATGTTCGGCAAGGTACGCGCCACGCCGCAGAACGAGGACACGCCCTTCTATCCGCGCAGCCCGTACGGCGTTGCGAAGGTGTTCGGCCACCACATCACGGTGAACTATCGCGAGAGCTTTGGGCTGTTCGCGGTGTCGGGGATTTTGTTCAATCACGAATCGCCGCGGCGCGGCCGCGAGTTCGTCACGCGCAAAATCAGCGAGACCGTGGCGCGCATCAAGCTCGGGCTGGCGCACGAGCTCGCGCTCGGAAATCTCGAGGCGCGGCGCGATTGGGGTTATGCGCCCGAATACGTCGAGGCGATGTGGCGCATGCTTCAGCAGCCCGAGCCCGAGGATTACGTGATCGGCACCGGCGAGGCGCATTCGCCGCGCGAGTTCGTCGAGATCGCGATGGCGCAGGTTGGCCTCGAGCCCAAGGATTTCGTGCGCGTCGACCCGCAGTTCCTGCGCCCTGCCGAAGTCGATCTGCTGCTCGCCGATCCCAGCAAGGCCGCCGAAAAGCTCGGCTGGAGAGCGCAGACTTCGTTCCCCGAGCTTGTGCGGATCATGCTGGAGGCCGATATGGAGGCCCAAGAGCGAACGAGCGGCCGCCGCCGCGGGGGGCCTGGTACGCGATGAGCCGGACTGCACTCGTTACGGGCGGCGCCGGTTTCATCGGCAGCCACCTGGTTGATCGGCTCGTCCGCGACGGCTGGCGCGTGCGCGTTCTCGACGATCTGTCGAGCGGCCGCGAGCAGAACCTCGCCGTCTCGCTCGCGCAGATCGAGTTGTTACGCGCAGATCTGTGCGACGAGAGCGCGGCCGCGCGCGCCGTCGCCGGCATCGAGGTCGTGTTCCATCAAGCCGCGGTGCCTTCGGTGCCGCGCAGCGTCGCGGAACCCGTGCGCACGAATCGCGTGAACGTCACCGGCACGCTCGGGCTGCTCGAGGCCGCGCGCGCGGCGGGCGTGCGCCGCTTCGTGTTCGCCGCCTCGTCGTCTGCGTACGGCAACACCGAGCAGCTCCCGAAGCACGAAGAAATGCCGGCGACGCCGGAATCGCCGTATGCGCTCCAGAAGTTTGCGTGCGAGGAGTACTGCCGGCTGTACACGAAGCTGTTCGGCTTCGAGACGGTTGCGCTGCGTTACTTCAACGTGTTCGGGCCGCGGCAAAATCCGCAAAGCGAGTACGCCGCGGTGGTGCCGCGCTTCGTGACCGCTTGTCTCGCGGGCAGCGCGCCGGTGATCTACGGCGACGGCGAGCAGACGCGCGATTTCACGTTCGTCGGCGACGCCGTCGAGGCGAACCTGCTGGCGGCCGTCAGCGAGAAGGCCGTTGGCAGCGTGATGAATGTCGCGGGCGGCAAGCGCATCAGCCTGAACGAGTTGTTACGAACGATCCAGCAGATTGCCGGCACCCAGCAGACGCCGCGCTACGAGCCGGTGCGCGCGGGCGACGTGCGCGACAGCCTCGCGAGCCTCGAGCGCGCCGAGGCGCTGCTCGGTTTCCGCCCGCAGACGGCGCTGCTGGACGGACTGACTGTCACGATCGAGAGTTATCAGGGAAGGACCGCGTCATGAACATCTGCGTAATCGGCAGCGGCTACGTGGGCCTGGTGACGGGCGCCTGCTTCGCCGAGTTCGGCGTGTCGGTGATCTGCGCCGACAAGGACGCCGCCAAGGTGGAAGCGCTGCAGCGCGGCAAGATTCCGATCTACGAGCCCGGCCTCGAGGCGCTCGTCGCGCGCAACGTCGAGCAGGGGCGGCTCTCGTTCACCACCGAAACGGCAGAAGCGGTGCGCGCATCGCTGGTGGTGTTCATCGCGGTGCAGACGCCGACGCTGCCGGATGGCGGCACGGATCTGCGCGCGGTCGAAGGCGTCGCGCGCGAGATCGGCCGCGCTCTGAACGGTTACAAGGTGGTGATTACGAAGAGCACGGTGCCGGTGGGCACCACGCAGCGCGTGAAGGAACTGATCCGCGAGGAGCTCGAAGCGGCGGGCGCGGAGCAGAGCTTCAGCGTGGCCTCGAACCCGGAGTTCCTGCGCGAGGGCGCGGCGATCGGCGATTTCATGCGGCCGGATCGCGTCGTGATCGGCGCCGAGGACGACGCCACGCGCGCGATCCTCAAGGATCTCTACCGCCCGCTGTTCCTGAACGAGACGCCCTTCGTGCTCACGGACGTCGCGACCGCGGAACTCACCAAGTACGCCGCGAACGCCTTCCTCGCGACGAAGATCTCGTTCATCAACGAGTTCGCGAATTTGTGCGAGGCCGTAGGCGGCGACGTGCAGGCGCTTGCGCGCGGCATCGGCCTCGACGGGCGCATCGGCAAGAAGTTCCTGCACGCGGGGCCTGGCTTCGGCGGTTCGTGCTTCCCGAAGGACACGCGCGCAGCGGCGCACTTCGCGCGCGCGCTCGGAGATGGCCTCGAGATCGTCGAGGCCACCGTGCGCGTGAACGATCGCCAGCGCACGCGCATGGTCGACAAGATCGAGCGCGCGGTCGGCGGGAGCCTCGCGGGCAAGACGATCAGCCTGCTCGGCCTCTCGTTCAAACCCGAAACCGACGACATGCGCGACGCGCCGTCGATCGACATCGCGAAAGGTCTCGCCGCGCGCGGCGCCGCGATTCGCGCCTTCGATCCGGTCGCGATGCACGTCGCGGAGCCCTACTTGCCCGGCGTCACGCTCTGCAAGGACGCTTATCAGGCTTGCGAGGGCGCCGACGCCGCCGTGCTTGTTACGGAGTGGAACCAGTTCCGCATGCTCGACCTCGAGCGCGTGCGCGTCAGCCTGCGCCGCCCGGTGATGATCGACCTGCGCAACGTGTACGAGCCCGACACGCTGCGCAAAGCGGGTTTCGAGTACACCAGCGTCGGCCGATGAAGCGGGCGCCGGTTCACGCCGTCGTGCTGGCCGGCGGCGCGGGCACGCGCTTCTGGCCGCTCTCGCGCGCGGCGCGCCCGAAGCCGCTGCTGCGCGTCGCGGGTGAAGGCAGCCTGCTCGCGGACGCCGTCGCGCGCGCGAAACGCGTGGCCGACGACGGCTGCGTGTGGCTCGTGTGCGGGCGCGATCACGCGGACGTAGTGCGCCGCGAAGCCGGGCTGCCGCGGGCGCGCACGCTCGTCGAGCCGCGCATGCGCAACACCGCGGCTGCGATCGGCCTCGCGGCGGCGCGCATCGCCGCGCTCGCGCCCGAAGCAGTGATGGTGGTGTTGCCCGCGGATCACCGCGTGCCGCAGCGGAGCGCGTTCGCGGCCGCGGTGCGCAGCGCCGTGCGCGCAGCCTCGCGCGAGCCCGTGCTCGTCACGCTCGGCGTGCGCCCGACGCGCGCCGAAACCGGCTACGGCTACATCCGCCTCGGCGCCGCCGTCGGACGCGCACACCCTGGGCTCCACCGCGTCGCGCGCTTTGTAGAAAAACCCGACGCGAAACGCGCGCAGCGCTTCGTCGCGCGCGGCGATCACCTCTGGAACTCGGGCATGTTCGTCTGGAGCGCGCGCACGCTGCTCGCGGAGTTCGCGCTGGCCGCGCCGCAGATCGCACGTGCACTCGCGCCCATCGCAGCGCTCGGACCACGTCCCTCGCAGCGCGCGCTCGACGCAGCCATCGCCGCGGCCTACCGCCGCGTCCCGAAAGTGCCGATCGACACCGCTCTGCTGGAACGCAGCGCGAACGTCTGGTGTCAGCCCGTGGATTTCGCGTGGAGCGACGTCGGCTCGTGGGCGTCGCTCGCTCAGGAAGTCGGGGTTTCTCCCGATCTCAGTTCCGTGATCTCGGGCACAGCGTGGACCTTCGATTCACCGGGAAACTTGATCGCGGCCCGCGACCGACCGATTGTGCTGTTGGGAGTCCGCGGACTCGCCGTAATCGACGCCGGGGACGCGCTCCTCGTCGCGAAGCTGGAGCGAAGCGGAGACGTCAGGCAAATCGTGGCGAGCCTGCGAAAGCGCGGCCGCCGAGATCTTCTGTAACTGGGCGAGAACGCCAGGAGGCGAGCATGGCCGGCACCGACGCACTCGACACGCTGCGCGCGATTCCGCTCTTCTCGCACGTGGCGGATAGCGATCTCGAGCAGATCGCGTCGCACCTGATCGAGCGGCGTTATCCCCGGAACACCACGATCGTCGAAGAGGGCCTGCCCGGCGATTACATGTACATCATCCGCGAAGGCCGGGTGAAGGTGACGAAGCTGTCCGAGGACGGGCGCGAAAAGATCCTCGCGTTCTTCGAGCCGGGGCACTTCGTCGGCGACATGGCGCTGCTCGATCGCGCGCCGCGCTCGGCTTCCGTAAAAGCGCTGACGCCGGTGCGCGTGCTCGCGCTCTCGCGCGCGGATTTCACGGGCTTGATTCGCAAGAGCCCGGACCTCGCGATCGCGGTGATTCGCGAACTCTCGGGCCGCCTGCGCGCGGTGAACGATCAAGCCAGCGCGCTCTCGTTCCAGCGCGTGAAGGACCGCACCAAGGGCCTGCTCGTGCGATTAGCGAAGGAAGAGGCGCCCGACGGCGTGCACCTGCAGACGCCTGCGCTCACGCACCAACAGATCGCCGACATGATCGGCACCTCGCGCGAAACCGTGACGCGCGTGGTCAAGGATCTGAAGGGGATGGGTTGGCTCGGCCAGGAAGGCAAGAAGTACCTAGTTGCCTCCGACGCCGGCGCCGGGGACATCGAGTAAGCGAACACCTCCGCGCTCGCAGCGACCGCTTCAACGCGCGCCGCAGCG
>JANNRF010000093.1:0-6897 GCA_031401135.1 Deltaproteobacteria bacterium | reverse complement strand
CCGCGCACTGCCGCGCCCGCGAGCACTGCCGCTGCGAGCGGGTGCTCGCTGCCGCGTTCGAGCGCGGCAGCCACCCGTAATAGCTCGGGCTCGCGCACGCCCTCCACCGGGAGCACGGCGATCAGCGCGGGTTTGCCCTCGGTAAGGGTGCCGGTCTTGTCCACGAACAGCGTGGTCACTTGGGCCAGCGCTTCGAGCGCCTCGGCGTCGCGGAACAGGACGCCCGCGCGCGCGCCCCGGCCGGTCGCGACCATGATCGACATCGGCGTCGCGAGCCCGAGCGCGCACGGGCACGCAATGATTAGAACTGAGACCGCGGCAACGAGCGCGTGTGCGAAGCGCGGCTCAGGGCCGAGCGCGCTCCAGGCCGCGAACGCAAGCAGCGCTGCGAGCACCACCGCCGGCACGAACCAGGCGGCGACCGCGTCCGCGAGGCGCTGGCTCGGTGCGCGAGAGCGCTGTGCTTCGGCGACCAGCGCGACGATGCGCGCCAGCAGCGTCTCGCTGCCCACGGCGTCGGCGCGCATCACGAAACTGCCCGCGCCGTTCAGCGTGCCGCCTGTTACGGCCGCGCCGCGCGCCTTCGCCACGGGCATCGGCTCGCCCGTGAGCATCGATTCGTCCACCGCGCTCTCGCCTGAGAGCAGCGCGCCGTCCACGGGCACCGTCTCGCCGGGCCGCACGCGCAGGCGATTGCCGGGAGCCACAGCTTCGAGCGGTACGTCTTCCTCGCCGTCGTCGGTCACGCGCCGCGCAGTCTTCGGCGCGAGCCGCAACAACGCCCGGATCGCGTCGCCGGTGCGCGCGCGCGCGCGCAGCTCGAGCACCTGGCCGAGCAAGACGAGGGTGGTGATTACTGCCGCGGCTTCGAAATAGACGGGCACGCGGCCGTGCGAGTCGCGCATCGCTTCGGGGAAGGCCGCTGGCGCGAACAAGCCAGCCAGGCTCGCGAGCACGGCCGCGCCGGTCCCCAGCGCGATCAGCGTGAACATGTTCGGGCGCAGCGGTCGCAGCGAGTTCCACGCGCGCACGAAGAACGGCGCGCCGCCCCACACGACGACGGGCAGCGCGAGCGCGGCTTGCAACCACGCGCTCGGGAATGCGTGAGAAAGCGGCCAGCCCGGAATCATTTCGCCCATGGCGAGCGCGAACACCGGCAGCGTGAGCACAGCGCTCACGGCGAAGCGGCGCTGCATGTCCCGCAGCTCTGGGTTCGGCTCCGGCGCAGCGCTGATCTCGCGCGGCTCGAGCGCCATGCCGCAGAGCGGGCACGCCGACGGCCCGATCGAGCGCACCTCGGGATGCATCGGGCAGATGTACTCGCGCTGATCCGCGGCCGAGCTGCCCGCCGCCGCCGCAGCAGGGCCGGGTGTTAGATAGCGCTGCGGTTCCGCCTGAAAGCGCGTGAGACAGCGCGGGTTGCAGAAGTGGTAGAGCGCTCCCTGATGACTCCACTGGTGGGGGCCGTCGCGCGCGACGCGCATGCCGCAAACGGGGTCGAGCGCGCGGTCATCGGGTGCGGGTGTGCTTGCCGCGCTCTGCACGAGGTCGCCCGGCTCGCTCACCGCTTCTTCTTCGCGGGAGCATCCGAGTAACGCGCACGCGCGCCATCGAGCGCGCGCGCCACCTGCGCGCGCAGGGCCGCCGGTTCCAGCACCTCCGCATCCGCGCCGAACGAGAGCGCCCAACTCGCGAGTTCGTCGCCCGGTCCGACATCCATTGCCAACTCGATGCTGCCATCTGCGAGCCGCTCGATCTTTTGCGACGGATGCCAGTCGTGTTCGCGCACGTAGAGCGCGCGCCGCGCGGCAAAGCGAATACGCACGCGCTCGGGCGGCTCCACCACCACGCCGAACGCCGAGGCCGAGCGCGCCTCGAAATCGAAGTCATCAGGGATCTTGAAGCGCGCCTTGGTCAACTCCGGCGCCTTGATGCGATCCACCGCGAACGTTCTCAGCTCGCCCGACTTGTGGTCGTGGCCGATCGCATAGAGCCCGCCGCTCCGGTACCAGACGCGATACGGGTCGAAATCGCGCGCGCGCGTCTCGCCGGTGCGCGCGGTCGTGTACTTCATGCGCACCGTGCGGTGATCGAGCACGGCTTCGTTGAGCGTGCGAATCACATCCGCGAAATCGGCGTAGTTCTTGTGCGGCCCCGGCAGCACGCGGAACGATTCGCGCAGCCGCGCGAGAAAGTCCGCCAGCTCGGGCCCAAGGCTCGCGCGAATCTTCGCGAGCGCGCTCTGGATCGAGTCGTGAAACACGGTGCCTTCGAGACTCCGCAACAAGTCCTCGCTGAAACCGAGCGCGAGCAGCTCATCGGGCGTGAACGGCGTGTCGCCCAGCTTGAAGCCCTCGATCACGCGGTAGAAAGCGCGCCCGTCGCGCTTCTCGCTGGTGATCGGGAAACCCGCGAACATCAGCGCATCAAGATCGCGATACACCGTGCGCCGCGTACACGCGAGTTCATCCGCGAGCGCCTCCGCGCCAACGCCGTAACGCGCCTTCGCAAGCAGCTGAATCATCTTCCATTGCCGCGAGAGTTGGTCGCCGCGCATGCCCCTCGTTTCGCGAGGCGGAGGAATACCAGCGAATCCCGGACACCGCCTCGCGCCGCTCGCAACGGTGCGCGGGCAGCCGAGCACGCGGCGCCGGCTGGGCGGCTCGATGCCGCCCTGCCGGCGACCTCCCCAATAACTGAACTGACCACGGTTCCGACCCCGAGGAGCGCCGAGCGGCGGGCCGGGGGCTGCTGAGCGCAAATCAAGCGGAGCGAGGCCCAGCGAGAATCACCGCCCGGAGCGCAATGAAACGCGGCCAAGCGGCAACGGCGACGTACGAGCCCAGGGCCGAGTGAGCCATTGCGCGAAGCAGCCCCCGGCCCGCGGCGCCTGCAACGAGCACCCGCGCACCATCATCCGCGCAACCAATCGCGCCTCAGCCCTGGACGCGCTCCACGTACCCACCCGTGCGCGTATCGACCCGAATCTTCTCGCCCTCTTTAATAAACAGCGGCACGAGCACCGTCGCCCCCGTCTCGATCGTCGCGGGCTTGGTGGACCCAGAGGCGGTGTCGCCCTTAATGCCCGGATCCGTGCGCACGACTTTCGCGATCACGAACGACGCAATCTCGATGTTGATCGGCTGGCCGTTGTGGAGGATCACCGAGACCTCGGCGTTCTCCTGGAGATAATTCTTCGCGTCGCCGACTTGCTTCGTGGGAATCGTGAACTGCTCGAAGCTGGTCGTGTCCATGAACACGAGGCCGTCCGCCTCGGCGTAGAGGTACGACATCGTGCGGTCTTCGATATCCGCCTCGACCACGCGCTCGCCCGCGCGATAGGTGCGGTCGACGCTCTTGCCCGTGCGCAGGTTCCTGATCTTGGTGCGCACGAACGCGCCGCCCTTGCCGGGCTTCACGTGCTGGAAGTACGTCATCACCCACGGATCGCCGTCGATCTCGATCCGCAGTCCATTGCGAAAATCTGACGTATCCGGCATCGCGAACTCCTGCGCAGGGCGCGAGTTATCAGGGGATCCCTAGGCCTTCGCCGCTTTCACCGCCGCGGTCAGCTTGGGCACGATCTCGAACAGGTCGCCCACCGCGCCGAGCTGCGCGACTTCGAAGATCGGCGCGTCGGGATCTTTGTTGATGGCGATGATGAAGTTCGAGCCCTTCATGCCCACCAAGTGCTGGATCGCGCCGGAGATGCCGCACGCGACGTACAGCTTCGGCGTAACAACCTGACCCGAGGAGCCGACCTGGTACGCGTGCGGCAGCCAGCCCGCGTCCACCACCGGGCGCGACGCGCCCATCTGGCCACCGAGCGCGTCGGCGAGCGGCTGAATCACTTCCTTGAACTTCTCAGGCGCGCCGACGCCGCGGCCACCCGAGACGATGATGTCGGCCTTGCTGAGGTCGTGTCCCTGAGCCGCGGCGACTTTCGTCTCGATGAATTTCGTCGAGAGGCCGGCGAGATCGAGCGCGAGCTTCTCGGTCTTGCCGTCGCTCGCGCCTTCGAAGGGCTTGTTCGCGCCGGGCTGCACCGAGACGACCGTGAGCGCGGCGCTCGAGACCACGCGCGCATCCAGCTTGCCGTTGAACACGCGGCGCACGAATGCGCCGTCCGCGAAGTTGAACGCGTCGGACACGAAGGCCGCATCGAGGCCCGCCGCGACGCGCGCCGCGACGTCCCAACCCGAGGGCGTGTTCGAGATCAGCACCGTGCTCGCGCCGGAGGCCTTCACCGCGGCCTTGATGGCGCGCGTGTAGCCATCGACGTTGTAGTTCGCGAGCGCGGCGTCGTCGGCCATATACACGTGGCCGGCGCCCTTCTTCGCGAAGCTCTCGGCGTCGGCGCCGATGCCGCTGCCGATGATCAGCCCTCTGATCTCGCCGCCAATTTTTTTGGCGAGCGCAATCAGCTCGTAGCTGGCCTCGCGCACGACACCCTTTTGAATCTCACCCACGACGAGAATCGTCATCGCAGCATCTCCCGGTTCAGTCTGAGGCCTGCTTGTTAAAGAAGGCCGAGTTCCTTGATCTTGCCGACGAGCCCCGCGACGACTTCGTCCGTGCTGCCCTTGAGCATCAGCGCGCCCGAGGTCTTGGGCGGCGAGTAGATCTTCTGGATCTTCACCTTGGCCGCGCTGGCGCCAACCTGGCCCGTAAGGCCGAGATCCGCCGCGGTCTTCACGTCGAGCGGCTTCTTCTTCGCCGCCATGATGCCTTTGAGCGACGCGTAGCGAACTTGGTTGAGGCCCGTCTGCACCGCGAGCACGCAGGCCGTGGGCAACTCGACGACTTCGAGGGCGCCGCCCTCGAGCTCGCGCTCGACGCGGAAGCCCGTCGCGATCTTCTCTTCCTTCACGACGCCGGTGGCGCTCGGAATGCCCAGCAGCTCGCCGATCATCGGGCCCACGGCGGATGCGTTGCTGTCGTCGCTCATCAGGCCGAGCAGCACCATCTCGGCACCGACGCTCTTCGCGACCGCGGCGAGCGTGCGCGAGATCCCGAGCGCGTCGCTGCCATCGACTGCAGCGTCCTTCACGTGCACCGCGCGGTCCGCGCCCATGCCAAGCGCGGTGCGCAGCGCCTGCGTCACGCGATCCGGGCCGATCGAGGCGACGATCACTTCCGTCGCGACACCAGCGTCCTTCAGCCGCAGCGCTTCTTCGAGCGCGAACGCGTCGTAGCTGTTGATCTCGAACTTGATGCCGTCTTCTTTGATCCAGGCGCCATCGCCCGCGATGTCGAGGCGCGCGTCCTGGTGGGGCACCTGCTTCAGGCAAACCAGAATCTTCATGGGGCTCGGTCTCCGTCGGGGTTGGCAAAGGCCCCGCACGGTCGGGCGCGGCGAAGCGCGCGAGAGAGCGCCAGAGGGGGGCCGAAAGCGGCCGGCACGGTAACGGAGGAGGTGGGGGCGTTCAACGCGACGCGCCCTAAAAGTGAGCCTGATCCGTGGGGTTAGGCGCGCCCGCCGCTACCGACGCGGGCGGCGAAGCCGGTACGCAACCGGGCAGGCTGCCTCGGCGCGCGCGACGCCGCCGATCTGCCGCCGACGTGGCGCCGCGCTCGCGAACTGCGGCGTCAACTCGAAGCGCTCCAGCAGCGCGCGCACCGCGATTCGGATCGCGGTGATCGAGAAGCGCTGCGCGGGGCAGCTATGGCGGCCGTGCCCGAAGGTCGAGACGAGTTCGCGCGCGGGCAGCGCGGCGGCAACTTCATCGGAGAGGCGCCGTCCGGAGTAGTGCGCGGGATCGAAGCGATCGAGGCCGGGCGCAGCGCTGGGATTCGTGACGGAGAGCATCGTCGCGAGGAACACGCCGGGCGCGAGCGTGTAGCGGCCCGCCTCGGTCTCGACTTCGAGCGGGCGCAGCACGCGGCGCAGCGTGATCGAGCGCTGCGCGAGGCGGATCGATTCGTGCGCGCAGCGTTCGAGCAGCGCGTCGTCGCCCGCGCGCACGGCTTCGAGCACGGGGGGATGCAGCAGCAGATTCACCAGCGTCCAGGCGAGCGCCGCGGGCAGGTTCGACTGCGCGCCCATCTGAATCAGCATCACGTCGCGCGCCACCTGCACGTTGCGCTCGGGCAACGCGACGTCGGCGAAGCTCGCGTCGATGCGATCGAGGAAATCGCCCGGGTGCTCGCCGCGCGCGCGCCGCGCGTCGAGGATCTCGCCGAGCATCGCTTCGATTGCGCGCATGGCGGCCCACTCGCGGCGCTTGCCGGTGACGTGGCTCCAGAGCGTCGAGATTGGCTTCACGAAGGAATCGCCGGCGTCGAGGCGGTCGAAATTGCGGATCAAACGATCGAGGTAGCGGGGAGACGCGGCTTCGAGCCCGGCCCACGAAGCCAGCCCGAGCCGATAGCCGAGCCGCTTCGCCTCGCCGAACGCCTCGAACGTGCCGCCATCACCGAGCGCGTCGAGCTCGAGCGCGACGGCGCGATCGAGGTTCTCGAGGTACGTCTCGACATCGGGGTTCTTGAACAGATCGTGCGGGCGATTGCGCCGGCCGAGCGCGAGTTCGAGCGGCAGCTTGTGCTTGAAGACGAGTTCGAAGGTGGCGAGCCCGAAGCTCGCGTGATCCTCAGCGGCTTTGTAAAGCGCGGCGACGCCCCGCGGCGAGAACACGCAGAAGAGGCGGTAGCCGAGCGCGTCCACCGCGAACGTGTCGCCGAGCCGCGCGCGCTGGGCGGCGAAGAACTCCGTCGGGCCCCGTAACAAGCCGAGGCCGGCGCCGAGCCAGGGCAACCGGCCCGAGACGCGCGGCGGCGCGGGCGTGATCTCGGGCAGCGCGCTCATGGTGCAGAAGCGCTCGCGGCTCGGGCCGCGGCGCGCGCGTCGAGCTCGGTGCGCACGCGCGCGTGGTCGGCGGCGCTGAAGCGGAAGCGCGC
>JANNRF010000092.1:0-2516 GCA_031401135.1 Deltaproteobacteria bacterium | reverse complement strand
CGTGCTCTCGGCGATCGCGCGCGGGCGCGGCGAGCCGCTCGTGTCCTTCTCGGGTGAGTCCTGGATGCGCGTGATCTCGATCAGCTGCTCTTTGAGTTCGTCGGGCGCGAGGTAGGCCGCCAGGGCGATGCCGCCGACGATTGCCACGTGCATCAGCAGTGCGAGCCCGCTCGAAAGCGCGCGCTCGCGTGCGCCTTGCGGCTCGGGCATCGCGGTGCCGGGGAAGACGCCGGGAGCGGCCGCCACCGCAGAGAGTGCCGCGTTCGCACGCCGCTCATGCATCCGCGCGCCGCGCTTCGGGTGCCGACGGCGGACTGTGAACGCCTCGCTCAGCAGATCGCTCGTCATCGCAACGGGTTCCCGGTTCGGGCCTGGCAGGAGGCCGCAACTGTTCGCGAATGAAGGGGTTTTCGGAAGGGCGGGGCCAAACTAAGAGAGCCCGAATGGGGTGTCAACGAAAGCCTTGATCGGTTAACCACTGCTCCGCTTCGACCCCCCGCTCGCATTTCAACACTCCATTGGCTCGGGAGATTCGGTCCGCCATGAGCGCTTCAGAGATTCTGCATCTGCTTCGGGAAGGCTGGTACGTCACGTATCCGCTCGGCGTGTTGTCGGTGATCGTGTTCGCGATCGCGTTCGAGCGGCTCTGGAAGTTCCGCGGGCTCGAGGGCGCCACGCGAGATTTCACGCGCAAGCTCGTCGACAGCTTGTTACGGCGCGACCTGCCCGGCGCGAAGGCGCTTTGCGATACCGCGGTGACGCCGATCGCGGGCGTGTTCGCGGAAGGGCTGCGCTGGCGCAACGTCTCGCTCGAGGATCTGCAACAGATCATCAACACCGCGCGGCAAGAGTTTCTGACGGAGCTGAAGCGCGGCATCTGGTTCGTCGGCACAACCGGCTCGCTGGCGCCGTACATCGGCCTGCTCGGCACGGTGATCGGCATCATCCAAGCCTTCGGCGCGATCGCGGAATCTGGCGACGCCGGTTTCGCGGTGGTGTCGGAAGGCATCTCCGAGGCGCTGATCGCCACCGCCGTCGGCCTGTTGATCGCGATCGTCGCGCTCGCGCTCTACAACTATTTGAACACGCGCATCACCGCAATTACGGGCACGAGCGCGCGCGCCAGCGAGCGTTTCATCCAAGCGCTGCTCTACCTCGAAGCCGGCGACGCCGGAGCGGAGGCGCCGCATGGCGGTCCAGCTCCCGGGCGATGACGAGGGCGGCAGCGGCATCGTTGCCGAGATCAACATCACGCCGCTGACTGACGTGTTCCTGGTGCTGCTGATCATCTTCATGGTCACCTCGTCCGTGATCGCGAACACCGGCAAGAAGGTCGATCTGCCGTCTGCGCAGGAAGCGGGCAAGACGCCGCCGAAGGCTGTGAACGTGACGATCTCGACCGACGGCGTGATCGAGGTGAACGGCGACCCGGTGAGACGCGATGCGCTGCAAGCCGCGATCAAAGCCGCGCTCGAGACCGTGGACGAGAAGGTCGTGATTCTGCGCGGCGACAAAGAGATCGTGTACGGCGAGGCCGTCTACGTGCTCGACCAAGCGCAAATCGCCGGCGCCGAAGGCTTCGCGCTCGCGACGAGCAAGGTGAAGGGCGCCGAGTAGCGGGGATATTGCTTAGGGGACGTACTTGCGTATCGCCGCGATACGCAAGTACGTCCCCTACGCAATTTAGGCCCAGCCCTCGAGCGCTTCGAAGAACCCGGGCCAGGTTTTGCGGACGCAGCCGGGGTCGCGGATTGCGACGCCGGGGATGCGCAGGCCGGCGAGCGCGAACGACATCGCCATGCGGTGATCGTCGTAGGTGTCGATTGCGGCGCCGCGCAGCGGGCCCGGCTCGATGCGCAGCCAGTCGGGCCCCGTGGTCGCGCGCGCGCCGAGCTTGGTGAGCTCGCACTCGAGCGCCGCGAGCCGGTCGGTTTCTTTGATGCGCAGGTTCGGCACGTTCACGATCTCGGTCGGGCCTCCGGCGAACAGCGCGACCACCGCAAGCGCGAGCGCGGCGTCGGGCCACGGGTTCGCGTCGACGCGAATGCCGCGCAGCTTCGCGGCGCCGCGCAGCGTGATCGCGTTCTCACCGCGCTCGATTGCGCAGCCCATCTCGGCGAGCGCGTCGAGGAAGCGCAGCTCGCCCTGGATCGAAGTGCGCGGCAAGCCTTCGACCGTGACGCTGCCGCCCGCAATCGCTGCCGCTGCGAAGCCGTACACCGCGCCCTGCGCGTCGGGCTCGACGACGTACTCACGCGCCTGATAACCGCGGCCCGCGCGCACGAACACGGCGCCGGGGCCGCGCCACTCGGCGTGCGCGCCGAAATCGCGCATCACCGCGAGCGTGAGATCCACGAACGGGCGCGAGATCACCTCGTCGCCGACGAAGCGCAGCGTGACGTCGCGCGCGGCGTAGGGCGCGGCGAGCAGGATGCCCGACACGTACTGGCTCGAGGTGCGCCGCACATCGAGCAGCGCCTCGCCGCCCGCGAGCCGGGCGCCGCCGCCCGCGCGCA
>JANNRF010000091.1:0-12755 GCA_031401135.1 Deltaproteobacteria bacterium | reverse complement strand
GGCGGCTCGCCCGAACGCTCGCTCTCCCACAGCGCATAATTCTCGGCGAGCGACGCCAAGCTCTCTAGCGGCGAGGCGAGGTACGGGAGCGCCCGCCGCGCAGCTTGCAGCAGCCCCTTCTTGCCGAACGCCGCGACCACGAGCGGCGGATGCGGCCGCTGCACCGGCGCGAGTGCGAGCCGTAGTGACTCGCCGGGCTTGGCGCCGAAATGGAGACCTGTGAGCGCGATCGGCTCGCCGGACCAGGCCGCCAGCATCGCGTCGAGCGATTCGTCGAAGCGGTCGCGCTTCACGCTCGTCTCGACGCCAAAGGCCGCGAACACGCTGGCGCGGAAGCCGCGGCCGAGCCCGATCAGTGCGCGCCCGCCCGAGAGCGCGTCGAGGCTCGCGATCTCCGCGGCCAGGCGCAGCGGGTGATGCAGCGGGAGTAACAACGACGTGGTCGCGAGACGCACACGCTTGGTGCGCACCGCGAGCGCGGCGAGCGCGGCGAGTGGCGCTGAAGTCGCGCCGTGATCGAAGTGGTGCTCGGGGAGCCATAATGAGTGGAGCCCGAGTGCATCGGCACGCGCGGCCAGCGCAAACGCGCGCTGCCAGCCTTGGGGCGTGCTCGGTGCGGCGAGGGACAACCCGAGCGCGAGCGGACCCGCGGGGCTTTCCGTAACCGCGCGGCCAGCGCGATCTGCCGAGTGTTTCGCGCACTGAGGCCCCTGTTCGACTTCGCTCGGCTTCGCCTCGCTGCGCGCTGCGCTTGCGCCGCTCACTCAGGCTCCGGCTTCTTCTTCGCCTTTTCGTCCTCGACGAAGCGGATCGTCGCGCTGACTTCGATCGTGCGGCCCTCGAGCATGCGCTTCGCCACTTCGATCGGATCCATCGCCGAAAGCGCCTTGCCGAACTCGCGTGACATGCGGTCGAGGAAGTCGGCGCGCGTCTTCTCGCTCTGGGCGATCACGAAATCGATCATCTCGCGCGGAGCAGTTTCCCCGAGCGCGCGCCGCAGCGCCTCCTCGGTCATGAAGAAGCCTGTCAGCCCGAGCGACATGCCCCGCCGCAACAGATCCGGGAACAAGCCGGCCGTTTCCTCGGCGCTCCCAGCCTTGCGGGCGGGGCGAGGCTTGCGCGGTTCGTCGCTCGACATGTGGGCGAACCTACCACGCTGGCCCCGCGGAAAGGCGCAGCGGCGTCGAACTCAGCGCTCTGGGGCTCTAATCGCCGCCAACTCCGTCGAAATCGGCCCCCAGCCCAGGGTCATCCCGGCATAGAATCGGCTATGGCCGACCTCGTCCGCGACATCATGGAGACCAAGCTCGTCACGATCTCGGCGAACGACCGCCTCTCGACGGTCGACGACATCATGACCCTCGGTCGCGTGCGCCATATCCCGGTGGTGCTCGCGGGACGGCTGGTGGGCGTCGTCTCGCAGCGCGATCTGCTGCGCGCGTCGCTCTCGGCGTTCTCCGAGCACCGCGATGCCGAGCGCCGGGCATTCCTGAGCGTCGTCGAGATCGGCCGCGTGATGTCGACGCCGCCGATCGTGGTGTTCCCGGACGCCACGATCGAGGACGCGGCAGCCATAATGGCCGACAAGAAAATCGGCTGCCTGCCCGTACTCGAGAACGACGAACTCGTCGGCATGCTCACCGAGACGGACATCCTGCGCTGGGTCGCGCGCGCGGCACGCTGAGCAAGCGGCGTCTCGCCGCGCGCAGCGAGGCGAAGCCGAGCGAAGTCGAGCAGTGGCCTCCGCGTTGGTTGCGCCTGCGCGGTCGCATTCCCGCGACGCCGGAAACCCTCAGCCGCGTCCCGCCTACTCGCATTTCGAGCCTGGCTGGCCGCGACCGTTCGTTTTCGTTGACTCCACCCGCGGGGGGCGCTTACTCTGGCCGCCCGCTCGGTCGCTCCTCGCGGAGTAGTTCCCGGAGTCCCAATGATTCAGTCGATCCTGATCGCGACCGACGGCTCAGACGCCGCGCTCGCGGCCGAGCGTTATGGCGTTGCGCTCGCGGCGCGATTGAAGTCGCGCGTCACGGCGCTCTCGGTGATCGAGGAGCGCATCTCGCTGGGGCTGCGCGCGGACGCGCTCGGGATCGCGCCGGGGCCAGTCGGCGCCACCGAGACGTTTCTCAAGGCGCGCGCCGAGGCCGCAGTGAAGCGGATTGCCGACGCCGCGCGCGCGAAGGATTGCGAGTGCCTGGTCGAGGCGTCGCGCGGGATCGCCGACGACCGCATTGTCGAGCGCGCGCAAAGCGCACAGCTGATCGTGCTCGGCCGCGATGGCGAGCACGCCCAGGGCCGCAGCGTGCTGATCGGCTCGACCGTGGACGGCGTGCTGCGCAAGACGGGCAAAAGCGCACTCGTGGTGCCGGCCGGCGCAGAACTCGGCGGCCCGGTGGTGCTGGCGTTCGACGGCTCGCCCGGTTCGCGCGTCGCGGCGCGCATGGCGGTCGAGCTCGCGCAGCGGCTCGGCCAGGGCATCCACGTGTTCGTGGATTCGAAGGACAAAGGCCGCGCCGCCGCGCGCTTCGAGGAAGTGCGTCGCCTGTTAGGGACCGCGCAGGTTCCGGTGCGCGAATCGAACTCGACGCTCGGCCGCCCCGACGTGAAGGTCGTCGATACCGCGCGCTCGGCGCGTGCCGGCGTGATCGTGATGGGCGCCTTCGGGCGCAATCGCATCAGCGAGTACTTCGTCGGCAGCAACGCCTCCGCCGTGGTGCGCAGCTCGCCGGTTGCAGTGCTGCTCGCGCGATGACGGCGACGTGGAGCTGACGCTCGCGGAGCTGGCTGCGCTGCTCGGCGGCCGCGAGATCGAGGGCGATGCGTCGACGCGAGTGAGCGGCGTGGCGGCGCTCGCGGAGGGCGCGCCGGGCGAACTCGGCTTCGTGCGCGCGGAACGCTTCGCGCGAGAGCTCGCCGGCTCGCGCATCGGCGCGCTGATCGCACCGCCGGGCATCGATCTGCGCGGCAAGCCCGGCCTGCGCTCGAGCGCGCCGAGCCTTGATTTTGCGCGCGCCGCGGCGCTGCTCGCTCCGCGCGCGAAGCCCGCACCGGGTGTGCACGCGCGCGCCTTCGTCGACGCGAGCGCGGGCGTAGAAGCGAGCGCCTCGGTGGGCGCGCTGGCTGTGGTGGGCGCACGCACGCAGATCGGCGCGCGCAGCTTTGTTCACGCGAACGCGAGCCTCGGCGACGACGTGCGGGTCGGCGAGGATTGCGAGATCCACTCGGGCGCAATCGTCGGCGAGCGCTGCGTGTTAGGGAACCGCGTGATCTTGCAGCCCGGCTGCGTGATCGGCGGCGACGGCTTCGGTTACGAGTTCGACGAGCGCGGCGCGTTCGAGAAAGTGCCGCAGCTCGGGAACGTGGTGTTGGAGGACGACGTCGAGGTGGGCGCCAACACCACGATCGACCGCGCGCGGCTCGGTGCGACGCGCATCGGCCGCGGCACGAAGATCGACAACCTCGTGCAGATCGCGCACAACGTTCAGATCGGCGCGCACTCCGCGCTGATCGCGCAATCGGGTATCGCCGGCAGCACGCGGCTCGGCGCGCGCGTTTTCTTCATGGCGCAGTCCGGCGCGAGCGAACAGCTCGAGATCGGCGACGGCAGCTTCGTCGGGGCGCGCGGCGGCGTGATCGAAGATCTGCCGAGCGGCAGCCGCGTGTATGGCTTCCCCGCGCAGGCGGAGCGCGCCTGGCATCGCGTGAGCGCATGGCTCGTGCGCTTGCCCGAGCTCGCGCGGCGCGTGCGCGCGCTCGAAAAGAAAACTGGCGTGCCCGGCGAAGGCGAGGGCGAGTGACGCGCGAGCGGCGCGAACCGCTCGCGCTGCTCCGCGCGCGTGTGATTGCGCTCGCATCGACGGCGGCGCTCAGGCGTGCGGCGGCAGCGCTCGCGCGCGACGAGCGCGCAGGTGCGCAGCTTCTCGCCGCGCGCTGCGGCGCCCGCGCGGACGCGCTCGTGGAGGAGCGGCGCCGGCTCGCGCAGTTGTTCTCGTTGCGCGCGCGGCTTGTGCGCGGCGGAGCGCGCGTGATCGCGGGGGTCGACGAAGTCGGCGTGGGCCCACTCGCGGGGCCCGTGGTCGCGTGTGCCGTGGTGTTCGCGGAGCGGCCATGGCTGCCGGGTCTCGGCGATTCCAAGCAGCTGACGCGCGCGGCGCGCGAGCGTCTCGACGCCGAGATTCGCAAGTGCGCGAGCGCGATCGGGCTCGCAGAAGTGTGGCCCGCGGAGATCGACCGCCTGAACATCTACCGCGCCGCGCTCGAGGCCATGCGCCGCGCGGTGCTCGCGCTCGGCGTCGCGCCAGATCACTTGTTAGTGGACGCGCGCACGATTCCGGGAATCGCAGGGGCGCAGACGCCGCTGATCGGTGGCGACGCGCGCGACGGCTCGATCGCCGCCGCCTCGATCGTCGCGAAGGTGCACCGCGACGCGCTGATGGCGCGGCTCGACGCCGCGCACCCGGGTTACGGTTTCGCGCGACACAAGGGCTACGGCACCGCGGATCACTTGGCTGCGCTCCAAAGGCTCGGCCCGACTCCGCTGCACCGCCGCAGCTTCGCCCCGGTCTCGCAGCTCGCGCTGTTCTGACGCGACACGCATTAGGAGAATCGCGCCCGTGCGCCTCGCCACCACGCCCGAAGACTTCATCGTCGACGAGATTCCGCTGTTCGCGCCGAGCGGCGAGGGTGGGCACACCTTCGTGCGCGTCGAAAAGCGCGGCCGCACCACCGAGGAGGTGGTGCGCATGCTGGCGCGGCTCGCGGACGCGCCTCACGCCGAGATCGGCTACGCGGGGCGCAAGGACAAGATCGCGGTGACGCGGCAGTGGTTCTCGGTGCCGGGGCTCGATCCGGCGGCCGCACTCGCGTTCGAGGCGGAGGGCGTGCGCGTGCTCGAGGCCGTGCGACATGGCCAGCGCCTGCGCACCGCGCAGCTGCGTGGGAACAGTTTCGAGTTGGTGGTGCGCGAACTGACGCCAGAGCAAACCGCCGCCGCGCCGGAGCGCGCGGAGCGCCTCGCTCGCGTCGGCATGTCTAACAAGTATGGCGCGCAGCGCTTCGGGCGCGACGGCGACAACGCCGAGCGCGCGCGCGAACTGCTCGCCGGCGCGTCGATCGGCACCGACAAGCGCGCCGCGCGCTTCCTGCTCTCCGCGCTCCAGGCCGAAGTCTTCAACGCGTTTCTTCTCGCGAGGCCGCTGCCGCTCGATGCGCTCGAGCTCGGCGAAGTCGCGATGCTGCACGCGTCCGGCGGCGCGTTCGTGGTGGAAGATCTCGCGCGGGAGGCGCCGCGCGCAGCTGCGTTCGAGATCAGCGCGAGCGGCCCCATCTTTGGCACGAAGCTGCTCGCGCCGCGCGGCGCGCCGGCCGAGCGCGAGACGGCGGTGCTGCGCGCCGCGGGCATCCCGGAGCGCATCGTGCCGCCGCGGGGGATCAAGCTGCGCGGAGCGCGGCGGCCGATCCGCGTGCCGGTGCCCGATCTTGCCGCCGAAGTCGTTGCGCCCGATGCCGTGCGGCTGCGCTTCACGCTGCCCGCCGGCAGTTATGCCACGGTGCTGGTCGATGAACTCTTTGCTGGCGCGGAGCCAGCGGCGTAACGTCGGAATCGTCTTGCGCGTTTCCCTGTCACGGCCTGCGCGCCCCCAATCAGTCAGGAGCAATCGCCATGCGCATCGCGAACGACGTCACGGAACTGATCGGCCGCACCCCGCTCGTGCGCCTCAACAAAGTCACTGCGGGCGTGCCTGCGCAGATCGTCGTGAAGCTCGAAAGCCAGAACCCCGCCGACAGCGTCAAAGACCGCATCGGCCTCGCGATGATCGAAGCCGCCGAGCGAGACGGGCTGATCACGCCGGGCAAGACCACGCTCGTCGAGCCGACCAGCGGCAACACCGGCATCGCGCTCGCGTTCGTCGCGGCGGTGAAGGGTTATCAGGTGGTGCTGACGATGCCGGAGAGCATGAGCCTCGAGCGCCGCATCACGCTGCGCGCGTTTGGCGCGAAGCTCGTGCTGACCGATCCGGCGAAGGGCATGCGCGGCGCGATCGACAAGGCGAACGAAATCGCCGCGCGCATCCCTAACAGCTTCATCCCGCAGCAGTTCATGAACCCGGCCAACCCGGAAGTGCACCGCAGGACGACGGCCGAGGAGATCTGGGCCGACACCGATGGCAAAGTCGATGCACTGGTCGCGGGCGTCGGCACGGGCGGCACGATCACCGGTGTTGCGCAGGTGGTGAAGGCGCGTCGGCCGAGCTTCCAGGCAATCGCGGTAGAACCCACAGACAGCCCGGTGCTCTCGGGCGGCGCGCCCGGCAAGCACAAGATCCAAGGCATCGGCGCGGGCTTCAAGCCGGACGTGCTCGACATGAAGCTCGTCGACCAAGTGATTCTGGTGACCAACGACGAGGCGCTCGAAATGGCGCGCCGGCTCGCGCGCGAAGAGGGCATCTTCTGCGGAATCTCCTCGGGCGCGAACGTGAGCGCCGCGATCAAGTACGCGAATCAGCCGGGCAACCAGAACAAGCTCGTGGTCGCGATCATCCCGAGCTTCGGCGAGCGCTACCTCAACACCGACCTAATGGCGCCGTACCGGTACGAGGGCAGTGACGAAGTCTGAACACGACGCTGAGGCCGCGCGAGAGGCGCCCGGGGATCGCAAGGCGCAGCAGCGTGTGAAGATCCTCGACGCCGCGCGACAGGTGTTCTTCCGTGACGGCTTCGTCGCCGCGAACCTCGACGAGGTGGCCGCGATCGCAGGCGTCGCGAAGGGCACGCTGTACCGCTACTTCGCGAACAAGGCCGACCTCTACGTCGCGCTGCTGGCCGACAACGGCGACGTGTTCGTCTCGAAGATGCGCGAGGTCGCGGCGAAGCCCGGCAACGCGAGCGACAAGATCCGCGCGCTCGGCAAGTTCTACTTCGGCCACTGGGCGAAGAACCGCGACTACTTCCAGATTTTCTGGGCGCTCGATAACCAGGGCCTGATCGGCGTGCTGCCGCCCGCGCTCATCACCCAGGTGACCGCGCTCTGGGAAGCGTGCCTGAAAATCCTCGCCGACGTGATCGCGCAGGGCACGAAGACCGGCGAGTTCGCAGCCTGCGACAGCTGGGAAGTGGCGAACTTGTTGTGGACCGTCTCGAACAGCCTGATCCAAACCGAGCACGTGATGCCGCGCAAAGAACTGCGCCACAAGCCGCTCGAGGTGATGTTCGACGACAGTTTGGAGTTGTTTTTACGTGGCCTGGCGCGGGGCGCGTGAACTTCGACGGACCGCGTTTAGTTCACTGTCGTCGAATCTTCCTTGTTTACTTCGCTCGCCTCCGAGGACTACGGCTCGCTGCGCGCTTCGCTTGCGGCCTGTGCAGACGTGGCTGGGAGGCGCCTTGGCTTCCGGGATCTGCGCGCATTGAGGTGAAATCGTCGGATGGCTGAGTGCGGTGCGGCTACCGTGGCGCGCGTGCCTCGTCTTGTCGTCATTGATGCTGCCAACGCGCTCTATCGCGCGTTCTTTGCGCTGCCGCCGTTGCGGAGTCCGGGTGGGGCGCCGACGGGGGCGGTGTATGGGTTTGCGAACATGTTGCGGAAGCTCGTGCGGGAGGAGAGGCCTGACGCGATCGCGGTGGCGATGGATCCGCGCGGCGGGAGTTTTCGGCGGCAGCTGTTTCCGGCGTACAAGGCCACGCGGGATGCGCAGCCCGAGGATCTCACGGCGCAGTGGCCGCTCGCGCGCGAGTTGATCGACGCCTGGAAGTTGCCCGTGCTCGAGGTGCCGGGCTTCGAGGCCGACGACGTGATTGCGACGCTCGCGCGCATCACACCGCCGGATTGGGAAGTGCTGATCGTTTCGTCCGACAAGGATCTGATGCAGCTGGTCGGCGGGCGCGTGGTGCTGCTCGATTTGATGAAGGACAAGCGCATCGGGCCCGCCGAGGTGGTGGAGCGCTTCGGCGTCGCGCCTGACAAGTTGCTCGACGTGCGCGCGCTGGTCGGCGATCCGTCGGACAACATCCCCGGCGTCAAGGGAATCGGCGAGAAGGGCGCGGCGTCCCTAATCACCGAGTACGGGACGCTCGAGAACCTGCTGGCCCGCGCGGGCGAGGTGAAGGCGAAGAAGGCGCGCGAGGCCCTGCTCGAGCAAGCGGACAACGCGCGGCTCTCGAAACAGCTCGCGACGCTGCGCAGCGATGTGCCGCTGCCGCTGGGCGTGGATGCGCTCGCCGCGCCTGCGCCGGATCGCGCGGCGCTACGCGAGTTGTACAAGCGCTTGGGATTCACGCGGCTCGTCGAGGACATCGATGCGGAAAACGCGCGCGGCGTGCCGAGCAGTTCGAGCGCGACAGCCGCACCGAGCACAGGGGCTGCCGCGCCGTCGCTCGCCGCTCCTCCGCCCGCGCCGCTCGCAGCACACGTCGTTGCGTGCGAGGTCGTGCGCGATCTCGCCTCGCTGCGCGCTGCCCTGGGCGCGCTCGCGCAGGCAGAACCGCTCGCGGTCGTGCTCGTGGGCGACGACGAGCCGGGGGGGATGCCCGCGGTGCCTGCCGGCATCGCGCTTGCGAGCGGCGGCGCGGAGCGCGCTTATTACGTCCCGCTCGCGCACGATCTGCTGGGCGGCACGCAGCTCGCATGGAGCGAAGCGAGCGCAGAGTTGTTCGGGCTGTTCGCGGGCCCGGCGGCTCCGCCGTGGATCGCGGTCGACACCAAGCGCGTGCAGTCGCTACTGGCCGAGGCCGGGCTCGAAGCGAAGCTGCCGGTGCTCGATCTCCAGCTCGCCGCGTTCTTGATCGACCCGGCCGGCGCGAACGCGGCGCCTGCGCTCGCACAGCAGTTGTTGGGGCGTGAGCTGCGCGCGCTGGAAGATCTCACTGGCCGCGGCGCGAAGGCGAAAGCCGCGAGCGCGCTCTCCGCCGAAGAGGCCGGCGCGTGGGCGGCGGAGCAGGCGAGCGCGCTGCTCGCGCTGGCGCCGCTGCTCGCGAAGCGCCTCGCCGCGGACGGCCTCGATCCGCTCTTTCGCAACGTCGAGTTGCCGCTCACGGCCGTGCTCTCCGCGATGGAACGCAGCGGCGTGCGCATCGACGCGGCGAAGCTCACCGCGCTCTCTCACGAGTACGAGCGCGAACTCGCGCGCGTCGAGAGCAGCATCTACGCGCTCGCGGGCGAGCGCTTCCAGATCAACTCGCCCAAACAACTCGCGACGATTTTGTTCGAAAAGCTGAAGTTGCCCGCGGTGAAGAAAACCAAGACGGGGCTCTCGACCGACGAGAGCGTGCTGGAGCAGCTCTCTTCGCAGCACGAGCTGCCCGCAGCGATCCTCGCCTACCGCAGGCTCGCGAAACTGAAGAGCACCTATGTGGACGCGCTGCCGCCGCTCGTGAACCCGCGCACGGGTCGCGTGCACCCGACGTTCAACCAAGCTGGCGCGGCGACGGGCCGGCTCTCGTCGACGCATCCGAACGTGCAGAACATCCCCATCCGCAGCGAAGAGGGCATTCGCATCCGCGAGGCGTTCGTGCCGGCCGAAGGAATGCTGCTGCTCTCGGCTGATTACTCGCAGGTGGAGCTGCGCATCGTCGCGCACTTCTCGGGCGACGAGAGCTTGATCGACGCCTTCGCGAAGGGCGAAGACGTGCACCGGCGCACGGCGGCGGAAGTGAACGGCATCGAGCCGAGCGCGGTGAGCAGCGACCAGCGCGCGCACGCCAAGGCGATCAACTTCGGAATCATCTACGGCTCGTCCGCCTTCGGCATCGCCAACCAATTAGGGATCGCGCAGGCCGAAGCGCAGGCCACCATCGACCGCTACTTCGCGCGCTACCAGGGCGTGCGGCGCTTCCTCGACGAGACGGTCGCGGCGGCGGGCGAGGCGGGCTTCGTGCGCACGTTGCTCGGGCGGCGCCGCTATCTCCCCGATCTGCGCTCGCGCAACCGCGCGCTGCGCCAGGCCGCCGAGCGCATGGCCGTGAACACGGTGATTCAGGGCACCGCGGCGGACCTAATCAAACAAGCGATGGTCGAAGTGCAGCAGGCGCTCCGCGACGCTTGCCTCGCCGCGCGCATGCTGCTGCAAGTGCACGACGAACTCGTGTTCGAGGCGCCGGAAAGCGAACTCCCGGAGCTGACGAAGCTCGTGAAGGCGCGCATGGAGGGCGTGTATGCGCTCTCGGTGCCGCTGGTCGCGGATGTCGGCAGCGGCAAGAACTGGCGCGAGGCGCATTGATGAGCGCCGCCCAGAGCCCCAGCGATGACGAGGTGATCGCGGCGATTCTCGGCGGCGATCGCAACGCGTTCCGCGTGCTGGTCGAGCGTTATCAGGCGCGCGCGTTCCGGCTCGCGCTGCGCATTCTCAAAGACGAAGACGCCGCCCGCGACGCCGTGCAGGAAGCGTTCGTAAAGGCCTTCAACAACCTCGCCAAGTTCGAGCAGCGCTCGGCGTTTTTTACCTGGCTGTATCGCCTGGTGAAGAACCAGTGCCTCGACATGCTGCGGCGCGACCGCTCTCGGCGCACAGTGGATTGGGAGGAAGGCTCGCTCGCCGAGGCCGAGGCTTCCGACGACGCCACCCCGCAGGTAGACGGCGTTTCGTACGCACCTGCCAGCGAACTCCAGCGCAAGCAATTGCGCGAGAAGATCGACGCCGCCATCGCGCAGTTGCCGGTTGCTGCGCGCGAGACGCTGATCCTGCGCGAGGTCGAGGGCCTCTCGTACAGCGAGATCTCGGAGGCGCAGGGCATCCCGAAAGGCACCGTGATGAGCAGGCTCTTCTACGCCCGCAAGCAGATGCAGAAGCTGCTGATTGAATCGGGAGCGGTTGACGCCACGTCCATCTCTAGTGAACCGGCGGCGGAACCCGAGGCCGCGGAACCCGAGGCAGAGGAGCGCGAATGATGAGCGAACGACTCACGCGAAGCCTCCACGCCTATCACGACGGCGAACTGGGCGGCATCGCGCGTTGGTGGCTCGAACGCCGCATCGCGCGCGACCCCGCGGCGCAGGCGGAACTCGCGCGGCTCGCGCAGCTTGGCAAGACGCTGCGTGTGCAGGCCGACGAGGCGCCGTCGCCGGATCTGTGGAGCGCGATCGTGCTGCATCTGCCGCCAGCGCTGCCGGCCGCCGAGCCTGCGCGGGAGAGCGAAGGCTGGCTCGGCGGCTTCACGCTGCCGAAGTGGGCGGGCGCACTCGTTGCTGCGGGCGCGATCGCGCTCGCGGTAGTGGTGACGCCGCGCGGCGCACCGGAGATCGCCCCCCCCGGCGTGCCGGTCTTCCGGGGCTCGTCCGTGCAGCTGCTCGATACCGGCCGACGGCCGGCCTTCATCCTTCAGGACGACAGCGAGGCGACCATCATCTGGCTGCTCCAGAAGCAAAAGACTGGCGCCGGGAGGAATCAAGATGTGCTTGGGTGAGAAACTGCGGGTGTGGTTGGTGGGCCTGTGCGCGTTATTGGCGCTAGTTGCCGCGGGCGGCGCGGCCGAGGCGCAGCAGCTGGCGCCGGGCGCAGCCGACGCGAACCCGGCGCCGGCGCAGTTCGAGGTGACGGTGCTGCGCGCGACGGCGGCGCCCGGCGCGATCGACGCGCAGGCCGAGCGTCTGCACAAGCTGCTCTCGAAGCGCGGCCTCGTGTTCGGCTCGCTGCGCGTGACCGCGCATCGGGAGGAGGCGCTGAAGCTGGGGCAGATCGGCGCGGTGATGACGCCCAACGGCAAGGAGTACCGCTTCCGTCCGCTCGACCGCAGCGCGAGTGGCTTCCTGGTCGCGATCGACTGGGGCTCAACGCGCGGCGATTTCCGCATGGAGCCGGGTGTGCCGCTGATCCTCGGTGGCCAGCCGAACGACGGCGGGCAACTCGTGGTGGTGCTGGAGCTGAACTAGCAAGCGGCGCTTCGCCGCGCGCAGCGAAATTGACCCGGTTATGGCTGGATGCGTTGGGCGCGCCACGAGCCTACGGGTAGTTCTCGCGTCCAGAGCGCGCGGTCGTGGAGGCGCCCCGGGCGTCCGTGCCACAGCTCGACGCGCTCGGCGAGAATGCGGTAGCCGCCCCAGTGCGGCGGGCGCGGCACCTCGGCGTTCGCGCTGGGGTCCTCGGTGCGCGCGCCGAACTCCGCCGCGCGCCGCGCGAACTCGGCTTCGAGCGCGGCGCGCGAGGCGATGGGCGCGCTCTGCTCACTCGCCCAGGCGCCCACGCGCGAATCGAGTGGGCGCGTCGCGAAGTAAGCGTCGGCCTCGGCGTCGCTCACATCGCTCACGGACCCCGCGATGCGCACTTGGCGCTCTTGCGGGGCGAAGAAAAATACCGCCGCGGCGTGGGGCCGCGCATGCAGGGCCGCGCCTGTGGGGCTCGGCTTGTGCGTGTAGAAGACGAGGCTGCCGCTCGCGGCCTCGAGCGCTTTGCAGAGCACCATCCGCACTTCGGGGCGGCCGGCTTCGTCCACTGTGGCGAGCGCGATGCCGTGCGGGTTCGGCTGCGCGCCCGCGGCGAACGCCTCCTCGAGCCAGCGCACGGCGATCGGAAACGGATCCGCGGGCAGCGGATCTTCCGAGAGCCAGGGGTCGGTGGTGTGCACTCGCGAAGCCTAACGCGAGGGTTTCCTCGCCTCCCTTCTCCTTGTTGACTTCGCTCGCCTCCGAAGACTCCGGCTCGCTGCGCGCTTCGCTTGCGGCCTGTGCAGACCTGCTCGGGTGCCGCCTTGGCATCTGAGTCCCGCCGGCACGCTCTTCGCGCGCCCTGTCGCGCTGTGCGCCGCTGCGGTTTCATGGCGATGCATCG
>JANNRF010000090.1:0-8917 GCA_031401135.1 Deltaproteobacteria bacterium | reverse complement strand
CGCCGGCGCGCGCGTAATCGTTACCGCCGGCAGCGCTGCAAAGTGCGAGCAATGTCTGAAGCTCGGCGCCGACGTCGCGGTGAACTACAGAAGCGAGCGCTTCGCCGACGCGGTGAAGCAGGCGACGGCGGGGCGCGGCGTCGACGTGGTGCTCGACTCGATCGGCGCGCCCTATCTCGAAGACAACCTCGCCGCGCTCGCGATCGGCGGACGGCTGGCGCTGATCGGCCTAATGGGCGGCGCGAAGGTGGAGTTGAACCTCGGCGTGGTGCTTGGGCGCCGGCTCACGATCATCGGCTCGACGCTCCGCGCGCGCCCGGTGGAAGAGAAAGCCGCGATCGTGCGCGGCTTCATCGCGCGCTTCGGCGAGGATCTCGCGACGGGCCGCATCCGCGCCGTCGTCGATCGCGTGTTGCCGCTTGCGAAAGCAGGCGACGCGCACCGGGCGCTGAAGGCGAGCGAGCACTTCGGGAAGATCGTGCTCACCCCATAATTCCCGCAGCTCTGCGCGCCGGGCGGCCTTTCTCCGCACCTCATGTCCGCTACCGTGCGCGCCTCTTTTTCCGCTGGAGACTTTTCGTGGCCATCGAACGCACGCTCTCGATCGTGAAACCGGATGCCGTCGCGAAGGGCGCCACCGGCGAAATCCTGCGCCGCTTCGAAGCCGCGGGCCTAACGATCCTCGCCGTCAAGAAAATGCAGCTCAGCGAGCAACTCGCGCGCGGCTTCTACGCTGTCCACAAGGCGCGCCCGTTCTACGGCGACCTCGTGAAGTTCATGACCGGGGGCCCGGTGGTGATCAGCGTGCTCGAAGGCGAGGGCGCGGTTCTGAAGAACCGCGACCTGATGGGCCCGACCGACTCGAAGAAGGCGCCGAAGGGCACGATCCGCGGCGACTTTGGTACCGACATCGAGGCCAACGCCGCCCACGGCTCCGACGCGCCCGCTACCGCGCGCATCGAGATCTCGTACTTCTTCAACGCGAGCGAGCTCGTGGGCCCGAGCGAGGCGCTGTAGTCGCAAGCGACGCTTCGTCGCGCGCAGCGAGGCGAAGCTTCGCTGCGTCAACGCGGTAGCCGGGACGCGAAGCGTCCCCCTAGGCGTACGCCTTCGCGAGCAGCACCAGCGCGAAGAAGTATCCGAGCGTGAGCCACAGGTTGCCGCTCCTCAGTGCCTTCGAGACCGCCGCCGACATTGCTCGCTCGCTCCTCGTGTTGCGCGCTGGAACGTTTCGTTCCAAAAGCGCACAACTTGAGATCGTTCTCGCGAGAAAATTGCGCCGTGACGAGCGTCACGTGTCGGCGGGTCGGCGCTCATTTCCCTGAGAAGTGCGGCGCCCGTTTTTCTCGCACCGCCGCGAGGCCCTCGAGCAAGTCGGCGCTCTCGTAACAGAGCGCCTGCTCGGCGGCCTCCCGATCCAGCTGCGTGCCCAGATCGGAGCCTGCGCTCATCGCGAGCGAGCGCTTGGCGCCGCGCACCGCAACGGGCGCCGCGCTCGCGATCTCGCTCGCGAGCGCGAGCGCAGCGCTGAGCACTTCCTCGCGCGCTACCGCGCGGTTGGCGAGGCCGATGCGCGCCGCTTCCACACCGTCGATGATGCGGCCGGTGTAGACGAGCTCGGCGGCCTGTGCGGCGCCGATGATGCGCGGCAGCGTCCAGGTCGCCGCCATCCCCGGGTGAATGCCGAGCTTGGTGAAGTTGAGACCGAGCTTGGCCTCGCGCGCGGCGATGCGCAGGTCGCAGGCAAGCGCGACGCACAGGCCGGCCCCAATCGCGGCGCCGTTCAGCGCGGCGATCGTCGGCTGCGGCAGATCGCGCACGGAGAGGTACATGCGATAGAAGCGGCCCATGAACGCGCGCTGCGCCGCGCGCGTCGGCCCGCCCGGGTCCGCGCTTCCTGCCTGAGCCATGCGCACGAGCATGTCGAGGTCGCCGCCCGCCGAGAACGCGCGGCCGGCGCCGGTGAGCACGACGGCACGCACACTCACGTCGTCCTTCAGGCCTGCGACGGCGCTTTGGATGGCGCCGCCCATCGCCTCGGTCATCGCGTTCAAGCGATCGGGGTCGGTCAGCGTGAGGACTGCGACGCCGTCGGCGCGGCGATCGGTGACGACGAGTTGCTGAGACATTGTGCATCTCCAGATTTCGGGCTGCGGAACGAGAAGGGCGCCTGCGCAGATCGCGGAGGCGCCCTTCGATTGTTGCGGATCCGAGTTCGACCCGGCTCGGTGTACTTCGCTCGGCTCGCGCGAGCCAAGGGCTCGCGTGGCCTCGCTGCGCGCGGCGAAGCGCCGCTTGCTAGTCCGCCGAGCGCCGCAGGAACGCGGGCAGCTCCTCGTCCTCGTCCTTCCCTCGCGGTTCCGCGGTCGCGCGGCGCTTGCGTAGGAAAGCCGGCACGTCGTACTCGTCCTCGAAGGGTGAAACGAACTCCGGCGCATGCGCCGCCTCGTGGATATGCACGACCGGCGCGGCCGGGCGCTGTACCGGAGCCGGCGCGGGCGCCGCCTCCACGTGGCGCGCGCTTGCGGGCGCTTCCGCACGCGGAGCAGGCGCGGGCGCCGGTTGCTCGCGCCGAATCGGCTGCGCGTACACGCTCTCGGCCGGCGCGCGCGCGCGCACTTCGCGTTCGCTGCGTTCGCTGCGTTCGCTCCCGACGCGGGCGTGATCCCCCTGGAGCCCGGTCGCGATCACGGTCACGCGCAACTCGCCCGGCTTCATGGTCTCGTCGATCACGGCGCCGAAGATGATGTTCGCGTCCTCGTGGGCCGCCTCTTGCACGAGCGTCGATGCCTCGTTCACCTCCCAGAGCGTCATGTCGGTGCCGCCGGTGATGTTGATCAGCACACCGCGCGCGCCGTCGATCGAGACGTCTTCGAGCAGCGGACTCGAGATCGCCGCATAAGCGGCGTCCTTCGCGCGGCTCTCGCCCACACCGATGCCGGTGCCCATCAGCGCCATGCCCATCTCGTTCATGATCGTGCGCACGTCCGCGAAATCGAGATTGATCAGGCCGTGCACCGTAATCAGGTCCGAGATGCCCTTGACCGCGTTCAGCAGCACGTCGTCCGCCAGCTTGAACGATTCGAGCATCGGCGTGGCCTTGCCCGCGAGCGCCAGCAGCCGGTGATTCGGAATCGTAATCAGCGTGTCGCAGACGCGGTGAAGGTCTTCGAGGCCCTTCTCCGCGTGGCGGCTGCGCTGCCGCCCCTCGAACGGGAAGGGCTTGGTGACGACCGCGACCGTGAGCGCGCCGACTTCGCGCGCGATCTCGGCGATTACGGGCGCCGCGCCGGTGCCGGTGCCGCCGCCCATGCCGGCGGTGATGAAGACCATGTCGCTGCCGATCAACAAGTCGCGCAGTTTGTCGCGATCCTCGATCGCGGCTGCGCGCCCGCGTTCGGGGTTCGCGCCGCAGCCGAGGCCTCGTGTCACCTGCGGGCCTAGCTGCACTTTTGTGGGCGCAAGCTTGTGCACGAGGGCCTGGGCGTCCGTGTTCGCGACGATGAATTCCACGCCCGAGAGCCCGGAGCGGATCATCGTGTCGAGGGCGTTGCCGCCCGCGCCGCCGACCCCGATCACGCGGATCTTGGCCCTGAGTTCGCCGCTGTCTTCGAACTCCAGCAGGTCGTCGTTCACGTCGTCTTCGGGGCCAACCTCGAGAAAGTCCGGCCCTCCGCTCAGCTTCGTCAGCGAGCGGAAATCCCCGCCTCGCCGGCCTCGATCGTCAGATCCATTCGCCATCTCACCCCCCTGCGCGATCTCGCGCTCCCCAAAAACATCTTAACCAGCTTTTTCAGGAAATCCGCGGCCTTGCGGCCATTTTTGCGAGTGAGTGCGACCCCCGTCACTCACCCGTCACGGGCTACTCGATGTCGCCGTAGAACCAATCCCGCATGCGCTGCTTGACGCGCCGGAAGATCGATTCGTCGCGGATGCGGAAGCGGCTCGGGCTCTTGCCCTTGGATTGCGAGTACCCGAACAGGATCAGGCCGACTCCGGTCGCGTACATCGGGTCGCGCACCACGTCCTGCAAGCCGCCGATGTTGACGGGCATGCCGAGCCGCACCGGCGATTCGAAGATTTCTTCAGCGAGGTCGGTCATGCCCGCCAGCGCGGCGCAGCCACCTGTTAGGACTACGCCCGACGGGATGCGCTGGTCGAGGCCGCCCTTCACGAGTTCGCGGTGCGCGAGCGAGAGAATCTCGTCGACGCGCGGCTCGATGATCTCGCACAGGATTTTGCGCGAGACCTCGCGCGGCCGGCGCCCGCCGACGCTCGGCACCGTAATAATGTCGTCGCTGCCGAGGAAGCGCGCGCTCGCGACGCCAAACCTTTTCTTGATGCGCTCGGCTTCGTCGAAGGGCGTGCGCAGGCCGACCGCGATGTCGTTCGAGAGGTGCGTGCCGCCGATCCCTAACACCGAGGTGTGCTTGATCGAGCCGTCGACGAACACCGCAATGTCCGTGGTGCCGCCGCCGATGTCGATCAGGCAGACGCCGAGTTCGCGCTCGTCCTGGGCCAGCACAGCCTCCGCGGAGGCCAGCGGTTCGAGCACGATGTCCATCACGTTCAGGCCGGCTTTGTTCGCGCACTTCACGATGTTCTGCGCGCTGGTCACCGCCGCCGTAACAATGTGGATCTTGGCTTCGAGCCGTACGCCGCTCATGCCGATCGGCTCGCGGATGCCGTCCTGGTCGTCGATGATGAACTCTTGCGGGATCACGTGGATGACTTCGCGGTCCATCGGGATCGCCACGGCCTTCGCCGCATCGATCACGCGCCGCACGTCGCTCTCGGTGACCTCGCCAGTTTTCACCGCCACGATGCCGTGGGAGTTGAAGCCGTCGATGTGGCCGCCCGCGATGCCGGCGTAGACCGACGTGATCTCGCAGTCCGCCATCAGCTCCGCTTCTTCGACCGCGTGCTTGATCGAATCGACGGTCGCCTCGATGTCGACGACGACGCCCTTGCGTAGGCCTTTCGACGGATGCGTTCCGATTCCGACGATGTCGACGCCGGCCTCCGTCACTTCCGCGACGATGGCGCAAATCTTCGTAGTCCCGATGTCGAGTCCGACGATCAGGTTGTCTTTGCGTGACACTTTTCTTTACCCCCGACTGGAGCGGCGCCCTCCGAGTCCTTCCCGGCTGGCGCTGCTTCCCCCAACAACTCGTTTCCCGCCGGGCAGGGCGCCGCAAAGCGCAGCACGCCCTCGCCGGGGAAACGCAAATCGATCTCTCGCGCGCTCGCGAGCGCGGGTTCGTTCAGCGCGAGAATCCGCGCGAGCCGCGCGAGCTTCGCGGCGGCATCGCCGCGGCCGAGCACCACGCGCAGCGGGCGCTCGGCTAGAAGCATCGCAGGAACTTCGCTGGGTGTGCTGCTCGCGATCACGACCACACTCACGGCCGGCAACTTCGCAGCGCTCCATTGCTCGAGCAGCGCAACACCCGCGGCGAGGCCGGCATGCGCCTCTGGCGCAGCGGGCAGGCTCGCGAGCCCAACAAGTTCGGGACCACGCGTCTCGGGCGGCGCGGGCGCGAAGGCGACGCCGCTCGCGTCCACCAACCAGCGCGAGCCGTCCGCGAGCTTTGCGACCGCGACGGGCACGCGCTCCTCGATCGCGATCACCACGCGGTTCGGCGTGAGCGTCGCCGCGCGCGCCTCGCGCACCCAGGGAAGGGCCTCGAGCATTCGCGACAAATCGTCGGGGTCGATGTCCGCGAGCGCTGCGCCTGCGGCGAGGCCCGTGGCGTTCGCGAGCGCGGCGGGCTCCGTGTGCACGTTGCCCGCGACTGCGAGCGTCGCGACGCGGGAGTGCTCGGGAGCGAGCAGCGCGAGAAGGTCGTCGCCGAACGCGCTGCCCGCGAGCGCACTCGCGAGCCCACAGCCCGTAATCACCGCGAGCTTCAGCGTGCGGCGCTCGGGGCGCACCGGTCCGCGTGCGCCCTTCGTGAGCCCGAGCCGATTCGGCGCTCGCCGCCACGGCCAACGAATCGCGCTGCGCTTCTTCATGAGGCTCGCTCCTCGGGCGCGCTGCGCCCCCAGATCTTCACTTCGGGTTCGAGCAGGATTCCGGTGCGCAGCCGAACCACCGCGCGCGCGTGGCCAATTAGGGCGAGCACGTCGCTGGCTGTGGCGCCGCCCGAGTTCACGATGAAGTTCGCGTGCAGCGGCGAAATCATCGCGCCGCCGCGCGTTGCGCCCTTCAAGCCCGCGGCCTCGATCAGCTGTCCGGCGCTATGGCCGCGCGGGTTCTTGAACACCGAACCGCAGGAGGGCTGGTCGACCGGCTGGGTCTCGCGCCGTTTCGCGAGCAGGCGATCGCTCTCCGCCTCGACGCTCTTGCGATCCGCAATGTCCACTTCGAGCAACGCCGACACCACCACGGAACCCGCTGCGAAACCAACCAGCGCTCGATAGCGGAAGTGCAGCGCATCGCGCGTGAAGTGGCGCACGAAAGTTCCAGCCGGGCTCATCACTTCGATTTCGCGAACGACGTCTTTCACTTCGCGCACGCCGATGCCCGCATTCATCGCGATCCAGCCGCCGAGCGTGCCGGGGATGCCGACGCCGAACTCGAGGCCTGCGAGCCCGCGCTCGCGGCAAAATCGCGTGAGCGTCGCGTGCGAGACACCCGCTTCGACCCGTAACAGCTTGCCGGGCCGCTCCTCGAGCTGCTTGAGCCGCGCGAGCTGGATCAGCACGCCGTCCACGCCTTCGTCGCGCACGATTGTGTTGAAGCCGCGCCCGATCACGCGGCTCGGCAGCCGATGCTTCGCGCACAGCCGCAACAACTGTGCGAGCGCCAGCCGATCGGGCGGCGCGGCGAGCGCATCGGCGATGCCGCCGACCCGCAGCGAAGTCAGGCGCGCGCTGGGCACGTCGAACTGAATGGCGCGGCCGAGGGCGTGTGCGAGTTCGGCGCGCGCCGCGTCGGCGATCACGGGCGCGCCTCGAGCGCGGCCAGCAGCAGCGGGCCCAGCTTGGTGATGGAGCCGGCGCCGAGCGTCAGCACGAGGTCGCCAGCTCGCAGGTCTGGCGCGAGCGCGGCCGGAATCGCCTCGAGCTCGGCGATGAAGCGCACGTCGCGATGACCGCGCTCGCGCACGGCGGCGGCGAGCGAGGCTGCCTCGACACCCGGCAGTTTCGGCTCGCCGGCGGCGTAGATCTCGGTCAGCACCAACAAGTCGGCATCGTGGAAGGCTGCGGCGAAATCGTCGAACAGGTCGCGCGTGCGCGTGTAGCGGTGCGGCTGGAAGACGGCGACGAGCCGGCCGGCGTGAACGCCGCGCGCGGCGGCGAGCGTGGCGCGCAGCTCGGTCGGGTGGTGGCCATAATCATCGACGACGCGCACGCCGCGCGCAGAGCCCTTCTCTTCGAAGCGGCGCTCGACGCCCGCGAAGCTCGCGAGCGCTTCCGCTGCTCGCGCGAACGGCACGTCCAGCTCCGCGGCCACGGCGAGCGCTGCGAGCGCGTTCGCCACGTTGTGCCGGCCTGGGATCGCGAGCCGCGTCTCGCCGAGCGTCTCGCTGCCGCGCCGCACGCGGAAGCGCGAACCGCGGCCATCACGCTCCACAGCGTGCGCGAGCCACTCCGCCTGCGCGGAGAAACCATACGTGGTGCGCCGGCGCGCGATGCGCGGCAGCAAGCGCTGCACGCCAGGATCGTCGATGCACAGCACCGCGCGGCCCCAGAAGGGCAGGCGGTTCGCGAACGCCACGAAGGCAGCCTCCATCGCGTCGACCGTTCCATAATGATCGAGGTGTTCGGGCTCGACGTTGGTGATGACGGCGACGACCGGCGAGAGGTGCAGGAACGATCCATCGCTCTCGTCGGCTTCGGCCACGAGGAACGGGCCTTGGCCAAGGCGCGCGCCAGTGCGATCGGCGGCGGCGCCGGATCCCATCACGCGTCCCCCAACAACTACCGTGGGGTCGAGCCCCGCGGCGTCGAGCAGGTGCGCGATCAGCGACGTCGTCGTGGTCTTGCCGTGGGTGCCGGCGACCGCGATGCCGTCCTTCAGGCGCATCACTTCGGCAAGCATCTCGGCGCGCGGGATCACCGGGATGCCGCGCGCCTCCGCTTCGGCCAGCTCGGGATTGCCGCGCCGCACCGCGCTCGACGCCACCACCACGTCCGCTGTGCCGACGTGTTCCGCGGCGTGGCCGATTGCGACGCTCGCGCCGAGCCGGCGTAAGCGCAGGGCCGTGGGCCCGCTCGCGAGATCGCTGCCGCTCACCGCATAACCCTGGGCGAGCAGCAGTTCTGCTAGCCCGCACATGCCGACGCCGCCGATGCCGACGAAGTGCACGCGCTTTACGCCGCGGAAGTGAGCCATTAGGCGGCGCCTCCCGCGAGTGCGAGGCAGGCCTCGGCGATCGCTTCGGCAGCGTTCGGTTTTGCCGCCGCCGCGGCGCGCGCTCCCATCTCGGCGAGCCGAGCGCGATCCGCGAGCAGTTCGAACAGCGCCTTCGCGAACGTCTCGGGCTCGAGGCCGCGCGATTCGAGCACGCGCGCAGCGCCAGCGCGCTCGAGTTCGCGCGCATTCGCGAACTGCTCGCCGCCGCCGACGTGCGCGAGCGGGATCAGCAGCGCCGCGCGGCCCGCAAGGGCGAGCTCCGCGACTGAGATCGCGCCGGCGCGGCACACGACGAGATCTGCCCAGGCATAGCGGCGCGGCATGTCGCGCTCGAAGGCGACGGCCTCGGCGCGCGTGCCGGCCGCCTGATAGGCCGCGGCCACGCGTTCGCGATCTGCCTCGCCGGTTTGGTGGAAGATCTCGACGCCGGCTTCCGCGAGCGGCTTCGCGAGCGCCAGCATCAACTCGTTGATCTGGCGCGCGCCGAGGCTGCCGCCGAACACGAACAAGTGCGCCGGCCGGGACGCGTCGACGCGCGCTGCGCTCCGCGCGCCGGCG